>JAPWUQ010000058.1 GCA_028275445.1 Anaerolineae bacterium | reverse complement strand
GCACTGACGGACCCGGCCAGAGAAGCCCTGCGCCGCACGCGCTTCCTGCATCTGGACGGCCATTCTCCCCACGCCATCGCGGAGGCGGCCGGCATCGTGCGCACCGCCGGCGGCCAGGTGGTCTTCGACGCCAACCGCCCCCGCCCCCACACCCCCGACGTTCTGCAGGTGACGGACATCCTGATTGCGGCCGAGCGCTTTCCCGCCGCGTTCACGGGCATCGGCGATTTGCTGGAGGCCAGCCGCCGGCTGATGACCTGGGGCCCTCGTCTCGTGGTCACCACGCTGGGGTCGAACGGCTGTTTCTGCGTCACTCCGGAAGAGCACTTCCACGTGCCTGGCTTCTCCGTGCCGGTGGTAGATACCACCGGCGCCGGCGACGCCTTTCACGGCGCCTTCATCTTCGGCCTGCTCCAGCCGGACTGGCCGCTGTACGAGATCGCACGCTTTGCCAACGCGGTGGCGGCCATGAACTGCCGGCGGCTGGGCGGACGCGCCGGCCTGCCCACCCTGGAAGAGGTCCAGGCCTTCCTGCGCACGGCGCAATAAAAACGCCTCCCGCGAGACGATTCCCGCGGGAGGCGCTCCATGTCCGGGTTACCGGCACACGGTGACGGTCACATCATCCACAAACATCCAGCTCCGCGCCCCATCCCCATCGTTGCGCACCTCAAAGTGCACCCAGATGTCCTGCCCTCTCCACGGCATCAGGTCATAGGTCCTTTCCATCCAGACGCCGGCGTTGGAGTTGGTCATCAGCACGTACGCCCACTGCTGGCCCAGATAGCCGTAGCGGATGAGCGCGAACTGCCAGTCATCGTACGCCCAGTTGGGCTTGCCATCCACCACAGCCGGCAGGTCCGCTGACCTCACCTCCTTGCCGGGCGCAAAGCCGGTCCAGTCATAGGCGGTGGGATCGCCGGCGTGCGGCGCCTGCGCGAACGGCTTATACCAGAAGCGCAGGGTGGCCGACCGGGCATCCGCCGGAATGGTGATCTGCTGGAAGATGGAGCTGTGCGCTTCGAAATCGGTTTCCCCGGGCAGGATGCCCATCAGGCCCGAGCGCAGGCCGGCATACCTGTCGAGGGTCGTGTATCTGCCTGGCTTGGCCCCCAGCATGCTCCAGGCGCCGTCATACTCAAAGCCCGGGTTCACGATGATCTGCGAGCAGGACGGCGGCAGAGGAGTGCTGGTCGGCGTCGGGGTCGCCGTGGGCGCCGGCGTGAGCGTTGCGGTCGGCGTAGGGGTCGGCGTGCCGACCACCGGCCCGCACGGCCCCAGGCAGGTCCAGCGCACAGCATCGAAGGCGATGGAGCGTGTGCCGACCGCCTCACCAGTCGCATCCGTCAGCTCCACCCGGCCGCTTGTGCCGGCGGTGAAGCAGAACTCGCCCAGGCTCACCCACTCGTTGGGATGTGCCGCCTGGTTCACCACCACCGGCGTAACGCCGTCGCGATGATAGACCATATAGCGGGCGCTGGAGGTGGGCGTGTAGGTGGAATAGCCGGCGGGGATGTACACCTCCACCCGGTACCGCATCGTGGCGGGCACCACCGGCTGCCAGCGCGCCCAGTTATCCACGACGGTGCCGTTGGAAAGCGTCCACCACATGTGGCCGGCGTATCCCGTGTTCATCCCGTGCCAGTAGGCGGTGGTCCCGAAGCGGGCAAAGCCCGGGTCCAGGTCATCCACAACAAACGGCGGCGGACATTCTACCGTGGCCGTCGGCGTCGGGGTGGGCACCGCCGTCGGCCGGTCGCCGAAATCATACCGCACGATGGCGCCCATCATGGGGATCTCAAAATGGAT
This sequence comes from Anaerolineae bacterium, assembly GCA_028275445.1. Lineage (GTDB taxonomy): Bacteria > Chloroflexota > Anaerolineae > JACIWP01 > JACIWP01 > JACIWP01. Next base: position 11,572 of record JAPWUQ010000058.1, on the reverse strand, counting down.
GGTGTCCGGCGTGGTCGAGACCGGGTATCCGGGCGGGTTGGTCTCCACCAGCGTATGCATGCCCGGCGTCAGCCCGCCGAAGTAATAATACCCGTCCCACGAGGTGGTGTACGTGTAGATGCCGTCCAGGGTCAGCAGGGCGCCCGAGAGCGTGGGCTCCGCCATGTCCCACACGCCGTTGCCGTTCATGTCATGATAGACGAACCCGTAAATGGCACTGCCGGCGCCTGGCGTTGTGGTGGCCGTGGGCGTGCGTGTCACGGTCGGCGTGTGCGTCACCGTCGGCGTGCGGGTGATCGTCGGCGTCGAGGTCGGGGTGAACGTCGGCGTGATGGTGCGCGTCGGCGAGGGCGTGAACGTGGCGGTGCGCGTGGGGGTCGCGGTGGGCGCCGGCGTCGGGCCGGCATACCCGCGCGCGATCACGGGCAGGAAGGCCTGATGCCCCGTGATGGAACTCACGGCGTTCAGCTCCACGTGCCGCAGATCGCCGTTGCTGGTCCAGACCGGCGTATCCGGGCCCATGGGCGTGGCCGGCCAGCCGTTGATGGTGAACGAAATGGTATCGCCCGGACGAGCACCTTCGTCCACGACGGTCAGCGGATCATCGCGATAGACCGCCATGATGCCGTACTGGCCCGGCATGGTGGTGACAAACAGCCCGCACAGCACCCCATCCGGGTCGTACGCCCGCACCACCGCGCCCACGGGCAGGGGCGCGCCATCCAGGAAGGAGTTGACGCCGTAGAAGTTGACCCACTCATTGGTGGGGATGACGACGCCCGGCGTCCCCGTCGGCGTAGGTGTGCGCGTGCGGGTGGGGGTGCTGGTAGCCGTAGGTGTCACTCCCGTGGGCGTAGGCGTGCGCGTGGCGGTAGCTGTCGGTGTGGCCGTGGCCGTCGCCGGCGCTGTCCCGGTCGGCGTCATGGTGGGCGTGAACGTGCGGGTCGGCGTCGGCGCTGTGCTCACCGCGTTCAGCTCGACATGCCGCAGGTCGCCGTTGCTCGTCCAGATAGGCTCATCCGGGCCCATGGGCACCGCCGGCGCGCCGTTGATGGTGAAGTGGATAATGTCCCCGGGTTCCGCTCCTTCATCCACCGGCGTCGAGGGATCATCGCGATAGACCGGCAGTAAGCCGTACTGCCCGGGCATCACCACCGTGAATACGCCGCACAGGACGCCGTCGGGGTCATAAGCCCGAATCTCCGCCCCTAGCGGTAAGGGCAGGCCGTCCAGATAAGAGTTCAGCCCGTAGAAGTTCACCCACTCGTTGGTGATGACGATGCCGCCCGGCGGTGTCGGCGTGGGTGTGCCGGTCACAGGTGTGGTCGCCGTCGGCGTGCGGGTTGGCGTGTGCGTGGCGGTGGCCGTCGGCGTCCAGGTGGCAGTGGGGGTCGGAGTGTGCGTGAACGTGGCCGCCGGCGTATGCGTGAACGTGGCCGTCGCCGTATGCGTGGCGGTGGCAGTCGCGGTTGGCGTGGCGGTCATGGCGGCCGTCGTCGGGGTCGCGGTAGCCGCCGAGGGCACTGCGTTCAGCTCCACATGCCGGCGGTCGCCGTGCGTCGTCCAGATGGGGTCATCCGGGCCCAGCGGTGTGGCCGGCACGCCGTTGATGGTGAAGGAGATGGTATCGCCGGGCCGCGCGCCCTCGTCCTCGGGCGTCATCGGGTCATCGCCGTAAACCGGCATGATGCCGTACTGGCCGGCGGTGTGCACGGTGAACTGCCCGCACAGCACCCCGTCCGGGTCATAGGCCCGCACCACAGCGCCAATGGGCAGGGGACTGCCGGAGAAGAAGGAGTTCGTCCCGTAGAAATCCACCCATAGGTTGGTGGTGATGGGGGTGCCGGCCGGCGTGGCGGTCGGGGTAGCCGTCGGCGCCGGGCCGGTGGGGGTCGGCGTATGGGTCGCGGTCGGCGCCGGGCTGGTCGGCGTGACGGTCGGAGTATGCGTGGCTGTCGCCGGCGTGGTCGCCGTCGGCGTGCGCGTGGCGGTGGATGTGGCCGTGGCTGTGAACGTCGGCGTCCGGGTGGGCGTGCTGGTGATGGTCGGGGTGGCCGTCGCCGCCGCCACGGCGTTCAGCTCCACGTGCCGCACGTCTCCCATGGCCGTCCAGGTGGGCGCATCCGGCCCCATGGGAGTGGCCGGGATACCGTTGATGGTAAAGGTGATGGTGTTGCCGGGGAGCGCGCCTTCATCCGCCGGCGTGGAGGGGTCGTCGCGGTAAACCGCCATCAGGCCGTACTGGCCCACGGCGTTGACCACCCAGATGCCGCAGTTGACGCCGTCGGGATCATAGGCGCGCACCACTGCCCCGACGGGCAGAGGACTGCCGTTCAGCAGGGAGCTAACGCCGTAGAAGTTCACCCACTCGTTGGTGGGCGTCACCCCGCCGATAAAGGTCGGGGTGGGGGTGGGCGTCAAGGTTGGCGTCACGGTGCCGGCGGTGATCTGTACCGTCCCGCTCTGCAGGGAGCCCAGCACCGAGCCGCCGGCGAAGACCACGTCGGTCGCGCCGGCATCGAAGCTCAGCGTGGTGCCGGCGGTCAGCGCATCCGCGTGGAACCAGATGCGCACCAGTTCGAAGGTGCCGCTGGGCGGCGGGGCCATGAAGTTGCGGCCGGCGGCATAGCGGAAGGTGCCGGCGGCGTTGTCCCAGGTCTTCGTCAGGACGATGGGCAGTGTGGCCCCATTGTCGGCGCCGATAATCGAGAGATAGGTCGGGTTGAACTGCAGGAGGACATCTGCGCCGTCAATCGGCTGGGCGCCGGCGTCAATCATCAGGCTCACTGCGAAGGTCTCCCCCAGCGACGCGGCATAGAACGCCGGCTGAACCCGCACCGTCACCACGCCGGGCGTCGGCGTCGGGGTGGCTGTCGCCAGCCCAATGGCCACCAGCCCGTCCACCGTGGTAAAGGGCAGGGGATTACCGCCGTAGGCGACCTCGATGGAGGGATCATCGAACTCCACGGGAGTGCCGGCGGTATTGTTCAGCGCCTGGAAGGTGATACTGCACAGGACGAAGGTGCCGCTGGGCGCCGGGTCAGCGAAATTGCGGCCGGCGGCATAGCGCAGGACACCCGTGGTGTTGTTCCAACTCTGCGAGAGGGGCACCGGCAGAGCAGTACCGCCGGTGATGCTCTGCACCGCCAGATAGGTCGGGTTAAAATGGATCGCCACATCCACGCCATCCAGCGGCTGGGAGCCGGCCTCGACGACGACGTCCAGCGCGAAGGCCCCGCCCAGGCTGGCGGCGTAAAAGGATGGGCTGATCCGGAGGGTGACAACGCTGGGAGTCGCCGTGGGTGTGGGCGTCGGGACGCCCACCGTCACGGTGGCATTGCCAAACGTCAGGGGCAGATAATTGCCCATGTAGACGGCGGCCGAGGTGCCGGCATCGAAGTTCACGGGTGTGCCGGCGGTCGTGGCCAGCCCGGTGAACCAGATACGGCATAGGATAAACGACCCGCTCACCGGTGGGTCGGTGAAGGCGCGGCCGGCGGCATAGCGCACCGTGCCGGCGGTGTTGTTCCAGGTCTCCACCAGTATCTGGGAGAGCGTGCTCCCCCGGTCAATGCTGTCCACCCGCAGATAGGTCGGGTTAAAGGTCGCGGTCACATCCACGGCATCCAGGAGATAGCCGTTGGTATGCACCCAGACATCCAGATAGAACGAGCCGCCCAGCGGCACGCCGGTGAAGTTGGGCACGAACTCAATGCGCACGGCCCCCGGCGTGGTCGTGGTGGTGGGAGTGGGCGTAAAGGTGCGGGTGGCAGTGGGCGTGAAGGTTCGCGTAGGGGTAGGCGTGGCGGTGCCGGTCGCCGGCGAGGTCGCGGTCGGGGTCGCGGTGGCGGCGCCGCTGAAGGCCTGCAGTTCCACATGCCGCAGGACCCCCCAGCTCCACACCGGGGCATCGGGGCCGGTCGGGGTGGCCGGCCACCCGTTGATGGTGAAGGTGATGGTATCCCCTTCCTGGGCGCCTTCGTCCGCTGACGTCTCCACATCATCGCCGTACACCGGCATCATGCCGTAGACGCCCTCGGAGTTGACCACCCATTCGCCGCAGTTGACCCCGTCCGGGTCATAGGCGCGGATGACGGAGCCAACCGGAAGCGGCGCGCCGTCGAGGGTGGAGGCAAGCCCATAGAAGTTGGCCCAGCGGTTGGTGGGGGTCACCTGTGCGGTGGTGGAAGCGGAGAGCCATGCGGCGCCCCAGCCGGCGATCAGCGCCGCGATGAGCAGAATGATGGAAATACGTTTCATGCCAGCCTACCTCCCACATGGAATGCCCGGCGGTGATGGGCGGTACTACACAGGGATATGCCTGGGGATCGCGCCGGCCGGCGCGACATCCCCAGGCAGAATTCGTATGAAGCCCGCTAACCCGGGCACAGGGTGGCACGGGCCGTTACGGGATGACCAACACCTGGCCTGGATAGATGATGTACGGGTAGTACAGGTTGTTCACCACTGCCAGGCGCCACATGCTGACGCCGAACCGCATAGCGATCTTCCAGAGCGAATCGCCATACTGCACGATGTACGTGCGGCCAGAAGGCGGCGGATCCCCGCAGGTGGGAATCGTCAGGCGCTGGCCCACATAGATGTAATTGGGATTGACCAGGCCGTTGGCGGCCATAATGGCCCGCACGGTGGTGCCGAAACGCCAGGCAATCCCCGAGAGGGTATCCCCTGGTCGCACGATATAGACCGTGGAGGGGCACGGCGTGGGCGTCGCGCCGGGTGTGGGTGCCGGCGTGGGCGTCACGCCAGGGATGAACAACTGCTGGCCAGGGCGCAGGTAGTTCGGGTTGGGCAGGTAGTTGCAGTACAGGATGTCCTGCACCGATACGCCGAAGCATCGGGCGATCTTGTACAGCCAATCACCCCAGCGCACCGTATAGACAATTCCCTGCGAGCAAAGGCCGCCGGGAGTAGGGGTAGGCGCCGGCGTCATTGTCGCGCCGGGCACCGTGGCGGTCGAGGTTGGCGTAGGCGCCGGCAAAGTGGGCGTCGGTGTGCCAGGCGCCGGCGTCGGCGTAGCCGTACAAATCGGACACGGCGTCGGCGTGGAGAGCGGGATGAACAGCTCCACATGGCGCAGGTCGCCGTTCGTCGTCCAGACCGGGCTGTCCGGCCCCACCGCCAGGGCGGCGCGCCCGTTGATGGTGAAGTAGATGGTGTCGCCCGGATGCGCGCCCGGCAGGCCGATGGGCGCACCCATGCAGGCCAGCAGGCCGTACTTGCCCGGCTCGGTCACGGTGAAACTGCCGCATTCCACCCCGTCGGGGCTCCATGCCCGCACCACTGCGCCGACCGGGATGGGCTGGCCCTCATAGATGGTGTTGATGCCGTAGAAGTTGACCCATTCGGGCGAGCCAGGAGGCCCGGAGGGCGTGGAGGTGGCGGTAGGCGCCGGCGTATTGGTTGGGATGGGCGTCAGCGGCGGCACTTCCAGCTCCACATGGCGCACGTCGCCGTTGGTGGTCCAGACCGCCGGGTCCGGGCCACGGGCGTTGGCCGGCCGGCCGTTGATCTTGAACGAGATCGTGTCGCCAGGATGCGCGCCCGGGACGCCCAGTGGTGCGCGCACGCACGGTAGGACGCCGTACTGGCCGGCGGTCGTCACCACAAACTGGCCGCACTTCGTCCCATCGGGTGCGAAGGCCTCCACCAGCGCCCCCGGCGGCACCGGCGCGCCGTAATAGGTGGTGGCAGTGCCGTAGAAGTTCACCCATTCCGGCGGTACGGATGTCCCGCCGGCCGGCGTCGGGGTCGGGGTGCGGGTGGCCGTGGCCGTCGGGAAAGGCGTCAGCGGCGGGACGTCCAGTTCCACGTGCAGGCGAGCGCCCATTTCCGTCCAGACCGCCGCATCCGGCCCCAGGGTGCGGGCGGCGCGGCCGTTGACGGTGAAGATGACGTTCTCGCCCGGCTGGACGCCCGGCTGGCCGTTGGGCGCGCGGTAGCAGGCCAGCAGGCCGTAGCGGCCGGCCTGGGTCACCACGAACTCACCGCACTTCACACCGTCTGTGCTCCAGGCTTCCACCCGTGCGCCGACCGGCAAAGGCCCACCGTCATAGGTGGAGTTCTCGCCGTAGAAGTTCACCCACTCCGGCGGCGTGGTGCCGGGCGTGGAGGTGGCCGGCGGCACGGCGGTGAAGGTCGCCGTGGGCGCGGCCGGCGTAGCCGTCGGCGGCACCGGCGTGAAGGTGCGGGTGGGCGTGGCGGTATTGGCCGGCGGCACCGGGGTGTTGGTCGGCGGAACCGGCGTGTTCGTCGGAGGCACCGCGCCGCCGGCGCTCAGCTCCACCTGAATGACATCCCCGTTGGCCGTCCAGCGCGGCAGGCCAGGCCCGAGGGCGGTGGCCGGCAGACCGTTGATGCGGAAGGTGATGGTATCACCCGGGCTGGCACCCTCATCGGTAGCGGTCATCGGGTCGTCGCGGTACACCGGCATGACGCCGTAGCGGCCGGCGGTGTGCACGACGAACTGTCCGCACAGCACCCCCTGCGGGTCATAGGCGGTGATAACCGCCCCTGGGGGCACCGGCGCCCCGTTCAGCAGGGTGTTCAGCCCATAGAAGTTGACCCATTCGTTGGTGGGAATCGGGCCCTGGGCGCCGGCGGCGGCCGGCAGGGCCAGCAGAAGCGCCAGCAGGGCCAGCAGTAACCACCGGAACAACGTGCGTTTCGACAATGTGTCAGGCATTCCTGCCTCCTTCAGCGAAACTTCTCCCCTCGACGTGCAGGGTTTCGCGACACTGCACTCGCGGTCAGGCTCTGTTAGTGTGGGGGAGGCCGCTGCTCTGGCCTCCCCCATGGCGACGGTCTGTGACTATTGCCCAGCCCACTGCTTCACTTTGATGGGCAGGAGAGAGCGCAGGGGCCCGATGACGATATCCACCCGCTCCATATTGCCGGGCCACACCGGGTCCTTCGGCATGGTGATGACCGGCTCATCGTTGACGGTGAAGCGGATGATGTCGCCGACCTTCGCGCCTTCGTCCTCCGGCGTCTGCGGATCATCGCCGTAGACCGCCATGACGAAGCCGCCCTCCACCGCCACGACTGTCTCGCCGCACAGCACGCCGTCCGGGTCAAAGGCCCGCACCACCGCGCCCACCGGCAGAGGATCGCCGTGGAAGCGGGAGTTGAGGGCCACGAAGTTGGCCCAGATGTTGGACGGCGGCACCATGGTGCTCAGCACGTTAGGCTCCAGCTCCGAAGCGGCCATGGTGAAGCCCTCGGGGTAGACCAGGGTCGCCGGCGCCGTGAGCTTCACCCAGTAGCCGTGGCCGGGTTCCATCTGATGCAGGCTGTTCAGCCCAGGCGGCAGGTCTGGGTAGTAGGACAGGGCGCCGTTGTCCCAGCCAAGCACCACCGAGTACAGGCCGTTGATGCTCTGGAGCGCGACGTCCACTGGCAGAGGCGACTCGGGCAGGTAGCTGACCAGGTTCCAGCCGGCGCACAGGTAGATGGGCGTGCTGTCCGGGATCTCAAAGCCCTGCACCGTCAGCGTGGCGCTGGAGTTCATGTAGATCCAGTAGCCGTGATACGGATCCATGTGCTGGAGACTGCTGAGCGCCGGCAGGTCCGGATAGTAGCTCAGGCCCGGCGTCCCTGCGTTGCAGTCGAAGGACAGCACCCGTGTGTAGCGGCCGGCGATACCCGACAGCACCGAGGCAATGGCCGGATCCGTCGGGAAGACGTCGAAGCTGATGAGGTTCCAGCCCTGCCGCAGGTTGATGGTGCGCACCGCCGGCGTCATCGTGTAGCGGTTGACGTAGATGTCCTCCACATCCTGCGGATCGTACCAGAACTTCACCCGCAGGCTGTTCGTCCAGATGTCGTTCGGGTCAAACAGCCCATCGTAGTAATCCGCCAGGTACTGATTGGTGGGAGGCGCGGGCGGTTGCGGCACCGGCGGCCAGTACAGCATAGCGTAGTTGGGCCCCATGTTGGGCGCAGGGATGCTGATGGGGCTGTCGCCGGCGCGGTATGCCGCCAACTCTATCTGCTGGTTCCAGGTGATGAGCGGGTTGTCCGGCGTCGCCGGGTTCAGCGGCGGCAGAGGACAGCCGTAGAAGTGAGCGATGCTTTCGGTAGAGCGCCAGTTGGAGGTCAGCAGGTACAGTTCGCCGGCCCTCAGCCGCAGTTCGGTGAAGCGGTCGGGCAGGGTGTTGAACTGCTGGGTATTCCAGCGGTTCTCGCCGGCCGGATCCAGTATCTGCTTCAGCTCGCCGAAGAACTGCGGATCGCGGTCCTCCGAGATGATGCAGATATCCAATGCCGGCACCACCCGCGACGGCCGCGCGATGCCGGCGCAGTCGCTGTCATACCAGAAGGGGATGGCGAACTTCGCCGGATCCAGGGTCACGATATCCTCGGAAATGGTATGGGTGCGGTCGAACGGCGGCATGACCGAGATCAGGTCCGTGTTCACGCCCCACACCAGGCCTTGGAAGTAGCCCTGGAGCACCTGGGAGTCCTGCTGGTTGACGAAGGTGACCTTGGGCACCGGCGTGCGGAGGGTAATGTACTTGAACTCGGTGGGGTCCTCGTTGATGCCGGCATCCCCCTGGAACTCGGCACGGATGGCCACCACGTTGTACTCGTGGCCGTCCACGAAGAAGCGCTTCAGGTACCACGGGTCGCCGGCATCCAGGTCGTGGCCGCCGGCACCGTTGTCAATGGCGGAGTAGGTGGCACCCAGGGCGCGGCCGATGGTGATGGTCGCCTCTTCCAGCGTGCGGTTGACGCTGTGGACGTAGATGAACCAGCCGCCGTCCACGGAACCAAGGTTGTTCGTGCCGTTGGCGATGCGGCGGACATAGCCGCGGTTGCGGCCGGCGACGGCGGCATCACCCGGCTGGAGGTCCGTCGTGGAGCCGAGGCTGGGCACCGGCAGGGGCTGGAGCGAATAGCCGCCGCCCGGCTGAGGGAACAGCCCGCCGCCCGTGTACCAGAGCTGGAACTGCGCCTGGGCCACGCCCAGCGGCGTGCTGGCCACATTGTTCAGCGTGACCATGTAATCCAGGAACTGGGCGCTCTGGCCGATGCGCAGATGGATGTTCTGGACGGCGAAGACCACCATTTCGTCGCCGGTCATGCGGGGGTTGCCGCCGACACCGTCCGGGTCCAGGTAATCCGTCCCGGAGCCGTTGCCGTCGAAGTCCAGGGTCACGGTGCCCAGATACTGGTTCAGGCTGAACTCCGAATGCACCCGCACGATGTCCGGCGTGCCGTCAAAGTTGGCATCGAAGCTGTTGATGCCGTAGCCGAAGCTGGGCAGCCGGCTGGGAGGCAACTGCCGGGTGCTCGGATCAGGCCGCGGCAGGCCATCCGCATTGGTAGCCATGGGGAAGGCGATGTTGGTGGCCCCTGGCCGGCCGTGCGTCGGCTTGTCGTTGGTATCCAGCACCATGTAGGTGAATTCCTGCATCACCGCCGGGAAGCTGTAGATAGACGTGTTGGCGATGCGAATCTTGTCGTAGTACTGCGGCTCATACCACATCCGCAGGAAGGCTTTCTCGCGGGCATCCTGGCCCTCCACGGAGATCTGCCCATACAGGCCACGCAGTGGATCGGTCAGGCTGTTATCGCGGCTCATGTACACCGGGTTGAAGGTCAGGGAGTCCTTGCGCGGCGCTTCGGGCAGGTCAGGATTGAAGGGCGCCCAGGGATCGCTGTAGGGCATGACCTCCACCGGATAGGCCCCGTTGACGGGGTCAATGTAGTCGCCCACCGTGCCCATGCCGGCGCCCTCGTTCAGGCGGCCGTACAGGCGAATGCCCTCCTCGTCCTTGTACTTCTTCCCGCCCTCCGCCGGGTCGAACCAGAACTGCACGCGAGGCACATCGCGCGGCGCCCAATAGCCGGCGAAATCATTCACCGTGGTGTCGCGCACCCAGGTCTCCCGCACCGGGTCCCACACCAGGTTATACGCCCAGGGCGGCGGGCTGTTCTGGATCCACTGCAGCATCTCCGTCTGATCCGCCAGGAAGGAGCTGGTGAGGAGATAGAGGTCCCGGACGCCGGCCGGCATGCGCGTCGATTGGATATCGGGCAGGACCAGCTCCGTATAGGCCCATGGCTGTGTCCAAAACTGCTGATCGTACCAGAACTCGCTGAAGGGCACCGGGTCCTCGGTGTTCGGGTTCGGCACCTCACCGTACAGCTCCTTCAGCTCGCCCAGGTACTGCCGGTTGACATCCTCCGCCACGTAGAACAGGAACATCTCCCGCGGGTCACCGTAGGGCACATTGGGGTTGATGCCGTAGTACGGGAAGGGGCCGTTATGCTGGAGGATGGGCGGCACCGGGCCTACCAGCCGGCCGACATAGTCAATGTACGGCTCTACCATCGCCGGCGTGGTGCCGGTCGTCGGCGGGACCGTCTCATCGGAGAAGCGGGTGATGGTCTGTATGTCGGTGAAGATAAAGTGCTCGTAGTTATACGGCGGCATCACCGACAGCCAATCCTGCGGCCCGTAATCCTGCAGTTCCACGGAATGCTGGGCGATGTAGACCGGCACCTTCGGCACAGGGGTGCGGATGGTGATGAAGCGAAAGCCCTCCGTCCCTATTGTGCCGATCGCCGTGACGTTGTACTCATGGCCATCCACGTAGAAGCGCTTCAGGAACCAGGGATCGCCCGGCCGCAGGTCGGCGGAGAACGGTGCGCTTTCCATGGCGCTGTACGGCGCGCCCAGGCCGCGGCCGATGCGCACGGTCGCGGCGTTGTCGCGGGCATCCACCGCCACCAACTGCACAAAGAAGGGGCTGACCGGCACGGCCACCACCGCATCGCCGCCGTTGGGCGCCGGCGTCTCGGAACCATGGCGATCAATGAAGCGCACCGCGCCGTTGGGGATGGTATGGGCGTGCGCCGGATTATCCGGGATGCGGTCGCCCACATAGCGCACCAGCACCACCGCATCGCTGTCGCCCACCGCCTGGAGGGTCACCAGATAATCCAGGAACTGGACGGATTCGCCGATGCCCAGCCGGACCGGGTTCAGGCTCAGCACGACCAGTTCATCGCCGCTGAGCGGGGCCCCGTCCGTGCTCAGATTATCCAGCACCTCGTCGCCGTCGAAATCCAGCCAGGTCCCCGCCGGCAGGCCCAGCTTGGTGGCCAGGGTGGCCTCGCTGTCAATATTGACGATATCGCCGGCGCCATCGAAGTTGGCATCCAGGCTGGTCAGGCCGTAACCGAAGCGGGCATTGCCGGACGTGGTGTCCACGTTCCCGCTACCGTCAAAGAGGTCGCCGGCGCGCATGGCCATCGGGAAAACAAAGGAGGTGCTGCCGGCATTCCCCACCGCCGGCAACGGCAGACGGCTGGGCGATGCCCCAGGGGTATAGCCGATGTCGGTGAGCTGATACGTGAACTCCTGCATCAGCGCCGGATAGACGATATCCACCGTCTCGCTGATGCTCCCATCGGCGTTCAGGTCTTTGTCCAGATGGCGGGGCTCGTACCACATGCGGAAGTAGACCTTCTCCGACCCATTGATGCCGCTGATGTAGATGTCCTGGTAGAGCCGCTGGTTCTCATCCGGGGTGTACTCCTC
>JAPWUQ010000271.1 GCA_028275445.1 Anaerolineae bacterium | reverse complement strand
CAGGCTGGTGTTGAACAGCCAGTTCAGCCATGCGTATACCGCCGGGAAGAAGACAAAGGCAGTTACCGTCAGGAGCAGGGGCCGGCGCGCGGAGGAGCGGGCCATGGCCCGCAGAGCCAGCGCCATCATCGGTATCTCGATCAGCGATAGGAACAGGAAGAAGGCGAACCAGCCCCACACCCACCACGTGCTCAGCGGTTCCTGGGCCAGGAAGGGGAGCCAGCGCAGGAGGGGGCTGGCGCCGGCCGAGCGGGAGTGCACGCCGGCCAGCACCAGCATGGCCGTCCCATTGGCCAGCAGTCCGATGAGGCCAGCGATCCAGGCCTGACGGACGCTCGCAGATGCGGTGCGGCTCTCCCGTTCAGTCATAGCGCATGGAAAGGGCACGCGGTTTACAGCGCGTCACGCAGAGGCCGCACCCCCAACAGCGCGCCTCGTCCAGTTGGGCCAGCCCGTCCACCACGTGGATGGCGTCGTAGACACAGCTCTGCTCGCACAGCCGGCAGCCGGTGCACAGTTCCGGCTCAAATTCCGGCGGGCGCGCCTGGGTGCGCACGCCGGCGCGCTGGGAGATGCGCTCGATGGCCAGGCCGCGCACCGATTGGATGTTGACATAGCCGTGGCTGTCCAGCCACTGGTTGATCTCGCCGGCAATTCTCCCCAGGACGCTGTGTCCCTGCAGGATGACCGCGGTGCAGACCTGCACCGCCCAGGCGCCGGCCATGATCAGCTCGATGGCGTCCGTGCCCCGGCTGACCCCTCCCACGCCGAGGATCGGCAGGTCCACGGTGCGGGCGATGTCGAAGATACAGCGCACGGCGAGGGGCCGGAGCGCCGGCCCGGAGAGCCAGCCGTAGCCGTCCGCGCTTCCCATCCACGGCTGTCCGGTCTCGATGTCAATGCCCATGGTCGGGCCGAAGGAATTGATGGCGGCGATGGCATCCGCGCCGGCCTCTTTAGCGGCCTGCGCGGCGGCTTTCATGTCGCGCATGGGGGACAGCTTGACGATGACGGGTTTGCCGGCGCCGGACTTGGCCGCGTCAATGGCCTCCATCATGGGACGCGGGTCGTCCCCCAGGTAATGGGTCGAAAGCTCGATAGCATCCGCGAAGGGACGCACCTTGGGGGCGAGGGCGGCGATCTGGCGGGCGGTGTAGCCCATGCTGACGATGAGGGGCAGTCCCAGCTCCCGGGCGAGGGGCAGTTCCTTTTCGAACCACTGCTCGGGGGGAAGCTCCGACCAGAGTTCCGTGTTGAGGAAGCCGCCGGGAACCTGGGCCATATTGGGGTGGGGCACCTGTGCGGCGGTGTCGGAGATGGTCTTGGTGACCAGGGCGCCGGCGCCGCCCTCCGCGCATCGGCGCAGGGCCTCGCCGTTCCAGCCCGGGGGGCCGGCGGCGGGGAGCACCGGGTTGCGGAAGGTCATTCCCAGGAAATGGACGCTGAGGTCAGCCATTTTCTCGGTCTCCTTTGATTGAGGAAAGGCGCAGTACTTCTGGCGGGAAGGGACGGGACCAGCAGGCTTCAGCGCTGGTCTGGGGTGTGGGCCGGCCCTTCATCCGAATGGGTGTCCGCTTCCACTTCGACGACGGCCGCGGCGATGGCCCAGCTCACCAGCCCCCAGCTCACCCCGGAGATCAGCACGGCCGTCAGGAAGGCGCGCAGGGTGAATGGGGCGAAGCCCCGGAACATGCCGATGGCGGCCAGAACCGCTCCCAACAAACCGAAGGCCAGGCCGATCTTGGCCGGCCCGCTCACTTTTTTCCACAAGGATGAGGACCGCGGCATCTGTGTCTGCCTCCCTACCGCTAATATCGAGCCCAGAGTTTGGCGGCGCGCTCGCGCGCCTGGGCGGCAATGCGCTCTTCGTCCAGCGTGAGGAGCTCGCCGGCGCGCATCAGCACCCTCCCACCGACGATGGTCGTATGCACCCGCATGTCATCCTGCCCAAAAATGAGGTGCCAGGCGAAATTGTCCGCCGTCAGCGGCGTGCGCGGATGATATTCGACGAGAATCACATCCGCGAACGCGTTGGGTTGGAGGATCCCCAGCGGGGCGGGGAAGAGGGTGCCGGCGATGGCGCGGCCGCCGGCGAAGGCAATGTCCAGTACCTCTTCCGCCGGCATGAGGCGCGGGTCCAGCGCCGCCAGCTTATGCACCAGGAAGGCGGCCTGCATCTCTGCCAGCATGTTGTTGGAGAAGCCGTCGTTCCCCAGCCCGACCACGATGCCGGCGCGCCGCAGGCGCGGGACGCGCGCCGTCCCGACCGCATTGTTCATGTTGGAGCGGGGATTGTGCGCCACCATCGTGTGGGTTTCCCGCAGGATGTCCACCTCAAAATCGTCAATATGGACGCAGTGCGCGGCGATGGTCTTGGGGCCTAACACGCCGGCGGCCTGCAGGCGTTCCAGCACGCGCTTGCCGGTGCGGCGCAGGGTCTCGGAGACATCCACCTTCCCCTCGGCGGCGTGGATATGACAGCCGGCGCCCAGCCCGCGCGCGGTCTCGACCGCTTCCTGCAGGGTTTTGTCCGAGAGGGTGAAGGAGGCGTGCAGTCCCATTAGGCCGGCCAGCAGGGGAGAGGGATTCGTCTGACAGCGGCGGATGAAGCGGGCGTTCTCGCGGATGCCGGCCGCGGCGGCCTCGGGGCCGTCCCGGTCGGAGACCTCGTAGCACAGGCAGGCGCGCACGCCGGCCTGGCTGGTTATCTCCGCGATCAGGTCGAGGATGCCGTCAATACAGCGCGGCGAGGCATGATGGTCAATCAGCGTAGTGGTGCCGTGGCGGATGGCGTCCACCAGGCAGACCTCCACGCTGGAGCGGATGTCCTCGGGCCGCAGGGCCTTATCCAACCGCCACCACAGGTTCTCCAGCCTGGCGCGCAGGTCCGCCGGCGGCTCGATGCCGCGCGGCGGGATGCCGCGCGAGAGCGCGCCGTAGAAATGGGTATGGACACAGATGAAGCCGGGGAGGACCAGCATACCGCCGGCGTCCAGCGCCTCGTCGTGCGGATAGCGCGCCGCCAGTTCTGCGCTGTTCCCGATGTCGGTGATGCG
>JAPWUQ010000270.1 GCA_028275445.1 Anaerolineae bacterium | reverse complement strand
CATGCAATGGGAGGCCCATGAAAACCCGGCGGTGCGCGCCGGCGGCGGCGCCGGCTTGCAAGCGGTCCAATTTCTCAGCCGGTTCGGCACGCAGGCCGTTATCGGCAGTGACTTTGGGCCGAATGCCACCATGGCACTATCTGCCGCCGGCATCCTGATGTACCAGTGCAATTCACCGCTGACCGTGCGGGAAGCTGTCTCGCAGTTCTCCGCCGGCCAACTCCAACAGGTAGACAAGGCAACCAACCCGGGACACTATGGAAAGTAATATCCCTGGCACCACACCACGGCCGCTCCGCATCGCAGTTGCCAGCGGCAAAGGCGGAACTGGCAAGACCACGGTAGCCACCAGCCTGGCGTTGAGCCTTGTCGAACCACCCCTTACAGCGACATCACAGCCTCAGGTGGCCTTCCTGGACTGTGATGTCGAGGGGCCCAATGCCCATTTGTACCTGCGGCCCACATTCGACCGCCGGGAGGATGTTGTCATCCTGGTGCCGGAGGTTGATGCTTCGAAGTGCACCGTGTGCGGCAAATGTGCGGAGGTCTGCCAGTATCACGCCATTCTGGTATTGGGCACTACCCCGCTGGTCTTTCCGCACCTCTGCCATGGGTGCGGCAGTTGCGCACGAATCTGCCCGGAGAACGCGATATCTGAGCAGCCTCACCCGATCGGCGTAGTGGAGGCCGGTATTACACCCCACGGCATCTTTTTCGCTCGAGGGGTGCTCCAAACCGGGGAGCCGCTGGCAACCCCTATTATCCGCCGGCTCAAGCAGTGGGCCATCCCTCCATTCACGCCATCCCACAGCGTCATCATATTCGATGCGCCGCCAGGCACCTCATGTCCGGTCGTCGAGACCGCGCGTGGTGCCGATTTCCTGTTGTTAGTAACCGAACCCACTCCTTTCGGGCTTCATGACCTCCGCCTGGCGGCCCAGGTCGCCGGCGAGTTGGGAATCCCAGCCGGAGTAGTCATCAATCGCTATGGGATCGGCGATGAGTCCGTTACATCGTTCTGCGCGAGTGCAGGCCTCCCGATCCTGATGCGCATTCCTTTCCAGCGGGCCATTAGCGAGGGAATTGCACAAGGCCGGGCACTGCTCGACATCCACCCGGAGTACCGCACGCAGTTCTGGGACATGTTCCAACATATCCAGGATCTGCTGGAGCACCACTCCCAGGTGGGCCCTCTCCGAAAGCTC
The DNA here is from genome assembly GCA_028275445.1 of Anaerolineae bacterium. GTDB lineage: Bacteria > Chloroflexota > Anaerolineae > JACIWP01 > JACIWP01 > JACIWP01. Next base: position 1,855 of record JAPWUQ010000270.1, on the reverse strand, counting down.
GCCACTGACAGCCAGTAGTTGCTGGAGGGGTAATGAAGCAACTCGTCATCGTAAGCGGTAAGGGCGGGACGGGCAAGACCAGCCTGGTCGCCTCATTTGCACATTTGGCTTCTCACCACTCCCCGCGAGTGCGCGCCGCTTTTGCGGATGCTGACGTGGACGCCGCCAATCTCGAATTGGTGCTGGCCCCTGACCGCCGCGAATCCCATGAGTTCTGGGGAAAATCGGTCGCGGAGATTGACCCTCATCGTTGTGAGGGATGCGGGATTTGCCACAATGTGTGCCGGTTTGATGCGGTGCTTGGTCCGCCGGCACAGGGGGACAGCATCTTCTATCGCGTGGACCCCCTTGCCTGCGAGGGATGTGCCGCCTGCTTTTACCAATGCCCTGTCCAGGCCATTCGGATGGTGCCGCAGTTAGCCGGCCAGTGGTTTTATTCCGAAACCCCATATGGTCCATTGTTCCACGCCGCCCTGCGGCCGGCACAGGAGAACTCCGGCAAGCTGGTGAGCCTGGTCAAACAACAGGCACTGCGCCACGCGGAGAATGCCGGCTACAACCTGCTGATCGTGGACGGGCCCCCTGGCATCGGTTGCCCGGCGATCTCAGCGGTATCCGGTGCGGACCTGGTACTCATCGTCGCGGAACCATCCGTCGCAGGAATTCATGACCTTCATCTTGTACTTGAACTGACCATGCACTTCCACATTCTTACGCTCGTCTGCATCAACAAGGCGGACATTCATCCTCAGGGCGCTGCTCAGATCGAATCGTTCTGCGCTGAACACGACATTAAGGTGGTAGGCAGTATCCCCTTTGATCCATCAGTGAGCGAAGCAATCACCCGGGGATTGCCGGTTACCGTCTTCCGGCCATCCTCACCCGCATCCCAGCATATCGAACGCATTTGGCAAAGGCTTCTCCCGATGCTCTAACACGGTGAACTTTCTAGCCGGCCAAAAGGGGCCGCTCCAAGCGTTGGAGCGGCCCCTCGAACGTTCGCTGTATTGCCAGAATGCGCTTTCGCTTTACTCCGACTTCTCAATGGTGAACATGGCGGTCAGGGTGCCGGTGTTCTGGTCCGGGGAGATCATCACCGAGACCTTCGCCTTCTCGCCCTGAAATTCCAGCGTGGCGAAGGCATCGGTGGTCGTGCTGGAATCCTCGATATACTTCAGTCCCTGATCGGTGAATCCCTTCTTGTAGAACTCGACCGCCTCGGCCAGGGTCATGCCGGACACATTGTACATGACCATGCCCTCCTGGGCCCAGGCCTGTTTGGCGCCGGCCGGCTCCGGGATGGTGAAGCCCAGGCCTTCCGTGACCGAGGGGACCTCGGGCGCGGTGATCTCGATGGGCGCGTTCAGGTCATAGACCTCGAAGGTGCTCTTGAGCTCGCCGGCCAGGTCGGGTTTGCTCTCTTCCACGCCTTTGCCGGCCATATGGGTGACCATCTTGACGATGTAGCCCTCATCCGCCAGATAGATGTCAATCTGTGCGACATCCAGGTTCTCATACTTGGCGCGCGTCTCTTCATCGAGCATGAACTGCAGGAAGGTCGGCTTATCGAAACGGTAATGGGTGGTATCGATGCCGTTCACCTTTTCTTTGCCGATCTTGGTGGCGGTCTCCCAGCCGGCGGTCAGTTGCTCAGGATGGAAGATCATGAACTGCTCGTCAAAATTGGGGGCCGTCTCCTGGGTGGACTGCATCCAGCTATTGCCCATTTTGATCCAGCTCTGGTTGCCGATCTGGATCATCTCCATGGAGTCCTCCGGCGTGGCGCCGGTGATGATATAGCGCACAGCCGGCGGCTCTTTGACGAACTCGCCCACCATTTCCAGCTTGGAGCTTT
>JAPWUQ010000057.1 GCA_028275445.1 Anaerolineae bacterium | reverse complement strand
GGTGTGCCCGACGACGAAATAGGCGCCATCCAGGAAGCGCTGGCGGTACGGCGCCAGCGCCGGCGCATCGAAATCGTCCACCAGCTTCTGGCCGAAGCTGTTCATCTCCGTCCCGACCAGTATCGGCAGGTGAAGCTCGCCGGCCGCGGCGATGATCTCGTGCAGGCGGGCGACCTTCTGCCGACGAAGCTCTTCGTCGGCGACGTTCCAATTGCGGTCGGGGACGATGTTGAGCGCCACCGCGCCGTTGGAGACCTGGAAGGCGAGCCAGCCTTGCGCATCCCGCTCCGTTTCCGAGAAGCCGTCCAGCCAGGCACAGCAGGAGAGCGCGCCGCAGGCATGAATAAGGCGGTTCAGCTCCCCCAGCGTGGGGAACATGGCCGGGCTGGGCGTTATGTAGCCCACGCCGCCGCGCTTCATCAGGCGGGAGCGGACCAGGTTCTGAAAGCCGGCGCTGTCCTGGATCATCTCTTCGACCTGGGAGCGCGGCATGGCCAGTTTCTCGGCCCAGAAGCCGGCGGGATCCGGGTAGCGCCTCGCCGCGGCCTGGATATAGGCCAACACGATGTGACGCTCGGTCGGGTTGCCCGCCGGCGACAGGGGCAGGACGTCCCGTTGATAGTCCACCGTCACCGGGTCCAGGTAGGCGTTGACGCGCGCGACGATCTCCTGATTGCGCTGGGCGGCGCGCCGGCGCATGCCCTCCAGCGTACCCGCGACCTCCGCCGGCGCCTGGCCCGAGATGAACCCGATGCCGATGTGATAGCAGATGCCTGGCTCCCCCGGCGAATTGATCTCCCTATCCCCGTATTCAGGGATGTAGACGCGGGTTTCCAGGCCGGCGGCTCCCCGCACTTCCAGCAGATCGCACGCCTCCAGGAATTCCTCTACCCCGTCCAGCACATCGAAATCCACGATGCCCACCGCGCGAAAACCCCGGCGCTTGGCCAGCCATGCCATGGCGGTGGGGGAATAGCCGTAGGCGTTGAACGAGAAGAAGGTATGGCAGTGCATGTTGACCACATCCGTCTCCGGCGGGAAGGTTACTTTTCCCTGCCGCGCCAGGTCAACCAACGTCTGCAGGGCCTCCCGCCGGCGGGACGGGTCAAAGTCCGATAATTGTTTCTCCAGTTCTGCGATGTCGCTCATGTGCCAGTCCATGGAACTATCGTCTAAGCCTGCTCCGATTAGCGCTGTCGCCATAGTGCGCGGCGGTATTCCTCATCCGGGCGGGTGTGGATGCGTTCCACGGCGCTGGCCGGCAGGAAATGAGGTCCGCCCAGCGCATAGGTGCCCAGGATGACCCGGGCGGTCTTGACGTACATGGCCGTGGTGTGCTGGACATCCGCGGCGGTCTTGCCCAGGGCAATAAGGCCGTGGTTTTGCAAGAGGATAACCTTGGGCGGCTGGTAATACGTATCCAGGTAGCGGTTCAGGCCATCTCGCACCGCCCTGGCCAGGGCGACGCCCGGGTCGGTATATGGGATGAAGAGGGGCGCCACGCCGCAGTAGACGATCTCCTCGGGGAAGAGCCGGCCGCTGACCGCCTCTTCGGCCTTCTGGGAGCAGAGAATGGCATTGACGAGGGTGGGGTGGGTGTGTCCCACGAAATTGACGCCCTCCAGTTGGAGCACCAGGGCATGGAGGATGGTCTCCACGGAGGGGCGGATGGTAACGCCGGCGTCCACCTTGGATCGTTCCAGAAGCGCAAGGATGTCCTGATCGGTAGGATTGGGCAGGTCGAGCGCGGCGAGGACGTCGCGGAAGCGCACCCGCACGAAGCCGGCGGCATCAATCGTGCGCAGTTCGAAACCGCTGGCCTTGACCCAGAAGGTCTCGTCATCAATGCGGGCGGAGGTGTTGCCCTCTCCCAGGATGGCGAGGTCATTGGCCGGGTCACCCAGGTAGCGGGACATTTCCACCAGTTTTTCCAGTATCGTCTCTGCGGTCATGGATTCTGCTCCTACGCGAAATGTTGTTCCAGTTCCGAGATTTCCCTTTCCCCGATGGGGATGATGGGGCCAATAGCCAGCGCGTTCAGGACCGCCATGGCGGTGAAGTCCACCACCTCCAGCCGGTCGAAGGCCTGATGGATGCTTTTGCCGGTGGCGAGCACGGTGTCATTTTCGATGAGCAGGGTGGGGCTTTGTGGTGTGATGGCGGCGGAGATGGTCTCCGGGGCCAGGTACACCCGGCCGTGCGGCACCAGCGGCACCCTGCGGAGCACGACATAGCTTTCGGGGATGGTGGTGGTGTCCAGCGGCCGGCGGGTGACCGCGAAGGCCATGGCGTGCGGCGACTGTGCCGTCACGATGCAGGCGATGTCGGGATGGTCGGCGTAGATGCGCCGATGCAGGTTCACTGCCCGGCTGGGGCGCTTGCCCTCCTCCGCCCGGCCGTCCTGGATGAGCACGATGTCCTCCACGTCAATGTACCGGCGGTCAATGCCGTACGGCGTGATGAGGAAAGCGTCCTGGCCCAGGCGGGCGGACATGGTGCCTTCGGTGCTGGTCATCAGGCGCTGTTCGTAGGCGCGGTGCACGAAGCGGCAGATTTCGGCGCGCAGTTCCCGCTCGCGGCTGGAAGGGCGTGCCGGCGTGAAGGTTGGAAGCGGGGGCGGCGGCGCTTCGAACCGGGCGATCTGCTCGTCGGTCAGGATGAAGAGGGGGCCCAGCCGGCCGGCCATGATCTGGGTCTTGGCGCAGAAATCCAGCGTCTCCAGCCGCTGAAAGGCGGTCAGCAGATCCGGCCCGACCGTTACCACACCGTGATTCTCCAGCAGAACCACGTCATAGCCCTGCGCAAAGGTGTCGGCAATGACCTCGCCGAGCTGGGGGCTCCCCGGCAGGGCATAGGGTGCATAGCCCACCATCCCGCAGACGTGATGCGCCTGGGGGATGATGCGGGTGTCGGGGATGCGCCGGGCGATGCTGAAGGACATCAGGTACGGCGAATGGGCGTGGACGATAGCGCGCACATCCGGCCGGCGGGCGTAAATCATCTGATGGAAGGGCAGTTCGCTGGAGGGCTGATGCGGGCCGGCGACACTCCCATCGGGGTCAATGCGCATGATGTCGGTGGGACGCAGGCTTCCCTTATCCACCGCCGATGGGGTGATCCAGAGTGTGCCGTCCTCCTCCAGCACCGAGAGGTTCCCGCCGGAGGTGGTGGTCAGCCCGTAGCGGTAGATGCGGTCCATGATGTGGACCAGTTGTTCCCTGGGATGCAGGAGCTCAAAACGCATGGTCAACTCCGCCTGGCCAGCACGCTGGCCTCATAGGAGCGTATCTCGTCCATAAAGCTGATGCCTACCGGCACGCCCTGCTGGAGACAGTAATAATCCCAGACCGCCTGGTGCGGCATGGTTTTCAGCTCCTCTAGCAGGGCGAGCCGGCCGGTGAAGTCGCCGGCAAGCTCCATCTCCCGCAGGCGCTCGGTCGGTTCCAGCAGGGCCATCAGCAGGGCCTTGAGCGCACTGCGGGCGCCGATGGCCCAGGCGGCCACGCGGTTGATGCTGGCATCGAAGTAATCCAGCCCAATGTGCACCCGCTCCAGGAAGCCGCCGCGCACGATCTCCTGCATGATGGCCAGCAGTTCTTCCGTCAGGATTACCACATGGTCGCTGTCCCAGCGGACGCCGCGGCTGATGTGCAGGAGCAGTTCGTCTACGAAGAGGAGCACTGCCGAGATCTTGTCGGACACAAGCTCGGTCGGGTGAAAGTGGCCGGTGTCCAGGCAGACCAGGATGCGGCGGGTCACGGCATAGCCCAGATAAAACTCGTGGGAGCCGGCCACATAGCTCTCGGAGCCGATGCCGAAGAGCTTGCCCTCCACAGAATCGCGGTTGAAGCGCGGGTCAATTTTCTCCGCCAGGATGGCATCCAGCGATTCGATGAGCCGCTGGCGGGGGCCCTTGCGGTCGGCCGGCAGGTCCTTATAGCCGTCCGGGATCCAGATATTGGTGATGCACGGCGTGCCGAGGGTTTTGCCGAAGTACTCGCCGATCTTGCGGCAGGCGATGCCGTGTTCGATCCAGAAGCGGCGGATGCCGGCGTCCGGGTGCGTCAGGGTGAAGCCGCTGTCGGCCAGGGGATGGGAGAAGAAGGTGGGGTTGAAGTCAATGCCGTGCCCCTTCTCCATGGCCCAATCGGCCCAGCCGGCGAAGTGCTCGGGTCGGAGCTCGTTGCGCTCGACCCGGCGGCCGCCTGTCTCGGCGTAGATGGCATGCAGGTTGAGGCGGTGCCGGCCGGGGATGAGGCGGTAGGCCATGTCCAGGTCCTGGCGCAGTTCATCGGGGGTGCGGGCGCGGCCGGGGTAATTGCCGGTGGCGGCGATGCCGCCGCTCAGGCCGGCCTCGGGCGCTTCGAAGCCGCGCACGTCATCGCCCTGCCAGCAGTGCAGGCTGAGGGAGATGCCGGCCAGTCTCTGGAGGGCCTGGTCGGTGTCCACCCCCAGCGCGGCATAGCGCTCTTTCGCCAGGGCATAGGCCTGGCGGATGCTCTGTTCGGATGGTTTGTTGTTCATCGGACACCTCGTCGGATGCGGCACATTAGTCCAGGTGGAACACCTCTTCCAGTTCGATCATGCTTTGGTCGGCGTGCTCGCCGGTCAGGCCCTCGAAGAAGGGGGCCATCATATCCTGCCAGCGTTTGTTGACCTCTTCCTTGGCCATGCCGGCCAGGGCCGCCTGGAAGCTCTCCGGCGTCTCGAAATAGCCGAACAGGAGGCCATCATCGCGCATGAAGAGCGAATAATTGTGCCAGCCGTTTCGGCGCAGGGCATCCAGCATTTCGGGCCATACATTCTGGTGGATGCGCTTGTACTCCTCGATTTTATCCGGCTTGACCTTCAGCAAAAATGCGACGCGCTTCATGGAATCCCTCCTTGCTTGTGAATCAGCGGTAGACGACCGATTTTACAGCGTTGATGATGTCTGCCACGCTGGGCATAGCCTCCCACTCGAGCTGGCGGTTGTACGGGATAGGCACGTCCTCCGTCGCCACCTGCATGATGGGGGCGTCGAGCCAGTCGAATGCCTCGCGCTGGACGCGGGCGGCCACTTCCGCGGTGAAACCGCCGGTGAGGTGCCCCTCGTTCACCACCACCAGCCGGCCGGTTTTCTTCACCGAGCGCAGGATGGTGTCGATGTCCAGCGGTTTCAGGGTGCGCGGGTCAATGACCTCGGCCTGAATGCCCTCTTTCTCCAGTTCGCCGGCGGCCTGCAGGGCGAAATGCACCATGCGCGAGGTGGCCACAATGGTGACGTCGTCGCCGGCGCGCTTGATGTCCGCCACCCCAATCGGTACCAGATACTCCTCCTCCGGCACTGGCCCGGTGGTGACGTAGAGCAGTTTGTGCTCGATGAAGATGACCGGGTTGTCGTTGCGGATGGCGGACTTGAGCAGGCCCTTGGCGTCGTAGGGGGTGGACGGCTGGATGACGATGAGGCCCGGGATGTGCACGAACCACATCTCCAGGCTCTGGGAATGCTGGGCGGCGTTGCCGCGGCCGGCGCCTCCCTGGGTACGGATGACCATGGGCACGCGCGCCTTCCCGCCGAACATGTAGCGCGCTTTGGCGGCCTGGTTGATGATCTGGTCCATCGCCAGGGTCACGAAGTCGTTGTACATGATCTCGACGACGGGGCGCAGGCCGGTCATGGCGGCGCCGACGGCCATTCCCGTGAAGCCCTCTTCGGAAATGGGGGTATCGCGCACGCGCCACTCGCCAAAACGCTCGTACAGCCCACGCGTGACCTGGAACGGTCCGCCGTAGCGACCGACGTCTTCTCCAAAGATGCAGACGGTCGGGTCGCGCTCCATCTCTTCCCGCAAAGCTTCGTTGATGGCATCCCGATAGCTGATCTCACGTACGGCCATGATGACCTATCCTTATGCGTAGACGTCTTCCCAGAGGGTGGCGATGGCCGGCTCCGGGCTGTCCATGGCGAACTGCACCGCGGCCTCGATCTCCGCCTCGGCGCGCTGGTTCATCTCTTCCAGTTCCGCCGGCGCGAAGCCGGCCTGTTCCACCAGGTACTTGCCGAAGCGTGCGATGGGATCGCGCTCCGGCGTTTTCCACTGTTCGGCCTCGCCGGCCGGCCGGTAGGTGAGGGGGTCGCCGACGGTATGGCCTTCCCAGCGGTAGGTCTTGGCGACGATAAAGGATGGGCCTTGGCCGGCGCGCGCCCGCTCCACGGCCTGGCGCACCGTCTCATATACCGCCAGGACGTCGTTGCCGTCCACGGGAATCCCTTCCATGCCCAGCCCCAGGGCGCGCTGTTCGAGGCGTTCGACGGCGAAGAAGGGCCGGCTGGGGCTGAACTCGGCGTACTGATTCTCCTCGCACAGGTAGATGACGGGGAGCTTCCACAGCGCGGCCATGTTGCCGGCTTCCAGCAGAACCCCCTGGTTGGCGGCCCCGTCGCCGAAGAAGCAGATCACCACCTGGCGGGTGCCGCGCACCTTGGCGGAGTAGGCCGCACCGGTGGCGATGGCGATGCCGCCGCCCACAATGCCGTTGGCGCCCAGGATGCCCAGGTCCAGGTCGGCGATATGCATGGAGCCGCCCTTGCCCTTGCAGTAGCCGGTGGCTTTGCCCAGCAGTTCGGCCATCATGCGGCGCGGGTCGCCGCCCTTCGCCAGGCAGTGCCCGTGCCCGCGATGGGTGCTGGTGATATAGTCATCGCGGTTCAGCGCGGCGCAGGCGCCGACCGCCACGGCCTCTTCGCCGGTGTAGGTATGGGTCGAGCCGCGCACCAGGTCCTGCTGGAAGAGCCAGCGGGCGCGCGATTCAAAGTGGCGGATGAGCCACATCCGGTAGTACATGTCGGCGAGCTTTGCACGATCCAGTGTCATGTGCCTTGTGCTCCGTCAGGTACGTCTTATCGCATCAACAGGCCGGCGTTGATGTCAATCGTGGCGCCGGTGATGGGATCCGCCGCCGGCGAACACAGGAATGCCACCGCCTCCGCCACCTCCTCCGGACGGATGAGGCGGCCGATGGACATGCGCTGTCCCAGGTCCTGCCGCAGTTCCGCCGGCCACTGGGCGGTCAGGTCCGTTTCCAGGGTGGCCGGCGCGATGGCGTTGACGGTGATGCCGTGCGGCGCCAGCAGGCGGGCAAAGGATTTGGTCAGGCCCAGGAGCCCGGCCTTGCTGGCGGCGTAGTGCACCCCGACGGCGATGCCGCCCATCTGGCCGGCCAGGGAAGAGATGTTGATGACCCGGCCCCAGCCGGCCGAACGAAGGAGGGGCAGAGCGGCTTGGGTGCACAGGAACGCCCCTTTGAGATTGATGTTCAGCACGCGGTCCCATTCCGATTCGCTGATCTGCTCCACAGGGGTCAAGGGGCAGATGCCGGCGTTGTTGACCAAGATATGCAGCCCCGGCAGGCCGGCGAAGACGGCGCGCACCTCTTCGGCGTTCGATACGTCGAAGACGCGGGTAGCGACCAGACCGCCCTCTTCGGAGATCAGGCGGGCGGATTCCGCCAGCGCCGCCTGGTCAATGTCGGCCAGGATGATTTCGGCGCCGAGCCTGGCGAGCCGCCGGCTGATGGCCCGCCCCAACCCGCGGCCGGCGCCGGTGATCAATGCAGTTCGGCCCTCGAGATATCTTTCGCCCATCGAACCCCTTCTCTCACGGGTCAAGCGTCAGCGTTTGCCCGGATCGTACGCGCCCGGTGTGACGGGCGGCGAGAAAACGGTGACCAGCCGCAAAGGCTGTTCGGCGTCGACGCGGATCTGGTGGGGCTGGCCGGCGGGGATGAAGACCGCGGTGCCCGGTGTCAGAGGAGTTTCCTCGCCGTTGGCGATGATGCCCCCGCTTCCCGAGAGGATGAAGATGATTTCCTCTTCGCCGGCATGCGTGTGTGCGGCGGCCAGGGTGCCGGCGGGGAATTCGGCAACGCCGAACGCCAGATTGCGCGCCTGGCTGTTCAACGGACCCAGCAGATAGTACCAGTCCCGGCCAGGCAGATGATAGACCGTGCAGTTGTCGATGTGCGAGATTTCCAGCTTGGACATGCTTGGTTTGGTTCCTCCTCAATGTAGGCTGTCAGACGATGACCCCGTCCGGATAGCGCTGAAGGAGCAGGGGGTCATGGGGCGGGACGAAGATATCGGCGATTTTGCGCACCTTTTCCATGGCCTGATAGCATTGTGCGATATTGACCGCCAGCCCGACCGGGTGGTTCTTTTCCAGGTTCTCGTAGTAGAAGATCGTATCCCCGGGGAAGACCGCGGTGCCCTGTTTGGTCTGCACCGTGATGGCCTGACTGCAGAGCGTATGGCCGCCGATATAGAAGGCGCCGATGCCGGGGACGATCTCGGGTGCCTCATCGTCGGCCAGGATGAGGCGGTCGCGGGCCTCGCCGGCGAAGTATGCCAGCACGTCGCGCGGGAAGAGGATGTCCGGCACCAGGGCCGGATGCGGCGGGTCCAGCGTCAGGTGCCAGCCCGTGCGTGAGATGACGAATTTGGCGTTGGGGAAGAGCTTGGCGTTGGAACAGTGGTCGTAGTGCAGGTGGGTGATGAAGACATATTCCACCTGGGCCGGGTCAATGCCCTCTTTGCGAAGCAAGAGAGGGATGTTCTGCGTCTCCATGTCCATGCGGAAGCGGCCCTCGTAGCCGACGCCGGCGACCACCAGGGGCTGAATCTCGTTGACGTCCCGCACGCCGGTGTCTATCAGCATGATCGCGCCATCGTCCCGGCGCAGGACAAACAGGAAGAAGTCCGCCACCATCCATTCGCCCCAGCGCGACATGTAGAACATCTGCGGCCCGGGGACGCTTTGTTCGCAGTATTTGATGGCCTTGATACTGTACGTTGCCATGGGTGCCTTCCTTTCGCTCGGTCTGTTACTGGAGGAAGACCGATGTGCCGCCGTCCACGACGAGCATGGCGCCGGTGCACCAGTTGGCGTCATCGCTGGCGAAGAAGAGCACCGGGCCGGCGATGTCCTCCGGCCGGCCGATGCCGCCCAGCGGCGCGCGTTTTTCCCAGTAGGCGCGCACCTCTGGTTGTGCCAGCACGTGCCGATTGATATCGGTTTCCACCGTGCCAGGCAGTACGGCGTTGCAGGTGATGCCGTACGGCCCCAGGGCGATGGCCATGGATTTGATGAGCAGATTGATGCCGGCCTTGGAAGCGCAGTAGTGCGCCTGTTGGCGGCCGCCGAATTCCGAAGAGATGGAGCTGACGGCGATAATGCGCCCCTTGACGCCTTTCTCGATCATCACGCGTGCCACGGCCTGAGAGCAGAGGAAATAGCCCTTCAGGTTGGTATCCAGCACCTGGTCCCACAGCTCCTCGGTGATATCCAGAAATTCGGCGAAGGGGCAGATGCCGGCGTTGTTGACCAGGATGTCAATGGTGCCCCATTTTTCGACCACCTTCTGCACCATGGCGTCCACCTGGGCTTTGTCGGACACGTCGGCCTGGATGAAGATGGCCTCGGAGCCGGCCTCCTCGATCTGGCGGACGGTTTCCATTCCTTCCGTTTCATTCCTTCCGACCACCGCCACCTTGGCGCCTTCCTGCCCGAAACGCACGGCGATGGCGCGTCCGATGCCGCGTGTGGCGCCGGTCACGATGGCAACCTTGCCTTTCAGGCGCATGGCCGCATCCTCCTGCTATGACCCGATAGAAATGAGGTTATTTGTACACGCCGTGCTTCATGGCCGCGGCGATGAAGGCCTCGACGTTTTCCATGGGTGTGTCGGCCTGGATGATATGGGCCGGCGCAATCATGTAGCCGCCGCCGCGCCCCAGCACCGCGATCTTCTGCTTGACGTCTTCCTCGATCTGCTCCGGCGTGCCGAAGGGCAGGAGCCACTGCTGGTCAATCGCCCCCCAGAAGGAGAGGCGGTCGCCGAATTTGGCCTTGAGCTCCTCCGGCTCATGGCCTGGGACGTTGGGCTGGACGGGGTTGAAGACCTCCATGCCGACATCCGCCCACTCGCCGAGGATGGGTGCCACCGCGCCGTCGCAGTGCTGCATGATGATGACGTCGGGATTCATGGCTTTTAGCTCGGCGTAGATCTGTCGGTAGCGTTCCTTGAAGTATTTGCGCCACATGTTGGGGGAGATGAGCATGCCCTGCTGGGAGCCGAAATCGTCGCCGGCCCAGATGCCGTCCACCCCCATAGATACCAGCTTTTTCCCCACGGCCAGGGCGAAGTCCTTGCACTTGTCGATCAGCACATCAATGTACGGCTCGCCGCGCGCCATGTCGATCAGCAGTTTCTCCAGCCCCACCAACTGCTGCATCATGTCGAACATGGTCAGTTCCATGTCGCCGATGATGAAGTACTCGTCCTTGTACTTCTCGATGTAATACGCGGCGTCGTCGTAGCGCCCGTCGGCCAGTGGGTCGGGGAAGGGGAACTCCTCGACCTCTTTGGGGTCGGTGACGTGGGCCATGGGGTGCTGGATCACCTCCATGTAAATCGGCCCCTGCCGCATCTTCATCCCGAACTCGTTGATGATGTTGCCCTCTTCATCGGTGGGGTGCTGATAGCCGCGCGGCAGGCTGGCGCCAACCACCACGCAGTCACTGCCCATCGCCACCCGCAGGTCGTTGTTGGAAATGCGGTAGGTGACGTCCTCGTAATAGGCTGTGGTGAAGTGCGGCTGGATGCCGTATTTCTGGCAGAACTTCTCCGCCAGGGAACGCGACAGGTCGAATTGGATGGGGACGCGGTCGGGCAGTCCCTTGCGGGTCAGGGCGATCTTGACGCGTTCTTTCGAGTTCATGGATATCCTCCGCTGAATGGTGCGTTGGGGAGCTTCTCGGCGATATTTTCTCCCCCTAATAAGGCCGATGGGTATCAGGACACGGCCTGATACCCATCGGCGGTTGTGCCCATCGGGGTGTTACTTGGCCGCGGCCTCGACGTTATCCTTGTTGTAGATCGAGAAGGGGCCCATGAGGACGCGGAGGCCCTTGGGGCGGGTGGGGTCCTTCTCGATGGTGTAGGTGCCCATGCGGCCGGCCTCGAAGCGCTCACCGATCTCGCCCTTGATGGCGCCGGTGGCCAGGAGGTAGGTGACGTAGTAGGTCAGGTAGCCGAGGTCGGTGAAGCTCCAGAGGGCGAACTCTGGGGCGCAGCCGTTGAGGGTGTAGGAGACCATCTCGACGGGGAGGCCGAGGCCGGAGACCTTGACCTTGTCGCAGAGGCCCTCATCCTGCATGGCCTTGGAGGCGGCGGCGATGCCGATGGTGGTGGGGGCCATGATGAGTTCCATGTCGGGGTACTTGTCGACGAGGGCGAGGGCCTGGCGGTAGGAGTCCTCGAACTGGTCGTTGCCGTAGACGATGTCGAGGAGCTGGAGCTTGGAGTACTTGGGATCGGTCTTGAGGACCTCCTTGAAGGCGGCGATCCAGGCGTTCTGGTTGGCGGCGTCAGGGGAGGCGGAGAGGATGGCCAGCTTGCCGCCGTCCTCGCCGAGGATGTGGAGGGCCATTTCGGCCATGACGCGGCCGGTCTCGTTGAAGTCTACCTGGGCGACGAAGACCTGCTCGCCCTCCGCGGAGGGGATGGGGGAGTCCCAGGTGACGACGGTGATGCCGGCCTCGCGGGCCTTCTTGACGGCGGGGACGATCTGGTCGCCGGCGTTGTTGGAGATCATGATGGCGTTGACGCGCTGGGTGGTGGCGGCGGTGATGATCTCAATCTGGCCGGCGACGCTGTTCTCGGGCGTGGGGCCGAGGAACTGGAGCTGGCCGGGGTTCTGGAGCTCCGCATGGGCCTCCTGGGCGCCGCGATGCGCCTGGTCGAAGACGATGTTGCCCAGGAACTTGGGCAGGAGCACCATGTCCACCTTCTTGCCAGGCGTCGCCTTCACCGGAGCGGCCGCGCCCTTCTCCACGCCAGGACCCGCCTCCGCCTCGACGTTGTCCTTGTTGTAGATCTTGAAGGGGCCCATGAGGACGCGGAGGCCCTTGGGGCGGGTGGGGTCCTTCTCGATGGTGTAGGTGCCCATGCGGCCGGCCTCGAAGCGCTCACCGATCTCGCCCTTGATGGCGCCGGTGGCCAGGAGGTAGGTGACGTAGTAGGTCAGGTAGCCGAGGTCGGTGAAGCTCCAGAGGGCGAACTCTGGGGCGCAGCCGTTGAGGGTGTAGGAGACCATCTCGACGGGGAGGCCGAGGCCGGAGACCTTGACCTTGTCGCAGAGGCCCTCATCCTGCATGGCCTTGGAGGCGGCGGCGATGCCGATGGTGGTGGGGGCCATGATGAGTTCCATGTCGGGGTACTTGTCGACGAGGGCGAGGGCCTGGCGGTAGGAGTCCTCGAACTGGTCGTTGCCGTAGACGATGTCGAGGAGCTGGAGCTTGGAGTACTTGGGATCGGTCTTGAGGACCTCCTTGAAGGCGGCGATCCAGGCGTTCTGGTTGGCGGCGTCAGGGGAGGCGGAGAGGATGGCCAGCTTGCCGCCGTCCTCGCCGAGGATGTGGAGGGCCATTTCGGCCATGACGCGGCCGGTCTCGTTGAAGTCTACCTGGGCGACGAAGACCTGCTCGCCCTCCGCGGAGGGGATGGGGGAGTCCCAGGTGACGACGGTGATGCCGGCCTCGCGGGCCTTCTTGACGGCGGGGACGATCTGGTCGCCGGCGTTGTTGGAGATCATGATGGCGTTGACGCGCTGGGTGGTGGCGGCGGTGATGATCTCAATCTGGCCGGCGACGCTGTTCTCGGGCGTGGGGCCGAGGAACTGGAGCTGGCCGGGGTTCTGGAGCTCCTTATGGGCTTCCTGAGCGCCGGCATGGGCCTGGTCGAAGACGATGTTGCCCAGGAACTTGGGCAGGAGCACCATGTCCACCTTCTGCCCCGGCTTCGCCTTCACCGGACCGGATGGAGCGGCAGTGGGCGCCTGGGTCGGTGCCTGCGTGGGTGCCTGTGTGGGTGCCTGCGTGGGCGCTTGGGTCGGCGGCTGTGTGGGCGCCTGGGTCGGCGCGGGTGTGGCGGCCGGCGCACAAGCTGTGAGCACCAGGCTCAGGATGACCAACACGGCAACGAGACGTACGGCAATCGCTTTCATACTACTTCCTCCTTCTCCTTACTCATGGAATGGCGGGACAATTCTCGCAGTGGTGAACTACCGGTTGACGTACTCACTTTGTCTCTGCTTTCACCTCCTTTCTTTCTGCGAGGGCCGCTTGTTCGGCAGCCAGACGAGCGAAACGCCGGCGATTCAATTCAGCCCGCACCCGGGTGGCCAGGTTGGGCACGAGCACCGAGAAGATGAGCAGTGCACCAATGACGCCAGTCTGCTGTTGGAGGGTGATGTTGGACAGCGACATACCGTTGCGCAGGTTCAGGATCAGCAGGATGGACAGCAGTACACCGAGAAGGGTGCCAGAGCCGCCGAAGATATTGACGCCTCCCAGCAGCACCATGGTGATGATTTCCAGCTCAAAGCCTTCGGCGGTGCTGGCGCGCATGGCGCCCAGGCGGGCGGTGTACAGCACGCCGGCCAGGGCCGAGATCAAGCCGGAAGCAATGAACAGCACCAGCTTCACAGTCTCGACCTTGACGCCGGAAAAGCGCGCCACCTCGCGGTTGTTGCCGATGACGTACACGTAGCGCCCAAATGCGGAGTGCTGTAAGACGATATAGGCAATGATGAGCAGGAAGAAGAAGATCAGCAGGGACAGCGGGAATGGACCCAGGATGGGACGCTGGCCCATGTTGTTGATCCAATCGGGGAAGGTGGTGATGGAGCGGTCCTC
>JAPWUQ010000269.1 GCA_028275445.1 Anaerolineae bacterium | reverse complement strand
TCTGCCCAGATGCGGCCCCCGTGGCTGAGCACGACGTGTTTGGCGATGGCCAGGCCCAAACCTGTGCCGCCGCTGGCGCGCGAGCGATCGGCTTTGTAGAAGCGCTCGAAGATGCGGGGCAAATCCTCTTTGGGGATGCCGACACCCGTGTCACTGACCGCTACGGTGATTTCATCGGCGGAGGCGCGTGCAGTGATGCGAATTTCCCCGCCGGCCGGCGTGAATTTGATGGCGTTGTGCACCAGGTTGGCGATGACCTGCTGAAACAGGTGTGGGTCCATCTGCACGCGCGGCAGGTCCGGGGGAATGTCGATGAGGATACGGAGACCAGCGCGTGCGGCCTGAGGGGACAGGCGATCAACGGCCGGCACAAGGACCTCGGCCAGGTTCACCATCTGTAGGTTGAGGATCACCCTGCCGGATTCCAGGCGCGCCAGCTCGAGCAGTTCCTGCACCATCTGGGTGAGGGTATCTACCTCGATCTCGATGCGCTCCAGGAAGTGTCGGGCGGCCGGCGGGTCTTCCAGCGCTCCCTCGCGCAGGGTTTCCACCAGCGCCTTAATGGAGGCCAGGGGGGTGCGCAGTTCGTGGGAAACATTGCTGATGAAGTCGCGCCGCATAGCCTCAATGCGGCGGGCCTCGCTGACATCCTGGATCAAGATCAGCGCCCGATCCTCGCCGGCGAAGGGGATGCGTGCGCCGCTGACCAGCAGGGTGAGATGGTCACGCAGGATTTCAACGGAGGCCGGAGCCGCACTGGGTTCTGTCGGGGGCTGGAACAGGTTCTGCCACAACTCTACGATGCGGTAATCCCGGACAACCTGCGCGAAAGAGCCGCCGGGTTCCGACGCGGGGATATCCAGCAGACGCCGGCAGGCGGGGTTCATGAGCAGGACGCGGCCCTGCCGGTTCACAATCATCACACCGTCGGTCATGTTGTCCAACGCGGACTGAAGCTGGGCGATCTCGGTCTCCAACCTGCTCTGCGTTTGCTGAAAGTATCGGGCGGCCTGCGTCCAGGCGTTCCACAGCGGGGCCAGCGCCCGCGGTATCGGTCCACCGGCCTCTGCCCGTCCCTGTATGGCGGCCAGGAGGAGGTTGAGCTGTCGCTCCAGCCAACCGGAATAGGTGTGGAGCACAACGCCGGCAAGCAGGAGACCGCCGGCGAGCAGGCCAATCCATGTCAAAACGAGCCGGCTGCTCTCCGCGTTCAACGCCCGCTCAACGTCCGGCAGTGCCACGGTCACGACGCCGATGATCTCACCGGAAGCGTTCAAGGCCGGCACGGAGCAGAAGAGCAGAGAGCCGCCGGCGGCAGGGCTGTAATCCCGCTTCAGGACAATGTCGCCCTGTGCCAGGGCAAGTTGGACATCCGGCCATGCGGCACTCGTTCCGAGCCGGATGTTGCTGGAAGGATATTCTCGCAGTACGGAGCCATGCTGGTCCAGGATGATGACGTACGCGCGGGATGTCGCAACGTCGCTGAGATACATTGCGGGAGTATCGGGCGCGGCAAAGGCTGTGAGCGAGATGGCGCGGGCGGTCAGGATCAACTGCCGCTCCAGAGAGGCGGATTGGGCGGAGTGATGGGCGCGCAGCAGGAACAGGCCAACGCCCAGGTGACTTACCAGCCAAAGGGCCAGCACCGCCGGCCAGAGACGCCGTCTCAGCTCACGCCAGCGCATGGGATCGTTCACCCCTCAAAGCGGTAGCCGGTTCCCCGCAGGGTGACGATGCGGGTGGGATGGCTCGGGTCCGGCTCAATTTTCCGCCGGAGCCAGCGGACATGCACATCCACCGTCCGGCTCCCTCCGACATAATCCCATCCCCACACCTGCTCGAGGATCTGTTCCCGGGAGAGGGCCTGGCCCTTATGGCGGAAGAAGTAGAGCAGGAGGTCATACTCCTTGGGTTTCAGCGGAAGGGGCGTATCGCCGCGCCGGACCTCCTGGCGCGTCAGGTCGATGGTGAGGTCACCGGATTGGAGGATTTGGGCCGGCCCGGCGCCGGCGGCCGATGCGGGAAGGGAAAGGCCGGCGCGCCGCAACAACGCATGCACCCGGGCGATCAGTTCGCGCATGCTGAAGGGTTTGGTGAGATAGTCGTCCGCCCCCAGTTCCAGGCCCAGGATCTTGTCCACCTCCTCGTCGCGAGCGGTCAATATCAGGATGGGCAGATGCATGTCCTTGCGCAGTTGGCGGCAGATTTCCAGCCCGTCAATGCCCGGGAGCATCAGGTCCAGGATGAGCAGATCGGGGCGTTCGCGGCGCACCATTTCGAGGCCGGCGTATCCGTCCCTTGCCGCAATGGTGCGGTAGCCGGCGCGCTGGAGGTTATACTCCAAGGCCTCGACCAATGATTCCTCATCTTCAATGATCGCAATGGTTGCGATTGCCATCTGACGTCCCTCGCCTGGCGTGTTTCGCCGCGGTCATCATCTGCGTTAGGGGCTTACTGCCCCATGGCTTCCAGCCACTTCTTCCTGCCGGCGTCCAACGTGGCGGCGCTGACGGGGAAATAGCCCACATCCAGGATTTCCTCATCCACATAGGTGAGGAAAAAGTTCAGGAAGGCGGCGACCTGGGGCTTGGCCCGCATGATGGAGGCGTCGGAATACAGGAACAATGGTCGGGACAGGGGATATGCCCCGCTTTCCGCGGTCTCGGCGTCAGGCGTCACCCCCTCTATGGCCACCGCGCGCAGTTTCTGCATGTTCTCCTGGTAGAAGGCAAAGCCAAAGAACCCGATGGCATAGGGACTGCCCATCACGCCCTGGGCCAGCACGTTGTCGTCCTCGCTCATTTGCAGGCGTTCTGCGAGGAGCAGAGGGGTTTTGTCTTTGTCGAGCACAACCTCGACGAAAAAGTCGAAGGTGCCGCTGTCGGTGCCGGGGATGAAGCGTTTGATGGGCTTCGCCGGCCAGGAGGGGTTAATGTCGGCCCATGTCTCGGCTGTCGTGAAGGCACTCCGCAGTTGGTCCAAGGTGAGGGAATCCACGAAGGTGTTTTCGCGACTGACCACCACGGCCAGCGCATCAATGCCCACCTGGAACTCGATGGGGTCGCGCCCGATGGCGCGGCAGGACTGCCGCTCCGATTCCTTGATG
>JAPWUQ010000056.1 GCA_028275445.1 Anaerolineae bacterium | reverse complement strand
CTGTCCTGACGGCCTGCGCGCCGGCAACCCCGCAGGTGGTCGAGAAAGTCGTCGAGAAACCCGTCGTCCAGACCGTGGTCGTCACCAAAGAAGTGCCGGTGGAGAAAAAGGTCGTCGAGACCGTGGTAGTGCAGGAGAAGCGCACCCAGCTCTCCTTCGCCGGCCACCAGTACTTCAACATGTCCTTTGGCCCCGCTCCTGCCCCGCTGGAGTACATGCGCCAGGTCGTCGCCGAGAAGTATCCCAACATTGATATCCAGTTGATCATGCAGCCGCTGGATGCCAACAAGTGGCATGATAACCTCACCACCTACTGGATGGCCAAGGACCCGACGGTGGACCTGGTCTATGTGGTGGGGTACTGGATCACCGAGTTTGCCGAGGCCGGCTGGCTGATGCCGCTGGATGACAAGATTGACCCGGCGCTCCTGGCGAAGTACGACCCGGCCTACCTGGATATCTTCCGCCACAACGGCAAGCTGGTGGCCTTAGGGCCGGCCTGGGGCGGCATCGGCGGGCTGTACTACCGCAAGGACCTGCTGGAGAAGTACGGGCTGAAGCCGCCCGAGACGTATGATGATATCATCGCGGCCTGCGACACCATCCGCAAGGACAACCCGGACCTGGGCTGCTGGGACTGGCCGGCCATGCGCAATGTGGTGCTGGTCAACCGCTGGTCCGAGTTCCTGCACGGCTTCGGCGGCACCTACTTCAACAAGGACGGCACCTGCGCCATGAACTCCCCCGAGGCGGTGAAGGCGCTGGAGTTCATGACCATGCTCTTCAAGAAGGGGTACACGCCGCAGGAGGCGCTGTCCTGGAAGGAAGAGGATGCCAACGTGCGCTTTGTGAGCGGGCAGACCATCTTCTTCACCGGCCGGCAGGACCTGCTGTTCTGGATCGACGATCCCGCGAAGTCCAAGATCGTGGGCAAGTGGGGATTCATCCCCAACCCTGCACAGCCGGGCGGCCGGCATGCCGGCTTCCCCGAGTTCTGGGCCTTCGCCGTCAGCGCCTACAGCGACAATCCTGACGAGGCTTTGAAGGTCCTCGAGCTGTGGGGCAGTTTCCCCACCATGAAGAACTTCAACCTGGCATGGGGGCCTATCCAGGGCCATTCGGATGTCTACACCGACCCCGATGTGCTGAAGGCGAACCCCAACCTGCCGCTCATCGAGGAGATCGCCAAGACCGCCATCCCGCCCCTGCCCAGCGCCAACTACGGTGAGATCACCGACCTGCTTCAGGCGCAGATTCACTCCGCCCTGTCTGGTCAGATCTCGCCCAAGCAGGCGCTCGATGATGCCTGCGCGGCCATTGACGTGATTGAGAAGGGGCCCTGATCGTTCGGCTCCATGATGACCTGAAGCGCGGAAGGGGGTGCCGCGGCGGCCGGGTTTCCGCCGGCGCGGCACCCTACCGGAAGGCGACTAGGGCATCCTGGAATGCGCGGCAGTGCATAACAGTGGAGATCAACGCAGAATGAGAAACTCGATGCGTAAATTTCGGCTCACTGAGCCAGGCATGGCGGTGCTCTTTATTATCCCGGCGCTCCTTTTTGTGACGCTGTTCATGTATTATCCCATCCTGCAGACGTTCATCTACAGCTTGTTCAGCCTGCACCGTACGGCCGACTGGCTGCACGCTCAGTTTGTGGGTCTGCAGAACTACATTGCCGTGATGAAGAGCGAGGCCTTCCGCGGCGCCTTCGGCTTCACCCTGTATTACACGGTCATGACGGTGTTCTTCGAGCTGGCCATTGGCCTGGGCATGGCGATCGCCACCTTCTCCGTCCATCCCCGCCTGCGCGGCATCCTGCGGGCGGTGCTGGTGGTGCCCTGGGCGATTCCCCCGATTGTCTCGGCCATGCTGTGGCGGTGGTTGTTCCACGCAGATGCCGGCATCTTCGGCTACCTGCTGACGGCAACGGGTCTGGTGAGCAAGCCGCCGGCGTTCCTGACCGATCCCACCCTGGCCGTTCACAGCATCATTGTTGCCTCCGTGTGGAAGAATGCCTCTATGATGGGCATTCTCCTGCTGGCCGGCCTGGCATCCATCCCCCAAGACATATACGACGCCGCCAAGGTGGACGGTGCGCGCACCTGGTTCCGCTTCCGCCGGGTGACCCTGCCCCTGCTCCTGCCAACCATCCTGGTCACGGTCCTCTTCCGCTCCCTGTGGGCACTGCGCATGTTTGAGGAATCCTATGGGTTGACCGGCGGCGGGCCAGGCACCACGACCGATACCCTGAGCACCTTCGCCTATAAATACTTCTTTACCTACGCCAGATTCGGTGTAGGCTCGGCCTACGCCATGGTCATATTCGCGATGGTGGTTATGGTTGCCATTGTGTATGTCAACCGCGTCAAAGGAAACCTGAGGTTCAAAGAATGAACGGAGAACTGTCCAACGGACGCCGCAGTCTCAAACGCTGGCTGTTAGAGGGGCTGGTGACCCTGGCCATTATCGGTTTCTGTCTTGGCCCGCTGTACTGGATATTCGCCACCTCGTTCAAGCCAATGGGCACGGAGTACGTCATCCCGCCGGAGTTCTGGCCGTCGAAGCCGACCCTGCAGGCTTATGCGGTCATCTTGGGGATTCAGGCACCTGGGGCGGAACGGGCCTCGCAGGAAGGCGCGCTGAAGGGCACGACCGAGATCAAGGCCTCGCCGCATTTGAACTTCCTGGTGCCAGTGCGCAACAGCCTGATCGTGTCCACGTCGGTGTCGGCCGGCGCGCTCCTGCTGGCATCGCTGGCGGCGTATGCCATCTCCCGCCTGCGCTTCCGCTGGAAGATCCAGTCGCTGATGGTGCTGTGGGTGGCGGGCCTGCTGCCGGCGGTCATCGTCATCGCCCCGACCTTCGTGCTGATGCGCTCCCTGAACCTCCTGCGCACCCTGCTGGCGATGATCCTGCCCAACATCGCCTACAATATCCCGCTGACCACCTGGCTGTTGGCGGTGTACTTCGCACAGCTTCCCTGGGAGCTGGAAGATGCCGCCAAGATGGACGGCTACCGCCCCCTGCAGATTTACCGCAAGGTGATCCTGCCCCTGTCCACGCCGGGGTTGTTCTCCGCCGGCATCTTCGCCTTCCTAGGCTCGTGGGGGGAATTTATGCTGGCCAGCGCCGTCACCATGGGTGTGGCCGAGGTACAGACCGTGCCGGTGGCCATCCTGAACCTGTCCTTTGAGTACCGCTATCAATGGACCTGGATCTCTGCCGCCATCTGTTTATCCGTGGGATTGATGGTGCTGATCGCGCTGGTGTTTCAGCGCTGGGTGATCCAGGGCCTGACCGCCGGCTCGGTCAAGTATTAATGTGCGTTCGGGCGACTGCCCCACTGCGCCGGCCAGGCGCCGGCGAGCTGTAGTGCTCTAAAGCGAACAACACGCCTGGAGGAACCGCTGATGTCCGAGGTCTATGTCGAGGAAGTCTGCAAACAATATCGGGATGTTCAGGCACTGGATAGTATCACCTGCACCTTTGAGGATGGGCAGTTGACCGTGCTGGTGGGGCCTTCCGGCTGTGGCAAGACCACCCTCCTGCGCACCATCGCCGGCCTGATCGAGCCATCCTCCGGGGCGATCTATATCGGCAAGCGGCGGGTGGACGGTATTCCCCCCTGGGAGCGCAACATTGCGATGGTCTTTCAGAGCTACGCGCTCTACCCGCATATGACCGTCTTCAAAAACATCGCTTTCCCCCTGGAGGCCACCCGCACACCGAAGGACGAAATTAAGCGCCGCGTGGTGGAAACCGCCCGCATCCTGCAGATCGAGAATCTCCTGGACCGGAAGCCCCGCGAGCTTTCCGGCGGCCAGATGCAGAGAGTGGCGCTGGGACGCGCCATTGTCCGCAAGCCCGAGGTGTTCCTGATGGACGAGCCCCTCTCGAACCTGGATGCCAAACTGCGCGTGGTGATGCGGGCGGAACTCAAGCATTTGCAGACACAGTTGGGCGTGACCACGATATATGTCACCCACGACCAGGCGGAGGCCATGACGCTGGCGGACAAGCTGATCGTCATGAACGCCGGCCGCATCCAGCAAGTCGGCCGGCCGGAAGAGCTGTACCGCAACCCGCGCAACGTCTTTGTCGCCGGCTTCATCGGCAGTCCGCCCATGAACTTCATCGAGGTGCAGTACGACCCGGCGGAGCGTGCCCTGATTGGCCCTGACTTCCAGTACCCGCTGGGCCCCCGCTGGCTGGATCTCCTCAGAAACCGGCCGGCCGGAACGCTGATCCTGGGCATCCGCCCCGAGTCCATTCAGGTTATCGCCAGCCCCTCCCCGGGAATGGTGCCGGCATCGGTATACGTGATGGAGCAGTTGGGACGCGAGATCTTGCTGGATGTGAAAATCGGCCCGCAGACCCTGCGCGCCTTTGTGCCGGCGGACACGCGCCTGCAGATGGGGCAGGAAGTGTGGCTCCAATTTCAAGAGGAAGCCCTCTACTTGTTCGACCCCGAGACGGAAGTGTCCCTCTCGTGGCAGGAGCGACAGTAGGGACTCCCGCATTGTAGGCTTGAGGATCGGACGGTGAGCGGAGCGGAGCCGGCGGCCAGCACCCAGCGCTCGGGAAGCATCACCTACCCCGGCGGGGCCTTGTATTTCGGGCCAGGGCACCCGACGCTGTGCGTGAATGACCAGATGGGCTACATCTATGAAGACCCGCGGGTGCTGGCAGAACTGCAGGCCGGCCGGCTGGACGCGCTGATTCGGCTGGCGGAGCAGGGCATCGCCGCCGGCATGACCTGCATCAACGTGCAGTTAATGCACTACACTCTCGACCAGCGGACGCTTATCCCCAGGGTGATCGAGACCCTGGTGGAACGGACAGGATGCGCGATCGCCATTGATACCCGCGATGCGGTGGCGCTGGAATTGGGCTTGCAGGCCTATCAGCCGTACAAGGCGTTCTGCAATGTGGTCAACGGCGAGTGGGAAAACCTGCATACGTTCCTCCCGATTATCGCCCGGTACGGAGGGGCGGTGGGCACCGCTCTGGTGTACGAAGGCGGCATCCCGCAAACGGTGTCGGAGCGCGTCCGAGTGGCACGCCGCATCGTGGAGACTGCCGAGAGCTATGGCATTCCCCGGGAGGATGTGGCGATCGACTGCGTGTGCCTGCCCTCTTCGGTGGCGCCGGCTTCCATGCCGGTGACCCTGCAGACGATCCGGGCGGTGCATGAGGAGTTGGGGGCACCCACGTTATTGGGCATCAGCAACGCCGGCGTGATGATGCCGGAGCCCGAACTGCTGGCCCTGGCGTATCTGATGGCGGCAACAGCCAATGGACTGGACGTCGCCATGGTCAGCCCCGCCACGCCGATGATTGACGGCCTGGTGGCGGCGATGGACTTCCTCACGGGGACGGACCCATACGGGCGAAGGTTTCTGGACTGGTATCGCAAATCGCGAGGACTGCCGACGCGTTTTGCACCTTGAGCGGGGCTTTGGAGTGTGCTACGGCGATTGCCGGCCGATATTTTCTCACATTGGAGGTCAGGATGGATAAGGAAGAGCTGTTGGCCAGATTGAAGCAGAAGTTTTTCGATGAGTCCTATGAGGATGAGATTGTGCCGGTGGCACAGCAGATTGTGGAGGCGGGCATTGACGTCCTCGAGGCGATTCACGCCGCCTCGGAGGCGATCCGACAGGTGGGGGATGCTTATGAAGCAGGTGACCTCTATCTGCCGGACCTGATGATCGCCGGCGAGAAGATGAAGCGCTGTATGGATGTCTTCCGCCCGCACCTGAAGGCCGGCGAGAGTGGGGCCAAGGGCGGTAAGGTCGTCCTGGGCACCGTCTCCGGCGACATCCATGACATCGGCAAAAACCTGGTGGGCACCATGCTGACGGTGGGGGGATATGAGCTGATTGACCTGGGGGTGGATGTCCCGCCGCTGGAGTTCGTCAGCGCCGCCCGGGACAAGGGCGCCCAGGTAGTAGCCCTTTCGGCGCTCATGACCGCCTCCCTGCCGTATCAGCAGGAGGTGATTGACCTGCTGAAGGAAGTGGGCCTGCGGGAAAAGGTGTTCGTCATCGTCGGCGGGGGGCCGGTGACCGCCGAATTTGCCCGCCGCATTGGCGCCGATGGCTGGGCGGAGAACGCCGCCGGCGCGCTCAAATTGGTGGACCGCATCCTGAGCGGCGGCGGGAAGCCGGCGCAGACATTCCTGGCCATCGGATAAAGGCGCCATACTTCGGCCAGCTCACACTATGGTGGAAAAGGAGAGAGACCATGCCCGTCGATAGAGAACGTCTGCTGACTGTGCTGGAGCGAGCCCATACGGGACCCGTTTGCGAGACCTATGAATGGGATACCCGCGTGATCCCGGGGACACTGCGCTCCATCCTGAAGAAGTACGAGCTGGAAAAGACCTGCGACCCCGTCAATCCCATCAACATGAACGACGAACTGGCTGACCGCTTCTTCCAGGCCGGCCTGGAAGCGGCGGAGCAGATTGGGCTATTGTGCACGGACACGCACCGCGTCATTAAATTCAGCCGCGAGGAACTGCTCCAGGGGCTGGAGGCGGCGCCGGCCGAGTTCACTGTCGGCGAGAACGGCCAGGAGGTTACGTTCAAGCACCGCAACCTGAACGACCCCACGGAGCCGGTCTGGATCGCTCCCCTGAGCATTGCGGTGACAGAAGATGTGTTTGTGCCCTTGGTGGAGGGCATCGCTCGCGAGGAAGTGGTGGACTGCATCGAAGGCCCATCGCTGGAGACGGTCTACGGCCATAAGGTGCGCGCCGGCTCTCCCTTTGAGCTGATGGTCGGCAAGTATCAGGCGGAGCTGAATTACGAGGCCCTGCGGCGCGCCGGCCGGCTGGGCATGCCCATGTACGTGGTGGGCACCTCCCCCACCCATTACGGCGTGTTGGGTGGATACGGCATCCCCGGCGGTTTCAAGCCCGGCCGCGATATTGTCCTGCTCCTTTCCCCGGTCGAGATGAAGACCACCTATGAGCTTCTGCACCGCCTTGTGCAGGTCTACAACTGCGGGGATGGCCTGGTGTACGGCGGCTCCTGGTCCATGATTGGGGGATATGCCGGCGGTCCCGAAGGGGCCACCCTTTCCTGCATCGCCTGTACCATCCTGCTGTACACCGCCTATCAGGCGGTCAACGGCGCATCCTTCCCCTATGACCTGAAATATATGGGCAACTGCGGCCGCAAGGCCTTATGGGCGTTGAGCATGGTCTTCCAGGCACTGAGCCGCAACACCCATATCTGCGCCAACTCCGTGCTGAACCAGACCTCCGGGCCGGTGACCGATGTGCTCCTGTACGAGAGCGCGGTGGGTATGATGACGCTGGCGGTCTCGGGCGCGACCTCGTGCACGGGTACCCGCACCGCCGGCGGCCGCTTCACCAACTACATCACCCCGCTGGAGGTGCGCTTTGCCGGCGAGGTCTTCAAGCGCTGTGCCGGCATGAGCCGGGAGCGCGCCAATGAGATCGCCAATCAGCTCCTGCCGCGCTATGAGGACCGCCTGATGGAGAAGCCGGCCGGCAAGAGCTTCCTGGAGTGCTATGACCTTAAAACGCTCCAGCCCAGCGACGAGTGGCGCAAGCTCTACGAGACCATTAAAGAGGAATGCATCAAGGCCGGCATGCCGCTGGCCTGATGAGGCCTTGCTAGTAGAACGGGCGAGGACCCGGGCGAGATAGGCAGTCATATCCGATTTGGCTGAGGATGGGAGGAAAGAATGCCGGCACAGGGCTTTCGACGCGGTATCCAACCACTGCGGTTTCTCACCGACACACAGGTGGAGCAAATCCATACCACCAGCCTTTCCATCCTGGAAAAGACCGGGGTCATCTTTCAGGCGGACTGGGCATTGGATGTCCTGGAAGATGCCGGCTGTCGGGTGGATCGACAGACGCGGGTGGTGCGCTTTCCTCCCCAGCTTGTGGAAGCGTGTCTCGCCCGGTGTCCTCGCACTTTTACCGCCAGGGCGCGCGATCCCCAGCGGGACCTTGTCCTGGGCGGTGACATGGTGTGTTTCTCTCACACCGCCGGCTTCCAGACCATTGACCTGAACACCTTTGAGCCGCGCCCGCCCACGCGCCAGGACTACATCGAATGCGTGACGGTGCTGGATGCTCTGCCCACCATCACTCACCTGAGCTGTTACCCTTACTTCGGCCATGAAGGGGTGGACCCCGATATGGGCATCCTGGTGAGTGTCGCCATGAAAATGCGATACTCCTCCAAGCACCAGTTCATTTGTTACCAGAAAGGATCGGAGCAGTTCACGATCCCTATGGCGCAGGCCTGCGGTACCGAGGTCACCGGCACGGTGACCGCCACGCCGCCGCTGATGTGGGCAGAGGATGCCCTAAATGTGGTGCGCAGGATGATCCAGGCCGGCTTCCCGCTGGCGACGGTGGATGGGTACACCCTGGGGGCGACGGCGCCGGCGACCATTCCTGGGGAGGTGGCCCTGGCCAATGCCCATCACCTCTCCATGATCGTGCTGGTGCAGGTCATGAGTCCTGGTCATCGTATTTCGGTGGGGCATTTCGCCTCGGTGCTGAACATGTCCACCGGCGCGCCGGTGTTCGGTGATGTGGGCGCGGCGCTGAGCAATGTGATCTTTAATCAAATGTGGCGCCATTACGGCATCCCCTGCGGTAACGGTTCCCCCGGGTATGTCAGCGCCAAGACGATGGATTACCAGGCCGGCTATGAGAAGGCCATCGGCGTGTTGATGTCCGCCCTGTCCGGCGCGGATTATATCCTTTTCCATCTGGGCGTCTCGAGCGAGATGACCGCCCATCCGGTGCAGGCGGTGCTGGATGATGATGTCGCCGGCATGGTGGGCTTCATCCTGGCCGGCACAGAGGTCAATGAGGAAACGCTGGCCGAGAGCGTCATCCATTCCGTGGGCCCCATCCCGGGCCATTTCCTGGACAGCCTGCATACTCTGAAGCACTGGCGCACCAGCCAGTATATGCCGAAGTGCGCCGACCGGCTGACCTATCCCGAGTGGCTGGAGAAGGGCAAGCCGACTGCGCTGGATTATGCCAGGGCGCGCATGCAGTCCATTCTCGACACACATAAGCCCTTGCCGTTACCGCCGGCGCAGGAAGAGGAAGTGGAGCGCATCCTGCGCGAGGCAGAAGCATATTATCGGGGGCGAAAATGAACGCGGCGACTTCTGACGAGGAACTGATCTTGACGGTAGATGTTGGCACGTCATCGGTGAAGGCGGTGCTGTACGACACGGCCGGCCGGGTGCTGGCCACTGCCCAGCGCCGCTACGGCTATCAATCGCCCCAGCCGGGGTGGGCGGAGGCCGACCCGCAGGAGTGGTGGGATGGGACCCGGCAGGCCATCCAGGAGCTGGCCGGCCAGTTCAACCTAGGGAACGTTGCGGCGCTGAGCTGTACGGGTCAGATGCACACGGCGGTCTTCCTGGACGAACATGGGCAGGTTATCCCACCCACCATCTTATGGCTGGACCGGCGTGCCTCGCATGAGCTGGAGGAACTGCAGTCCCGCTGGCATCTGCCCCCCTATGAGCTGAACAGCACCTATACCCTGCCGAAGCTGTACTGGCTGTACCGACACCGCCCCGAAGTGCTGGCACGCGTCCGCAAAATGATCTGGCCGAAGGATTATATCCGCTACCGCCTGACGGGTGAAATCTGCACCGATCTGACCGAGGCCGGCGGGGCCGCCCTGCTGGACTGGCAGACGCGCCAATGGACGCTGGAACGCCTGGAGATGGTCGGTTTATCCCCCGAGGTCCTGCCGGAGGTGCGGCCGGCGGATGGGAGCGGCGGCTCGCTCCTGCCGGACGTGGCCGCCGAGCTGGGGCTGAATCCGGCCGCCAGGGTGGTGGTCGGTATGGGAGATGTGGCCGCGCTCTTCGGCGGCGCGCCACTGCGCCCCGGGCGGGTCATCTGTTCGCTGGGAAGTTCCTCGATGGTCTTCATGCCGTGCGAGGCGGGCCGCGTGCCGCAAGACCCGCTTCGCCGGCTGTATGTCTATCCCTTTGGCCCGTGCCCCATGCTGGGGGGTGTGTCCTCCACGACAGGCGCCTCGCTGGTGTGGGCTTTCGAGCAGATATTCCAAGGCCCGCGCCAGAACATCCCCTTCGCACAGTGCATTGAAGAGGCGCTGGGCGTGCCGCCGGGTGCGGGGGGATTGGTGTTCCTGCCCTACCTGGCGGGGGAGCGCAGTCCCTACTGGAGCGATCATATTTGCGGTGGATTTTACGGCCTGCGGCTGGGGCATGAGACGCGGCATCTGGTGCGGGCGGTGATGGAGGGGGTGGTCTTCAGCCTGCGGCATTTGTTGGACATTTATGGCGAGATTGGAGCGCCGGCGGACGAGATTGCTCTGGCCGGCGGTGGAACGCAAACGGCCGGCTGGCCCCAGATGATCGCCGATATTTGCCAGCTCCCTGTGCTGGTCTATGCGGAACAGGAGACCGTCACGCGCGTGCTGTACGCGCTGTGCATGGTGCATCTGGGGCGCGGGGAATTCATTTCCCTGCTGGAACGGACCTACGGAGAGCCGGAGCGGTTCGAACCGCGCACGCAGTACGCAGAGGTATATGCACCCTTATACCGCACGTACCGGCTTTTCTCGGAATTTGCCTATCATGTGTCCAGTGAGGGACATTAGTCCCTGGGAATGGAACAGCGCGTACAGAACTGCGAGCGAGATTCCGATAGTGTGAAAAAAGGAGACGATTATGCCAGGGAAAATGCGCAGAATGGCGAGGATACTGCGGGGGCCAAGCCGGCGGTGCTTGATCCTGCCCATGGACCACGGCCCGTGGATCGGTCCGGTGAAGGGCATTGACCGGCCCCTGGAAATCACCCGGCAGGCGGTGCGGGGCGGCGCCAGCGCCCTGCTGATCGGCCCGGGGTTTGCCCGTTTGGTGATGGAAGAGATGGGGCCGGATATGGCGCTGATACTGCGGGTCAGCATCACACCCGGCCTGGCGCCGGAGGCTACGCAGGAGTCACCGGTGGCGACGTTGGAGACCGCTGTGCGGCTGGATGCGGATGCGGTAGCGGCGTCCATCTTCTTCGGTCGCGGCGGTGAGGTTGCCATGATGCGCTATCTGGGGGAGTTGGCGGAGCAGTGCGGGCGCTATGGGATGCCACTGCTGGCGGAGATGATCCCGCCGGCGGACAAGGTGTACCAGCCGGAGGCCATTGCCCATGCCGCCCGCATCGGTTGGGAGCTGGGCGCTGATCTGGTCAAGACCACGTACTGCGGGGACGTGACCGCCTTCCGCCAGGTGGTGCAGTCCACGCCGATCCCAATTGTGATCGCCGGCGGCCCGGCCAAGGATGAACGCGAGGAGGATCTGTTGAACACGGTGCGAGATGTATTGCAGGCCGGCGCGGCCGGCATCGCCTTTGGCCGGCGCGTCTGGGGCGCTTCCGACCCGGAAGCCCTCCTTCGGCGCCTGCATGCAGTCATCTTTGCCGAAAGCTGAATCCCGATTGAGGAAGGCCGGCATGTCTGATGAGATATTGAGGCGGTTGGCAGAGATCGTTGGTGAGGAGCATGTCACCGACAAGACCTTTATCCGCGCGGCGTACACCCAGGATTTCGGGGTTCAGCCGCCCCGCTGGCCGGCCTATGTCGTCCGGCCGGGCAGCGCGGAGGAGATCGCCGCAGTGGTGCGGCTGGCGAACGAGTACCGCATCCCCATCACGCCGCGCGGCGGCGGTTCTGCCCAAGAGGGTGGATGCCAGTCGGAAGGCGGTATCGTCCTGGAGACCCTGCGGCTGAACCGCATTTTGTCGATTGACGAGAGCGCCGGCACGGTCACGGTCGAGGCCGGCATCACCTTTGTCAAGCTGATGGCGGAGCTGGAAAAGCGGGGGTGGAAGATCGGTATCGCGCCCTCCGGGGCCATGGCCGGCACCCCCGGCGCGCACGTGTCCCGCCCGGGGGTGGGGTGGGGGAATATCAAATACGTCTGCCAGGGGGACCAGGTCATTGCCCTTAAGGCGGTCCTGCCCACTGGCGAGATCATCTCCACCGGCACCCGGGCCAACCCGAACGCGCGTCCCTTCTTCCGCTATGCCCTGGGGCCGGACCTGGCGGGGTTGTTCATCGGGGCAGAGGGAGCCTTTGGCGTTCTGACAGAGATCACCCTGCGCATGTATCCCTGGCCCAAGCAAATATACCTGGAGCGGTATGTCGGCACGAATCTACGGGATGCTGTCGAGATCTTCCGCCAGATCGCCCATCACAACCTGGTGTGCTATATCTCGGTGCCGGTCATTGAGCCAGAACACATCCTCTTCGACGTCAATGTCGAGGGGGACCCGCCGGAAGTCGAGTACCGGGTTCAGCGCATCCGGGATATCGTCCGACAATATCCTTCGGTACGGTATGAGGGACCGGATGCGCCGTCCCAGTTTTGGGAGCGCCGCTGGTTCCTGACCGGCGAGGAGTTCAAGCAGGGCATCGCCGGCGCGGTCAACTACTTCCTCCCCTTTGATAAGCTCGAGGAAGCGACGTACATCATGCGGGAGATCATCCTGCGGCACGGCATCCGGCGTTTTGCCCAGCAGATGTTCCCCGAGCCGACGGGCGCGGAGCATGTCAATCTCCTGTTCCATCATTCGGGGGACAAGGAGGAATATGCCAAAATCCATCGCGCCATAGGCGAGATGATGGATAAAGCGCTGGAACTGGGCGGGGCGCCCTATTCCAAAGGCCGGCAGTGGGCACCCTACCTGGAGAAGCATCTTGGCGGGACCGGCTACTGGGAGACGCTGAAGGCGCTGAAGCGCGCCCTCGACCCTAATCATATCATGAATCCGGGAGTGTTGGGATTATAAGGCGCCGGCCGCTGGCCGGCGAAGCTTTCGCGAACATCTTTCGAGGGAACTATGGCACTGGAACACTTGGCACGATACATATATGACTGCACCCGGTGCGGCTTCTGCCGGGTCTGGGGATGGAAGGGCGTGGAGTATGTCTGCCCGACCTATCCCCACACCACCGCCTGGGACACAGAGTACGCGCGCGGGCGGGTTCGATTGGCACGCGCCGTGCTGGAGAACGAGCTGGAAGTCACCCCTGACATGCTGGAGCACATTTACGAATGCACCCTGTGCGGCAGTTGTGCCGTGCACTGCCCCATCGAACTGCCGCTGGTGGACATCTTCCATGCCCTGCGGGAGGAGATCGCTGCGCGCGGCCATCGGCTTGATTCTCATCAGCAAATCGCCCTGTTTATCGAGCGCTTCGATAACCCTTATGGTCCCAAGCCTGATGAGGAAGTGGTGCCCGAGTATGCCCGCAAGAGCCAGGCCGAGATCCTCTTTTACCCGGGATGCACCAATACCCGCATGGCCCCGGAAGAGGTCCAGGCCGTGGCGGAGTTGTTCCAGGGGCTGGGCCTGGACTTCGCCATCTTTGATGACGACACCTGCTGTGGCATTCCGCTGTACGAGATCGGACAGATGGAGGGCTTCCGCCGGGTGGCTGGCAAGACCCTGGAGCTGATCCGCAAGCGGAACCCGAAGGTTATCGTTGCCAGTTGCCCCGCCTGCTATCGGGCGTTAAAGGTCCTTTATCAGGAAGAGGAGGAACTGCGTCACGATTTCGAGGTCCAGCATCTCAGCGAGTTTTTACTGCCGCTGGTGCCGGGCCGGCTGAAGCCCCTCGTGGAGAAAGTCACCTGGCACGACCCATGTGTGTTGGGCCGGCATCAGGGCATTTACGAGGAGCCTCGCGAGGTGCTCCGTCAGGTGCCGGGGCTGGAGCTGGTGGAGATGGAGTCTCATCATGCGGACTCGCTGTG
>JAPWUQ010000268.1 GCA_028275445.1 Anaerolineae bacterium | reverse complement strand
TCGCATACCATGACCCCCGGGCGTTTTTCAGCATGGCGGTCAATTATGCCACCGGGGTGCGAGGGGCCTGTCACCTGGAAGCCGCCACATATTGGAACGGCTACGGCGTGAAACATCCTGATCTGGGTTATTCCGCACCGGTACCGCGACACGAATCGAGCGAAGCGAACGTCAAACTGTGCTATGATTACCAGAACTACGCCGGCGTGTTCAATCCGCTGGGGCTGTGCAAGTTCATGATCAAAGGTTCCCTCGGCCCTGAACGGTTGACCGCCCTGGTCAATGCAGCGCTCGGCTGGGATTGGTCCACACAAGATGTCCTGGAGACTGGCGACCGGCTCTTCCAGTTGAAGCGGCTGATCAACGTTCGTCTGGGGGTCACAGCGAAGGATGACCGCCTACCGGCAAGATTCACTCAGGAACCCCGACCGACGGGCACATCTGCCGGCGCCTTGCCAGATATGAGCGTAATGCTCCCACTGTACTACTCACTGCGCGGCTGGGACAGTGAGGGGAGGCCAACCCAAGAGCGGCTAAGAAGACTGGGAATTCCCTACGTTGAGGAATTATCATGAACCGGCGCGAAGCATTTACGAAAACCTGTGCGCACCAGGAACCCGAAAGGGTCCTGGTGGATTTCGGGAAGCATATTGGCTCCTTTCATCGCCTCGCCTATCAGCGTTTGCGCGAATACCTGGCCGACCCGTTACTGCCTGAGGAGCCTGTCATCCTTGACCGCATGGCGCAGAACATTGTGATACCAGAGCGCCTGTGTCAGCGGTTGGGCCTGGACTTCCGCTGGCTTGTCCCCCATTGGGTGGGCGTGCAGGACATCGACTTGGACGGCGAGCCGGGATATTTGGACATGTGGCACACCCCTTTCAAGTGGACGGGGCGAGGGCAGTATTACTTTATGGCCGGCCATCCCTTGGGCAAGGAAGACCTGAGCATATCCGATATCACGCACTTTGACTGGCCCGACCCGGACCAGCCGGCCATGTTTGCCGGCCTGGCCGAACAAGCCCGTCACTGGTACGAAAACACGGATTACGTGATCGGGGCGGATGGCATCAAAGTGGGCGTCCTGCAGATTGCGGCACAATTGCGGGGTTATGATAAAATCTTCCTGGACTTTGCCCTGCATCCCGACCTGGCGCATGCGCTTCTCCACCGAATCTCGGAGCTCATCCAGGAGATGTACCGCCGGTACATGCGGGCCGTTGGCAAGTTCGTGCAGGTGGTGGTCATCACCGATGACATGGGGACCCAGGAATCACTGCTGATCTCTCCCCACATGTTTCGCTCCTTCATCAAACCGTACCTGAAAGCGTGGATTGAGGCTATCAAGAGCGAGACCGATGCGAAAGTCTTGATGCACTGTGATGGGGCGATCCGTCCATTGATTCCGGACCTGATCGAAATTGGGGTGGATATTCTCAACCCCATTCAGACCGTCGTGAAAGGATTTGAGGATACCTTCTCGCTAAAAGAAGAATTTGGAGATCGGATCGTCTTTCATGGCGGGATCGATGTCCAGCAGGTGTTGCCTAAGGGGGATCCAGACAGCATTGCCAGAGAAGTGGCCCGGCGCATCTATGATTTGGGGCGGGGAGGCGGATACATCCTGGCGCCATGCCATAACATCAGCTTCGATGTGCCGCCGGCGAACGTCGTATCCCTCTTCGAGTCAGCCCGACGTTTTGGGAAATACCCCCTCTCCCCACCAGAGGAGCTTGCGAACTCATAACCCCCGGGTCCGTTCCTATTTACTCCATAAAGGAGGCTAAGGATGCCGCCGAAAAAGATCAAGCACCAGGATATCACCAAACTGCTGGCCCTTTCCCCAGAGAAAGGGCAATCTATGCGCGGTTTCGAAGAACAATATTCCGACATCGTGGATTATATCGTCCGGTGCACCCACGCTATCTGGGAGGAAAAAGGTGTGGGATTGATTTACACCCACTATCTGCATAACTGTATTGTCCATGGGGCAGATGGAACCACATATGGCCGGGATCAGGTGGTGGCCGATACGCTCAGCACGCTGGCGGCCTTCCCGGATCGAAAACTATATGCCGATGCGGTGGTGTGGACCGGGGACGATGAGGCCGGCTTTTTCACCTCCCATCTCATCACCAACGTCGCCCACAACACGGGGTATAGTGTGTATGGCCCCCCGACCGGCAGAAAAGTGGTCTGGCGCGGCATCGCACTATGCTTGGTGAAAGAGAACCGCATTTGTGAGGAATGGCTACTGCGTGATGACATCGAGGTCATCCGCCAGCTTGGCCTCGATCTGAAAGAGACAGTGGCGAGTTTGGCCCTGCGCGACGCCCAAAACCCTCGCCCTCCCCAACCCCACGGTGAGATTGAAAGGGGGATTGGGCAACTGCCGCCGGAAGTCTTGCCCCCCAAAGAGACTCCCGAATTTGATGTGGAAGATCTTATCCGGCGCAGCACCCACGAAATTTGGAACTGGCGCCTGTTGAACAAGGTCCGGGAATATTACGCAGAAGGATATATCGGCCATTTGTGCTCCGGCAGGGAGCTGTACGGTCAACAGGAGTATGTGGCATTTGTACTATCGCTTCTGGCGGCGTTCCCCGACGCCCGCTTCTTTGTGGACCAACTCTTTTGGAATGAGGAAGAGGATGGCTCCATCCGCACCTCCCTGCGCTGGAGCCTGCCGGGCACCCATCTGGGGCATGGGATATATGGCCCTCCGACCGGGGCACGCATCCATATCTGGGGCCTGACCCAGCATATTATCCGGGATGGCAAGATTGCAGAGGAATGGACCTACTTCAACGAACTGCATGTGCTGAAGCAGATATTCCTGGCGCGCCATCAGCCGGCAACGGCATCCCCTGATCCTGCAGAGTAAGGAGACACGTACCTGCCCATGAACCGACCATTCGCCAATCCCCTGAAACAGCTCCTGCGCGAGGGGAAAAAGACCCTGGGAGCCTGGGCACAGTTGGGCAGTCCGCTCACCGCCGAGATCCTGGCACGGGCCGGCTTCGATTGGCTGATGATCGATATGGAACACGGGCCCGGGGACATCATGACCCTCATCAGCCAATGCCAGGCCATCAGTGGGACAGAATGCGTGCCGCTGGTGCGGGCGCCTTGGAACGATTTTGT
>JAPWUQ010000267.1 GCA_028275445.1 Anaerolineae bacterium | reverse complement strand
CTGCCGCTGGGTCTCGGCATATGCCTGCCGCTGGGAGGAGATATCCCGGAGAATGGCCGCCGCCGCAGAGGGTGGGGCGGCATCGCTGTCATGAAGTGGGAAAAGGGATGCCAGCACATGCCGGCGGCCTTCCGCTCCAACGCGCAGTTGGGTTTCGGTCTGAACGATCTGGTTCTGGCGGAGCATGCGCAGTATTTCGCCGGCATTGCCCAGGTCGAGGACTTGCTCAATATGCATGCCGCGCAGTTGCGACACAGACTGGTGGCACATCGCACTGGCGGCGGGGTTCGCGTAGAGGATGCGGCCGAACAGGTCGAAGAGCAGGACGCCGTCACAAGCGGAATAGATGATCAGCGCGAGAAGATGCTCCTCTTCAAAACTGGCGCTCGGGCCGGCGGAATTCCAAGGGTCCTCTCTCATCGCCACACCTTCCTCCCGGCTTTACACCTCGGCCGAGCCCAGCTCGGGATGCAAAACCCTCAATTCAAGCGCGAATGCGTACCTGTCTCCAGTATAGCATATTGGTGCGTCATGGCAACCGCCGGGTGAGAGGAGATTATTGGAACAGCCTCCACCGATGACAGTAATAGCTGACAGTCACCTTGAAGGTGACTGTCAGCTATTGTCAGCTATTAGCGATTCTTAATGCCAGTGCGAGCGTGTTTTGACAGGGGCGCCGCCGGCCTGTATAATAATTTCCGAAATACCACGTATGGGCGAATAGCTCAGTTGGGATGAGCGCCTCCCTTACAAGGAGGAGGTCACAGGTTCGAGCCCTGTTTCGCCCACTATCATTTTCCCGCACCTCCCCCGGGACTGTCCCTCACAGGAACCCGGGGGTTTTGTGCGCCCTCCCACCTCCCCGATCGGCCACACCTGCCAGGAGAGCACGAAGGTTGTCCAACGCGTTCTGGTCAGAAAAGTTGACACCAATGTGCTCGTGGTATATATTTTGTGGGCCATCGCATGCGGTTCATAAACCTTCCTCAACCTGTGCCAGCATTCATGCCGATGGCCCAGCCAACGATCTGTGTATCGGTGAATAAAAGGACCCGCTATATGTTTGGACGAGTGGTCTTTCCCACCGATTTCTCCGCCTACGCGAATGCGGTCTTCGAGTGCCTGCCGGAATTGAAGGCCGCCGGCATGTGGGAAATTGTCCTCTTGTATGTCATCCGTCCCAGCGATGTGCCATTACCCGAGAGCATCAATCGCGAGAGCTTGGAGCGGGTGCGATGGAGCGCGGAGGAACTCCTCCACATCGCCCAGATGGCGCTGGAGGGGAAGGGCTTTCGGACATTCATCCGCGTGGAGTACGGCCATCCTGCCGGCCGCATTGTAGAAGTTGCCCAGGAGGAGAATGCCGACCTCATTGTCCTCGGCGCACAGGGCACATCCCTCATGGCAGAGGTACTGCTGGGAAGCGTCACGGCAGAGGTGCTCCGCAGGGCCACTATCCCGGTGCTGGTGCTGAAATTTGAGGTGATCCGAGAGCTGGGACGGGTGGAGTGCCGGCGCATGTGCGAGGAGTTCTTTACCCGCGTGCTCTTTCC
Organism: Anaerolineae bacterium; assembly: GCA_028275445.1. GTDB lineage: Bacteria > Chloroflexota > Anaerolineae > JACIWP01 > JACIWP01 > JACIWP01. The sequence continues at coordinate 1,595 of JAPWUQ010000267.1, read as the reverse complement.
AACGGATTTTTCCGACTGCTCTTTATACGCCATGCGCATTATCAAGCAGTTGAAAACCGCCGGCACTCGAGAGGTCATCGTCCTGCATGTCCAGGACGAACGGGTGATGCGTCATCGCCCCCCGGAACAGTTGGCGCAGTTTGACCGGGAGGACCAAGCGCGCCTGGAACGGATCGAGCGCGATCTTTTCTTGCACGGTCTGCCGGCGCGAACACTGCTCCGCCATGGCATCCCTTTCCGCGAGGTGCTCCAGGTCGCGCAGGAGGAAAACCCCGGTGTGATCGTCATGAGCACCCATGGTCGAAGCGCACTCCAGGAAATGCTTCTGGGCAGTACCATGGAAAGCGTAGTACGGTTCAGCCGGCACCCTGTTCTGGCCGTCCCCTGCCCGATTCATCTAACCCATTCCCAGGACCCTGACTATTCGTGATATCACCGACCTCCAGGAGGAGAACTATGTCACTGCGTCTACTGCTCGGTCCCATGCGAGTGCCCTTCCTGATCCTGGCGCCGGCCTGCGCCGCAGTCGGCATCGCCACCGCCTTCTGGCAAACCCGCTCCCTAAATGGATGGCACGTCCTGCTGGTACTGCTGGGCGCGCTGTTCGCCCACATCAGCACCAATGCCTTTAACGAGTATTTCGACTTCCGCAGTGGATTGGATGCCCGCACCCGCCCTACCCCCTTCAGCGGCGGAAGCGGCACACTGCCGGCCAATCCTTCCCTGGAGCGCTACGCCCTCTGGCTGTCCATTATCACCCTGCTTCTGACCGCCGGCATCGGCATTTACTTCATCTGGCAAGCGGGATGGGGACTGCTTCCGCTGGGCCTGCTGGGGTTGCTGTTAGTGGTGAGCTATACCGTGTGGTGGACGTACGATCCCATCCGCTGCCTGATCGCTCCCGGGCTGGGATTCGGGATATTGATGGTGATGGGCAGTCATTTCGCCCTCTCGGGCCATTACAGTTTGATCGCTTTCGCCGCTTCCCTGGTGCCCACGTTCCTGGTCAGCAACCTGCTCCTGCTCAATCAGTTCCCCGACGTCGAGGCGGATCAGTCCATTGGCCGCCGGCATTTTCCCATCACTATCGGCCGGCAGGCCAGCAGCCGGCTGTACGGCCTGCTCCTCATCCTGGCCTACGCCACCATCACCATCAGCACCCTAACGGGTCTCTTCCCTTGGACCAGCCTTCTGGCTCTGCTCACGGCCATTCCCGCCTGGCAGGCCTACCGCCTGGCGGCGCGCCATGCGGAATCCATCCCCGAGCTTCTGCCGGCTATGGGACTCAATGTCATCGTCACCGTCGGCACGCCGTTCCTGCTGGCGCTGGGCTTTTTCCTGGCCACCGTCATGGGGCTTCACTGACCACCCACGCACTGCGGCGCGCCGGCCGGCTATGCACGCAGGTGCCGGCGCGCCTGCTCCACCAGGTCTATCCCGACCATCTCCCCCCAGGCCGTCAGCAGGCGCCGCGTGATGGGGCCTGGCCGGCCATCCCCGATGACTATTTTGTTGATGCGGGTAATAGGCATGATGCAGTAGCCCGTGGAAGTGAAAAAGGCCTCATCCGCGGTGAGGGCATGATAGGCCTGCAG
>JAPWUQ010000037.1 GCA_028275445.1 Anaerolineae bacterium | reverse complement strand
TGGACCTGGTCACCGAGGGCATCATCACCCTCTCGCAGACGGTGGCCCTGCTGGAGAACGCGCAGAGCGTGCACGACCTGCCGGCGGACTACGAGGCCGCCACGCGCCTGGCGCGCATGCTCCTCTCCGCCGACTTCATCCATCTCATCGTGGGCACCGCCATCAATCCCAACCAGATCGCGGACCTGGTGCGCGGCGAACCCATGCGCATGGTCTACGTCAAAGAACTGGTGCGGCTCCTGCAGGAGCGCGGCAAACGGGTCACGGTGCATTACCTGTAGTTCGCGAGGTCATCGCTAAACTTTTCGCCGGCAGGATTTGGCGCCGGCGCTGATATGGGGTATAATGCCGCTGTCCATCAGCACAACGACAAGGAGGTCGTGTCATGGCTGTACGAACTGCGGCGAAGCTCGACAGCGCCGGCTATATCGCCCTCCACGAGCAATACGGCGCGCGCAACTATCATCCTCTGGACGTAGTGATTTCCCGGGCCCAGGGGGTCTGGGTGTATGACGTAGAAGGCCGGCGCTACCTCGACTGCCTGGCCGCGTACTCCGCTGTCAATCAAGGCCACTGCCACCCCCGCATTTATCAGGCCCTGGTCGAACAAGCGCAGAAAGTGACCCTCACCTCGCGGGCGTTTCACAACGAACAGTTGCCCCTGCTGTGCAAAGAAGCGTGCGAACTGCTCGGATACGAGCGCTTCCTCCCCATGAACTCGGGCGCGGAGGGGGTGGAAACCGCGCTGAAGCTGGCCCGCAAATGGGCGTATGTGAAAAAGGGCGTGCCGGCGGATCAGGCGGAGATCATCGTCTTTGCCGAGAACTTCCACGGCCGCACCATCACCATCATCAGCTTCTCGACGGAGGAGCAGTACCGCGCCGGCTTCGGCCCCTATACCCCTGGCTTCAAAATTGTCCCTTACGGCGATCTGGAAGCCGTGCGGCGGGCCATCACGCCCCATACCGCGGCTGTCCTGGTGGAGCCGGTGCAGGGCGAGGGCGGGGTCATTGTGCCGCCCAAGGGGTATCTGCGCGGTCTGGCCGAGCTGTGCGCCCAGCACAACGTGCTGTTCATCGCCGATGAGGTACAAACGGGCCTGGGCCGCACGGGCAAACTGCTGGCCTGCGAGCACGAGGGAGTGCATCCGGATGTGCTCATCATCGGCAAGGCCCTCTCCGGCGGCTATTATCCGGTCTCGGCGGTGCTCTCCTCGCGTGAAATCCTGGACGTCTTTGAGCCGGGGGATCACGGCAGTACGTTTGGGGGCAATCCCCTGGCGGCGGCAGTGGCGCGGGAGGCCCTGCGCGTGCTAGTAGAGGAAGGGATGATCGAGAACGCCGCGGTACAGGGAGCGTATCTCAAAGAGCGCCTGCAGGCCATCCGCTCGCCGCATGTCAAGGAGGTGCGCGGTCTGGGCCTGCTGATCGGGATTGAGCTGTATCCCAGCGCCGGCGGCGCGCGCCGCTTCTGCGAGGCGCTGAAGGACAACGGCGTGCTGTGCAAGGATACGCGCCGGCATATCATCCGCGTCACCCCGCCGCTGGTCATCACCCGCGAAGAGGTAGATTGGGCGGTCGAGCGCTTCGAGAAAGTCCTGACCAGCCTGTAATCCCTTTTCCGGCGTGCGGGGAGGGGTCGGGTTGGGACCATCCGTCTCCCAACGCCGGCGTACCGCGGCAACAGGACGCCTGCGACAACCCCTTTCAAGGGCGCGCTTGACCCCTGGGGGAAAAGGTGATATATAGGCCCATACAAAAGTATGGCAATCCGGCGCAGGCCTAATGAAAGGGCGGAGAGATGGAGGCATCCACCGAGCGAGAACGTCTCGCACTGGAGCGGGAGCGGCAGGAGATCCTGGAGGAACTGGAACATCTCCAGCAGATTCTGCGGGAGAGCGAGGTCAAGGTAGACCTCGAAGAAGGCGATCCCGACCTGCACGAGCGCGAAAAGAATATGTCCCTGGTCCAGACTCTGGAGGCCAGGCTCCAGTCCATCGAGCGGGCACTGCGGGCCATTGAGTTGGGGGTCTACGGCATTTGCGAGCGCTGTGGTCAGCGCATCGATCCCGAACGGCTGGAGGCGAAGCCGGACGCGACCCTGTGCCTAGCCTGCCAGCGGGAGGCAGAGCGTCTGGCGCGGCGCGGCTTGCAGAAAGAGTAGTCTCATTTTTGACACCCGTTGTGAAGTGCGTTACAATAACGGGCGTGCCTGGAGCTGGGGGATCACCCGGCTCATGCCTTGCCAGTGCCAAACCAGCGCGCACTTCCAAGGTCCGCAACAGAGAGGGATCCCCCGAGAGGAAGTCCCTCTCTTTTTTTGAGATTTTTTGAAGCGCCAAATTGTATCATGTATCCCAATTATGCTGGGGAGCGATACCGCTCACCTTTTCAAGGAGGACACCATGGGCAAGATGATCGAGATTCGCTGGCATGCTCGCGGGGGACAGGGCGCGGTGACCGCCGGCAAGCTCCTCGCCGAAACGGCCCTCGGCGCCGGCTTCTACTTCCAGGCATTCCCCGACTACGGCGCCGAGCGCATGGGGGCCCCCATCCGGGCTTATACCCGCCTGAGTGACAGCCCCATCACCCTCCACAGCCCCGTTCTCGAACCCGATGTCGTTATCGTGCTGGACCCCACCCTCCTCGGAGTCGTAGATGTTACCGAAGGCCTCAAGGAAAACGGCGTGCTCCTCATCAATACCACCGAATCCCCCGAAGAGGTCCGCAAACGTCTGAACCTGGAGGGCAAGAACATCCGCATCTTCACGGTGGACGCCAGCTCCATCGCCATCCAGGAACTGGGGCGTGAGATCACCAACACCCCCATGCTGGGGGCCTTCTGCGTGGCCACCGGACTGCTGGACCTGAATAAGATTGTGGAGCAAGTGCGCAAAGACTTCGGCAAGAAACTGCGGCCGGATGTGGTGGAGGCCAACGTGCGGGCCATCCAGCGGGCGGCGCAGGAAGTCAAACAAGGTTGATTGCCATTCGGAACCTGTAAAGGAGGAATATAAAGATGCCCAAGGGAACAGGTTGGAAGGACATCCCCCTCGGGGGATTAATCTTGGAAGCCGGCAACTCCGTCGAGTACAAAACCGGCGGCTGGCGCGCGTTCCGCCCCGTCCGCGACGCGGAGAAATGCATCCACTGCCTCTTCTGCTGGATCTACTGCCCCGATTCCAGCATCCTGGTGCAGGACGAGAAGATGGTGGGCTTTGACCTGGAGCACTGCAAGGGCTGTGGTGTCTGCGCTCAGGTCTGCCCGGTGAAATGTATTACCATGACCCCGGAAACCGAGTTCGAGAAAGAGAAATAACCCTTTGCCAGGACACCTACACCCGACCCGGAAAGAAGGAGTAGCGATACAATGAGAGAAATCTTGGCACTCGATGGCAATGCGGCTGTCGCTCATGCCATGCGGCAGATTAACCCAGACGTGGTAGCCGCTTATCCTATTACGCCGCAGACCTCGACGGTTCAGACCTTTTCCGAATTTGTGGCCAATGGCTTGGTGAAGACCGAATTCATCACGGTGGAGAGCGAGCACAGCGCCATGAGCGCCTGCATCGGTGCGGCCGCCGCCGGCGCCCGCGTGATGACCGCCACCTCCTCCGCCGGCCTGGCCTTCATGTGGGAGACGCTCTACATCGCCGCCTCGTACCGCCTCCCCATCGTCATGCTGGATGTCAACCGCGCCCTCTCCGGCCCCATCAACATCCACTGCGACCACTCGGACACGATGGGTGCCCGCGAGGCCGGCTGGATCCAGATCTTCTCCGAGAACGCGCAGGAATCGTACGACAACTTCATCCAGGCAGTGCGCATCGCCGAACACCCGGACGTGCTCCTGCCCGTGATGGTCATGCATGACGGCTTCATCACCAGCCACGCCATGGAGCGCGTGGAACTGCTCACGGACGAAGAGGTGCGGAATTTTGTGGGAGAGTACAAGCCGGCCTTCCCAACTCTCCTGGACGTGCATAACCCCATCACCTACGGCCCGCTGGACTTCTACGACTACTACTTCGAGCACAAGCGCCAGCAGGTGGAAGGCATGGCCCATGCCCAGGAGGTCATCCTGGAGGTGGCGCGCGAGTACGAAAAGCTCTCCGGCCGCAAATACGGCCTGTTCGAGGCCTATCGGCTGGAGGATGCCGAGGTGGCCATTGTGGTGCTCTCCTCCACCGCCGGCACCACCAAGGCCGTGGTGGACAAACTGCGGGCCCAGGGCAAAAAGGTCGGCCTGCTGAAGCCGCGCGTCTTCCGGCCCTTCCCCGCCAAGGAGCTGGCCGATGCCCTGCGCCACCTGAAGGCCGTGGCGGTCATGGACCGCTCCATCAGCTTCGGCGCCATGCACAACGCCGGCCCGCTCTATCTCGAAGTCCTCTCCGCTCAGCGCATCTACGGCGGCAGTATGCCCGTTGTGGATTATATCTTCGGCCTGGGCGGCCGCGATATCGTGCCGGCGCAGATCGAAAGCGTGTACGACGACCTGTTCCGCATTCTGGAAACCGGCCAGGTCGAACGCCTGGTCACCTATCTCGGCGTTCGCGAATAATCCTGGCAGAGAGAGGAGCTCACAACCATGGTCACGAAACTGACGCTCAAAGACCTTTCGCATAAACCAGATCGGTTTGCACCTGGACACCGGTTGTGCCCGGGCTGTGGCGCCGGCACCATCGTGCGCCAGGTCCTGCTCGCCATTGACGAACCGGTGGTGGTATCCAATGCCACGGGCTGTCTGGAGGTCTCGACCACCATCTTCCCCTATACCTCCTGGCGCGTGCCCTGGATCCACAGCGCTTTCGAGAACGCCGCCTCCACCATCAGCGGCGTGGAAGCCGCCTATCAGTCCCTGAAGCGCCAGGGCAAAATCACCGAGGACATCAAGTTCATCGCCTTCGGCGGCGACGGCGGCACCTATGACATCGGCCTGCAGGCCCTTTCCGGCGCCATGGAGCGCGGCCATAAAATCCTGTACATCTGCTACGATAACGGTGCCTACATGAACACCGGCATCCAGCGCTCCAGCGCCACGCCGCGCGGCGCCGAGACCACCACCTCGCCGGCCGGCAAGGTCATCCCCGGCAAAATGCAGTATCCCAAGGACCTGACCGCCATCATGGCCGCCCACAACATCCCCTACGTGGCGCAGGCCTCGCCGCATAACTGGCGCGACCTCATGCGCAAGGTGCGCAAAGGGGTGGAGAAGGGGCCGGCCTTCCTGAACGTCATCTCCTCCTGCAACCGCGGCTGGCGCCACCCGCCCGAGATGAGCATGGAGCTGAGCCGGCTGGCGGTGGAGACCTGCTTCTGGCCGCTCTACGAGGTGGAGGACGGCGTCTGGCGGCTGACCTATAAGCCCAAGGAGAAACTGCCCATCACCGCCTGGCTGGAGCCGCAGGGCCGCTTCCGGCACCTCTTCCGGCCGGAGAACCGCCACCTCATCGAGGAGATCCAGGCCGAGGTGGACCGCCGCTGGGAACGCCTGCTGAAGCTCTGCGGCGAGGCGTGATCACAGCGAAGCGCATACGATCGTATAGAGGGGCCGGCCTGTCGGCCCCTCTATTGCATTGGCCGGCGAGTGGGGCACAGCGGCGCTGTGCCCCCGCTGTTTTTCCAACACCTGCCGGCGCGATTTGTCCCGCCCCCTTGCCCTGTGGTATATACAAGGGGCAATCATGTGCCGGCGGCATTTGCGAAAGGGGGGTCGCATGGGCCAGAGACCGAGCTGGGACGAGTACTTCATGGGCATCGCCCATCAGGTGGCCAAACGCAGTACCTGCCCTCGGGCGGCGGTAGGCGCGGTGGTGGTGAAGGACCGGCGCATCCTCACCACCGGCTACAACGGCGCTCCGATGGGACTGCCCCACTGCACCGAGGTGGGATGTCTGATGGTTGATAACCACTGCGTGCGCGCCCTGCATGCCGAGCAGAACGCCATCATCCAGGCGGCCCTGCACGGCGTATCCATTAACGGGGGTACCATCTACGTCACGCATCAGCCCTGCCTGACCTGCGCCAAGATGATCATCAACGCCGGCATCAAGCGCGTGGTGTATGAAGGGGATTACCCGGACCCGCAGGCGCGCATCTTCCTGAGCGAGGCCGGCGTGGCGCTGGTGCGCTTCACCCCTGCCGGCGAATCGGAATCGAGCGAAGGCACCACATGTGGAGAAGCGTAGGGCCTTATGCCCTGGCGTTCGGCACCGCGTTCTTCCTCGCCCTGCTGATCACGCCGGCGGCGCGCCGCCTGGGGGAACGGCTCGGCATGGTGGACGTGCCGGGGGGCCGCCGGCGGCATCGCGGCGTCATCTCCCGGCTCGGCGGGCCGGGCCTCTATCTCCCATTCGTCGCGGCGGTACTGCTGTCCCTCCTGCTCCCACCCCATCTTCAGCCGGCGCGCAACGACCCGAAGGAGGTCATGCGCCTGGCCGGCCTGCTGTGGGGCTGTACCTTCATGTTCGTCTTCGGCCTGCTGGACGACCGGCTGGGGCTGGGGCCGAAACCGCAGTTCCTCGCTCAGCTCACCGTCGCCCTGCTCTCCATCCCGTACCTGATCATCATCGAGCGGGTGATGAATCCCTTCACCAATACGCTGATCATCTTTCCCGGGTGGGCGGTGATCCTGCTCACGGTGCTCTGGTTCATGGGGATGATCAACACGGTCAACTTTCTGGACGGGGTGGATGGGCTGGCCGCCGGCGTGACGGCCATCCTGTGCATCGTCCTGACGGTTCATATGCTGCGCGAGGGGCAGTACAGCGTGGCGCTCCTGCCGCTGGCGCTGTTGGGAGCGGCACTGGGGTTCCTGCCCTTCAATTTCGCGCCGGCCAAAGTCTTCATGGGCAGTTCGGGGAGCTTCTTCCTGGGCTATGCGGTGGCGGCCCTGTCCATCATGGCCGGCGCCAAGGTGGCTACCGTCCTGCTGGTCATGGGCCTGCCCATCGTGGATGTGGCCTGGCAGATCCTGAACCGCTGGCGCGCCGGCCGGCCCATCGGCGCCGGCGACCGGGGCCATCTCCATCATCGGCTGTACGACCTGGGCCTCTCGCCCCGCGCCATCGCCCTGCTGTACTATCTGTTCTGCCTGGCCTTCGGCGTGCTGGCGCTCGTCATCTCCAAGCGCGTCTATAAAGTGCTGGCCCTGCTGGTGCTGGGAGGCATCACACTGGCGGTGCTCGTGTACGTGAGCCGGCGTCAGCTCCCGCTCTCAGGAGTAGCGCACCCGACTGCCGGTGAGCCAGCCGATGAGGGCCTCACTGCCGGCAATCAGCCCCATGAAGATCAGGTCGGCCGTTAACGTGATGACGAAGGCCAGGTCCAAATAGCCCACCAGGCCGATGGCGCGATCCAACAGGGCCGGCGGGATAGCCGGCGACCAGCCGATGATGACCAGCACGATGACCCCGACGCCGAGGAAGATGCCCAGGGGAAGCCAGGCGCGCCGGTCCGATTCGCTCGGGAGCATAGCGTTGCTGAGGGCAAAAATCAGATAGAGCCAGATCCAGAAGTCCGGTGTTTTGATATTGCCGGCCAGCGTTTGGAAGAACCAGGCCGCGTCCCCCAGCACAAAGGCTTGGGTGAGCTGTCGCAGGTTGAAGACGGTCTGGCCGATGAGCAGGATCAGGCCAGAGCCGGCCAGCAGAGGGGCCAGCCCCACCAGGCTTTCGCGCAAGGGGTCCGCCCGAGCGATGCGCACGGCACCAAGCCGCACCTTTGCACCACTGCGGGCCGGCCCAAGGGTGATCTTACCGGTGCGCAGGCCCAGCAGACGGGCGGTTGCCCAGTGGCTGAGCTCGTGCACCAGGATGCCCGGCAGCATTACCACGAAATAGAAGACGACCGCGGCATTGGGACTGCCGCTCAGGAGCAGTCCTAATCCCTGGAGATGCCGGCTGATCCAGCGGTTCAGCCAGATCATGGGCAGTAGGGTTACAATGAACCAGAGCAACGGCCAGAGCATGGGGATCACTCCGTGCGCTGGAATGCCGGCCGGCGGGCGGATGCCCACACGCATCACCGCGGTATTATACCGCAGGCGCCCATGCCCGTCCAGCCGGCGGAGGATCGAGGCAAATCCCGACAAAGTGACAAGTATACCCATTCCGACGCGGGAGAAGAGCGCATGAGCGAAAAGGAACTGTCAGAAGCGCAAATGGAAGAGGAGCTGGTCAACCGCCGGCTGGAGCGCCTGACCATCCACCCCAGCCCGGGGCCGCACAACTCCCTGCAGTACTGGACCCGCTTCGCCAGCCCCTGGAAAGTGGTGCGCAACTTCATCCTCATCTTCCTCTGCCGCTACCTCCCCTCCGAGAACCTGAAGAACGTGCTGTTCCGCTGGACGGGGATGAAGGTGGGCGCACGGGTCTCCGCCGGCCTGATGTCCATGTTCGATATCTTCTTTCCCGAGCTTATCACCATCGGCGACAATACCATCCTCGGGTACAACAGCGTGATCCTGGCCCATGAGTTCCTGCGGCACGAACTGCGCACCGGTCCCGTGGTCATCGGGCGGGACGTGATGATCGGCGCCAATGTGACCGTACTGCCGGGCGTCATCATCGGGGACGGCGCGGTGGTCTCCGCCATGAGCCTGGTGAATAAGGACGTGCCGCCGCACACCGTTGTCGGGGGAGTGCCCATTCGTGTGCTGGGACGGACCAACTCTGGAGGGGTGAAATGACCGCTGTGGCGCAGACCTATCGGCAGGTGCGGGCCTTTATCCTGCGCCCCTGGGCGCTGTGGACGTTGTTTGCCATCAATGTCATCGCCGGCATCATCGGCGCCATCTACTGGTACGGCGCCGACCTGCTCCAGACGCCCTGGTGGGCGCTGGTCTTCGTGCCGGACTGTCCGCTGTTCGCCGCCCTCTTCGCGGTGGCGCTGGCCGGCATCGCCCTCGGCCGGCGCGAATGGACCTGGTTCAACGCCATCACTACGGCCGGCCTCATCAAATACGGCATCTGGACCGTCACCGTCTGGATCCTCTTCTGGCGCGCCGGCTATCCCGCCACCACCGAAAGCGTGGTCATGACGCTGACCCATATCGGCATGATACTGGAAGGGGTAATGCTGGCCTCGTTCCTGACCCGCCTTCGCCTGCGGCACGCCCTGCTGGCCGGCGCCTGGTTCTACCTCTCCGACTGGGTGGACTACGGGCTGGGATTCCGCCCGCGCATGGCGCCCGGCGTGTCGGAGACCTTCATGATGTGGGAGATGATCATCGTCACGGCTCTGCTGACGCTCTTTCTTGCCTGGCTGGCCTGGCGCCGGCGCGGGACAGCGGCGGTATAGGGCGGTAAGGATGCGCTCCCCGGGGGAAATCCTGCTCCACATAGGCCCTCTGGCGATCCACTGGTACGGCTTTCTGATTGTGCTGGGAGCGGCGGCCGGCGGGTTGGTCGCCGGCCGCCTGGCGCGCGCCCGTGGCGATGACCCGGCGCACGTCTGGAACATGCTGGCGGTCGCCCTGGTGCTGGGGATCATAGGGGCGCGGCTGTATCATGTCTTCTCCACGCCGGCGGCCGGCGTGGGCTGGTGGTATTACCGCCAGCACCCGGAGGCCATCTTTGCCTTCTGGCGCGGCGGCCTGCGGGGGTTCGGCATTTACGGGGGCATCGCCGGCGGCATCCTGGGCATATGGCTGTACACGCGCTGGGCCAAACTGCCCTTCCTGCGCTGGCTGGACTACGCGGCGCCCGGGGTGCTCCTCGCCCAGGCCATCGGCCGCTGGGGCAACTTCTTCAACCAAGAGCTGTACGGCCCGCCCACCAACCTGCCCTGGGGCGTGTACATTGACCCGGCGCACCGACTGCCGGGCCTGGAGACCTACGAGCGCTTCCACCCCGTGTTCCTGTACGAGTCGCTGGCGAATTTCGCCGCGTTCCTGCTCCTGCTGTGGTGGAGCCGGCGGGGCGGCCGGCGCGACGGCGACGTCTTCCTCGCCTATTTCATCCTCTATCCCTTCATCCGCTTCTGGCTGGAGTTCCTGCGTCCGGATGCCTGGAAAGTGGCCGGCGTCGCAACGGCCCAGTGGATTTCCCTGGCCTGCATGGTGGGGGCCGGCATCACGCTGTGGCTTCGCCACCGCCGGCCGAAAACCCACACCACACAGTAGGCCTTTCACTAAGGGGGTACAGGTCCAACTGCCCAGCGGGCCGTGTATTGCCCTTTGACCCGCCGCATGGTATAATCGGGCGCGAAGCCGGCACAGCGACCGGCCGCGGGGGTGAGACGTGCCGCATAACATCCTGCTGACCGGCCGGCCCGGTGTGGGCAAAACGACGCTCATCCTGCGCCTGCTGGAGCTTCTGCGGAGGCCGGCCCGCGGCTTTTACACCTGCGAGATACGGGAACGGGGCGTGCGCCTGGGCTTTGAGGCGGTGCGGCTGGACGGCCGGCGCGCCATCCTGGCCCATGTCGGGATGCCGTCCCCCTGGCGGGTGGGCAAGTATTACGTACAGCTCCCGGCCTTCGAAGCGGAAATCCTGCCGGCCATCGAGCTGGAGGCGCTCCCCGCACAGGGCATCCTGGTCATTGATGAGATCGGCCGGATGGAATGTCTCTCCTCCCGCTTCCGGCAGGCAGTGCAGGGTGCGCTGGATGCCGAGGCGCCGGTGCTGGGCACGGTGGGACTGCAGGATGACCCGTTCCTGCGGGCTGTGCGTTCCCGTCCGGATGTGCGCCTCATCACCGTGACGCCGGAGAATCGGGACAGGCTGGTGCGGGAAATCGCCACGTGGATGGAGGAGGAAGGATGGTGACAGGTCGTTTCGAGGGCATCCCGGTAGTGCTGGACGCCATGGGCGGCGACCACGCGCCGGCCGCCCCGGTGGAAGGGGCGGTGCTGGCGGCGCGCGAGTTCGGCATGCCCATCTATCTGGTGGGGCAAGAGGAGGCGGTGCGGGCGGAGCTGGCGCGCCATGATCACAAGGGACTGCCGCTGACCCTGGTGCCGGCCAGCGAGACCATCGGCATGGATGAACAGCCGAGCCTGGCGGTGCGCCGCAAAAAGGATTCCTCCATGGTCGTGGGCATGCGCTTGGTCAAAGAGGGCAAGGCGCGCGCCTTCGTCTCCATGGGCAACACCGGCGCGGTGATGGCGGCCGCCTTGTTCCATCTGGGGCGTATCAAGGGGGTGAAGCGGCCGGCGCTGGCCACCATCTTCCCCACCATGCAGGGCTTCTGCCTCCTGCTGGACATCGGCGCCAACGCCGACTGCAAGCCGGAATACCTCCTGCAGTTCGGGATGATGGGCTCTCTGTACGCCCGACGTGTGCTGGGGGTGGAATCGCCGCGGGTCGGCATCGTCTCGAACGGCGAGGAAGAGGGCAAGGGCAATCAGCTCGTCAAGGATGCCTATAAATTGTTGAAAGCCAGCCCGCTCCACTTTGTCGGCAACGTCGAGGGCAAGGACATCCCCGCGCACCTGGCCGATGTGGTCGTCACCGACGGCTTCACCGGCAACGTCATCATCAAGACGGCCGAGGGCATGGCCAAGATGATGAAGACCTTCATCAAGGAAGAGCTGTACCGCTCCCCCATATCCATGTTGGGCGGACTGCTGGCCAAGGGGGCGTTCGACCGCATCAGCAAGCGCACCGATTACAGCGAGTTCGGCGGAGCGGTACTGCTGGGGGTGGATGGTGTGGTGATCATCGGGCACGGGCGCTCCAACGGCTGGGCGGTGCGCAGTGCCTTGCGGGTGGCCGCGCAGGCGGTCGCCAGCGGGGTGCTGGAGGACATCCGCCAGGACATCGCCGCGCAGATGGGCGCGGAAGAGGAAGCGGAAGAAGCCCTCGAATTATGAGGATACGTGATAACAGAAGGAGCGGTGCGGATTCATCATGGAAGTCGTCATCAACGAGAAGCTGGTCAAACGCGGGGAGATGATCGGCAAGTTCGCCAGCCTGGCCGGCCTGCTCATCCTGGCCGGCGGCCTGGTGGCGAGCTTCAAGGAAGAATACCTCTACCTCACCATGGCGGCCCTGGTCCTGGGCTTCCTGGTCAGCCAGATCGGAAGCTACAACGTCATGCGCTGGGCGCGCCACCCCCGGGCCGATGAAGTGCTGGCCAAAGCCCTTAAAGGGGTGGGCAAGCAGTTCAAGCTCTACAACTATTTTCCGCCGGCCGATCACGTGCTGGTGGGGCCGACCGGCGTCTTTGTCTTCCTCGTGAAACCCCAGGACGGCGAGATTTACTGCACCGGCCGGCGCTGGCGCCAGAAAATGACCCTCGCCCGCGCCCTGCTTTTCTTCGGGCAGGAGGCGCTGGGCAATCCGCCGGCCGACCTGGAAATGCTGATACAGAAGGTGCGGCAGTTGATCGCCGAAAAGCGGCCGGACCTGGGCGATGTGGCGGTGCGCGGCGCGGTGCTCTTCGGGAACCCGCGCGCTCGCCTGATCCTGGACGAGCCGGCTGTGCCGGCCCTGCGCCCCGACCAGGTGAAGCCTTTCGTCCGCCAGAGCGCCAACAAGCAGGGATACCTGACCGGCGAACAGCGCCGGGCTATCATCGAGATATTTGACGAGATCGTGCGCCAGAAAATGCCCCAATCCGCCTGACGCATTGGGGGAAAGAACAGCCAGACCATGAAGCTCAGCCAGTACCCACGGCCGAAAGGGGACAATGGGTGGGGGATTCACTGGTCCCCCAGCACCGTGCACCCCACGGGGGAGGCGCTGTCGCCCTGGATCGACGAGCTGGTGCGCATGCACATCAAGTGGGTCAAGGTGCTGGACGATGGGGACGGCTCATCGGTGGAACTGTGCCGCCGGCTGGTGCGCTACGACATCATGCCCATCGTGCGCATCTACCGCCCCCAGCCCAACCCGGGCCGGCTGAGCCGGCGGGAGGAAGAGGCCATCCGCCGGCTGGTAGACGTCGGCGTGGTCTATTTCGAGACCAATAACGAGCCGGATGTGCCGGCGGAATGGCAGTATGAGCGCCTTCCCCCCGACTGGATCTCCATCGTGGTGGACCAATTTATTTACGATGCCGACCGCGTCCTGGCGCTGGGCGGCCTGCCGGGCCTGCCGGCGCTCTCCGTGGGAAGCAAGGCCAACCTCATCGAGATGGTGGTGCGCAAAGGCCGGGCGGACATCTTCGCCCGCGGCGCCTGGATCGCCGTGCATAATTACACCCTCAATCACCCGCTGGATTATCCCTATGACCCGGTGCACCAGGAAGGGGCGCCGCTGACGCGCCAGGAATATGAGCGCCACGGCGAGTGGGCCTGGGACGGCCAGCCGCGCCAGCTCATCAACCTGTGGCGCCGGCAGGGCAAACGCCCGGGGAGCACCATCGAAGAGGATTCGGACTGCTGGCGCTGTTTCGAGCTGGCCGACCTGATGGCGCGCGAGGCATTGGGCTACAGCGTGCCGGTCATCGGCACGGAAGGAGGCGCGGTCATCGGCTGGCGCGACGACCGGCGCTACCCGCGCGTGACGCCCGAGATCCACAAAGATTGGACGGTGCAGATCAACCGCTTCCTGCAGACGCAGGCGCCGGCCTATTTCTTCACCACCTGCCACTGGCTGTTGGCCAACTTCCGCCTGGGGCATCACGTCATGGGCTGGGAGAGCCAGGCCTGGTTCAGCGACTGGTGGGAATCAGCCTTCGGCATCCGGGACCACCTGCCAGCAGTGGACGCCCTGCGCGACCTGCCCGGCGGCGAGCGCCTCTTTGTCACGACGGACGCGGAGATCGTGGGGCAGGCGGCCGGCCCGCAGGGTCAGCCGGCCCATAACCTGCCTATCCGGCTGATCGCCGATGGCCAGGAAGTGGCGGTCGCGCACACCAACGCGCGCGGGCGCTTCCGCTTCAGCGAACTGCCGGCCGGCCGCTACGAACTGCGGGCGGACGATAATCCCGGGATCGCGCTTCCCGTGCAGTTGGACGCCGGCGCCCGCCAGGAAGTGCACCTCACGATCCCGCACGGCCGGCAGTCCGCCGTGCGCGGACAGCTCCGCACACCAGGCGGCGAGCCGTGCGCCGGCGTCGAGGTGCGCCTGCTGGCCGGCGATGAGGAGCGCCGCACCATCACGGACACAGCGGGCGCGTTCCGCTTCGAGGGCCTGCCGGCGGGCACGTACACCCTGCGCGCCGGCGGCGGCTGTATCCAGGGCCTCTATCTGGACGGATGGAGCATTTGGGAGGGGGAGATGATCGTGCCCCCGCCGCCCCAGACACGCTTCGTGGTGGCCGCCCGCCGGCTGTTGGAGCGCGAGGAAACCGCCGGCCGGCACATTTTCTTCGGACAGGTGTGGGATGAAAACGGCGAGCCGCTGAACGGCGTCACCGTGGAAATGGGCTGGGAGAACGCCGCACCGGGCACCCAGTTCCCGACCGCCCTCACCGGCGCAGACCCGCGGCACGGCGCCGGCTACTACGAGTTCACCAACACGCCGGGCACCTTTTTCCTGCGGGTGCGCGCGCAGGACGCCGAGAGCGAGACCGCCGAGGGTCTGGAGACGGCCGAGGTACCCGGCCGGCGCGGTGAGCCGATCTCCTACGAGGTCCATTTCCAGCGGGTGAAGGTCCCCGCCCCAGCCAACCACAGCCTCATCCGGGTCGAGCTGGGCGGCGTCGAACATCCGCCGGCCGTGACCCTGCGGCGTGGGGAAGAGCATGCCGCCATCGAGCCATCCCGCCGGGAAGAGGGCGCTTTCATCTTTGAAGGGCTGAGCGCCGGCGAATACCAGGTGCTGGCGGCGGGCCTGGGGGAAATCGGCCGGATAAGCGTGGACGGTTGGAACCCCGGCTTCCTGCGCTTCCCCATGGGCAGTCAGGTGCGGGTGCGCATCAGCCGGCGCACCTTCGCCGGCGTCCTGCGGCTGGAAAGCCAGCGCTGGGGAGAACTGCGGCAGGCGCACGCCGAGCCGGGGGAAGAGATCCGCTTCACCGACCTGCCGGCCGGCACCTACCGCCTGCGCTTCCAGGGCTGGCAGTCGCCCGACTTCGTCCTGGACGGGCAGAACAGCGTCTCCTTCCGGGATGTGGAGGCACAACAACCCTTCCACAGCGAGCTGTCGGGCCGGCTGTTGAACGCCGACGGCGAGCCGTTGGTCGGCCGGCGGGTCCTGCTCATGGACGCGGACGGCGCGCTGCGGGGCGAACAGCGCACGGACCGCTTCGGGCGCTGTCGCTTCGCCGGCCTCGGCCCGGGCCGTTACACGCTGGTCATCGAGGAGCTGGGCATCTCGCAGGGGAATATCGTGCTGGACGGCCGGCAGAGCCGGGAGATCGAGCTGACGGCCCCCGCTGTCGTGCGCCCCAAACTGCTCGAGCATTATGTGCTCCTGCCGGCAAAGTCCCAGCCCGGCCCCTGGGTCAGCGTGCTTCTGCTGTCCGATTTTATCCGGCGCGCCGGCGCCGTGGTTGGCTTCAACCTGCAAGAGGCACAGATGGCGCGCTACGTGACCATCGTCGCCGATGCCGACGAGATTGACGAGTCCGCGGAGCGCAGACTGCTCGATGCCGGCTGTATCGTGCGGCGCCTGCCCGGGGAGAGCCACGCGCTGAGCAGTGCACTGCGGAGCACCCCTCTATGAGGCCCGATTTCTGAGGGAGGGAATGAACCTATGGTCCAACCGGTCAACGATGCGGAGTCCTACGGGGTGCGGATCGCGCCGGCGGAAGTGGGATTGGGCGAGACCTACTGGCGCGTGACGCGCGTGCACCATCTGACGCCGGCGGAGAACCGCGGCGGCCACCACCTCTTCCTGGACGTGTTGGATGAGTACGGTCAGCCGGCGGTGGGCACGCGCCTGCGCATCGCCTGGGAGGGGGGCGAGGAAGAGCTGGAAATCGAACCCACTGCTCCTGGAGAGCCGGGAGCTGTCTTCCCCCTCGGGCAGGGGCAGGTGTGCAGTGTGGAGGTGCTCGGCCTGCCCAGCGACCGGGTGCTCAACCTGCATACGGAGCATCCCGACGAGGAGGCCGGCAACGCCCTCTATCATCACTCGTTTTACCTGGTGTGGCAGAAGGCCATCAAAAAGGTGTTCGCCCATTATGTGCTCTTCGGCCCTCCCGATCATCCGCAGACTCAAGCCAACCTGATCATCGCCTTGGGATACATTTTGCGCTTTAAGCCGGCCTTCGGCTTCAAAGTGGAAGAGGCGGCGCTGGCTGAACGGGTCACCATCATCGGCGGGCCGGACGTTATCCCCGTGGAGGCGCAGGAGCGCCTGGAGGAGGCCGGCTGTTGGGTCTACCGCATCGAAGGGGACAGCCGCGCCATTGACCGCGTGCTGACCGACCTGCTCAAGCAGGGCATCCCCTTCCCCGAGTAAAGGGGCCGGCCTTCCCATGACCACTTTCTCCCGGCCGGCCGGACATCTCCTTCGCAAACTGCGGCATCCGGAAGCCGCCTGGCGGCTGGCGCTGGTACTGCTGGCCGCCGGCGCGCTGGCCGTGCGCCTTTGGCAGATCGGCTATCACAGCCTGTGGTTCGACGAGGCCGTCAGCGTTTTCTGGGCGCGCCAGCCGGCGCGCGAGATACTGGACGTCGGGCTCCACCTGATCCGCGACAAGCATCCGCCTGTCTACTACCTCCTCCTGCACTTCTGGACGCGCCTCTTCGGGTACAGCGAGGTCAGCGTGCGGCTGATGACGGTCTGCTTCGGCGTCATCATGCCGCCGGCGCTGGCCGTGCTGGGGAAAGAGGTGCTGGGCCGGCGGGCTGGGGTCATCGCCGGCCTGCTGGCGGTCCTCAACCCCTCCCTGGTCTGGTACTCCCAGGAAGTCCGCATGTTCGTGCCCTCGGCCGCGCTGGCCATCCTCGCCACCTGGTGCATGGTGCGGGGTTTGCGGAGCGGAAGGTGGGGCTGGTGGGCCGGCTATGTGGCGCTGACGACACTGGCCCTGTACTCCTATCTATATATCGCCTTCCTGCTCCCCTTCCAGGGCCTGTATGCCCTGGCCTGGGCGCTGTATGCGGCGCGCAGGGAGAAAACACCCTTCATTCGCCGACTCCTGCCCATCTTGCTCGCGTTCGGCGCGGTGGCGCTGCTCTTTCTGCCCTTAGCCCTGCAGGCGCTGCAGGTCACCCACCAGGAGGCACAGCCCGGCCGGCCCTTCCAATCGTTCTTCCCCACGATGTGGCGCCTGTTGGGATGGTACACCGTCTGGAAGGCCCTCTGGCCGGCATCCTGGATCTCTGCGGTTTCCGCCGGCGCGCTGGTCCTCCTGCTGGCCGGCATGCTGGCACCGACGAGCAAGCCCCTCGGCCGGCTGTTCCTCTGGCTGTCCATCGGTGTGCCCGTGCTCATCGGTGGGTTCCTGTTAGGCATCAACCAGGCCGTCTTTGCCGCGCCGCGCTATTTCCTCTTCGTGGTGCCTTTTATCTGCCTGGCATGGGGCGCCGGCCTGGCCTGGCTGATGGAGCGCCGCCGGCGGGC
>JAPWUQ010000017.1 GCA_028275445.1 Anaerolineae bacterium | reverse complement strand
GGTTGGCGAATTGGTGCGCCACGATATGGACGTCAACCTGAACCCGGTCACGCCGGCCGGCCAGTACCGCCTGGTACTGCGCATCGTGGGGGCGGATGGCCAGCCGCGGCCGGTCAATGAGCCGCCCGGAGCGACCTCGGTCGTGCTGAGCGCCATCACCATCACGGCGCCATAAGCAGGGCCGGCAGCGCAGACACGGCGGCCAAGCACTTCACCTGCACCATTGTGGAGGACACCATGTCTCGACGCTCCACCCTCTGGCCCCTGTGTCTGCTGGTCATCCTGTGCATCACTGCTGTCGCCTTGGCGCGGGGCAATCTGCTGACCAATCCCGGTTTTGAAGCGGGAAAATCGGGATGGGTGTCACTAGCGGGGTCGTTTGAGGTTGTCTCCTCGCCCGTACATGGAGGGGCCGGCGCGGCCAAGGTGCGGGGGACCATCGCGCAGTACGTGGACAATGTGTACGCCGGCGCCGGCTACACCTTCACCGCCTGGACGGTGAAAAATGACCCAGCCGTCTCCTCGGTGCGCCTGGTGCTGGATTGGAAGGATGCCGGCGGGAATTCCCTGCGGCGCGATGCCTCCAGCCCGCTCAGCACGAACTCACCGGACTACCGCCAGCTCACGTTGGGGCCAGTGACCGCGCCGGCGGGTGCAAAGCGCGTGCAGGTGATTTTGGAGAGCGCCGGCTCCGGGTATTCCTATTTCGACGATGCGGCATTGGATATGACCAGCCCGCCGCCTACGGCCACCGCCACGCCCACAGCGACTGCCACGCCCCCGCCGGCCCCAAGCCCCACCCGTACCGCCACCGCTACGCCGCCTCCCACCCCGACGCCCACCGCTCTGCCGGCCGGCGCGCTGACCATCAACGAACTGCTATACCAGCCGGCACCATCTCCCGGGACGCCGGAAGCGCACCGCGAGTGGGCGGAGCTGTACAATGCCCTGCCGGTCTCCCTCAACCTGCGGGATTTTCGCCTGAGCGATGGGGAGGACACGGACGCCCTGCCGGCCTTCGTCCTGCCGCCAGGAGGATTCGTGGTCATCGTGGGTTCGCGCCAGGCCTTCCTGGCCGATTATCCCGGTTTCATCGGCCTCCTCATTGAATTGGGGGATGCGGAGCTGGGCAATGGGCTGAACAACGCCGGCGACGCGCTCATCCTGCGCGATCCGGTGGGCCGGCTGGTGGATGCCCTCTCGTACGGGGATGATGCCAGCGTGTTCGCCACCCCCTGTCCGCTGGTGGCGGCCGGCCATTCGTTGGAGCGGGAGCCGGCCGGCTGGGACACCGACCGCGCCGATGATTTTGTGGAGCGGGAAACGCCATCGCCGGGGGGCACGCCGGCGCCCACCCCGACGCTGACCCCGACCTCCACCGACACCGCGACCGCCACCCCCTCCGCCACGCCAACCGCCACCCCAAGCGCTGTACCCAGCGCCGCACCCTCGCCCGCGCCGACGCACACCCCGACGCCGACGGCCACCGCGACGCCTGAACCCACTCCTCTGCGCTGTTTTCTGCCGCTCCTGCGCCGGGGTTAAAGGATGCCGAGGCCGCTCAGGACCGAGGAAACGCCGGCCATCAGCACCAGTAGAAGCGTGATGAGACGGAACAAGCGAGGGTCCACCCGCCCGGACAGGCGCAGGCCGGCCCACGTCCCCAGGGCCAGCGCCGGCAATGCCGCCAGCGCGTACAGGCCGACTTGGCGCGTCATCAGGCCGTGATAGACATACAGCGGCAGGGTCACCACGTTCAGCGCCATGAAATAGGCCACCAGATTGGCGCGGAAGGTCCGCTTCTCCAGGCCCTGGTTGGTGAAAAAGAGGATGACGGGCGGGCCGCTCATACCGGTACTGCCATTGAGGAAGCCGCTGACCAGCCCCACCGGGATGGAGGCCGGCCCTTCCTGCCGGAGGGGCCGCTGAAAGCCCAGGAGGAACGCCAGGGCGAAGAGCGTGATGACGGCGCCAATGAAGCATTTCAGCGCGCCGGCGGAACCCCGGGCCAGGAAATAGGCGCCCGCCGGCGTCGCCGCGATGCCGGCCAGCGTCAGGAGCAGGATGCGGCGCGGCTGGACATCGCGCCAGGTAGCGAGGAGAAGGAACAGGCCGTTGGCCATGCTCATCAACAGCACCGCCGGCACCGCCGCCCGCGGCGACAGCAGGACCACCATGATCGGCGTCGCTACCAGCGCGAAGCCGAAGCCGGTCAGCCCATAGGTCAGGCCGGCGAGAAAGACGGCCGCCGCGCCCAGCAGGATTTGCCAGCCACTGCTAAAGCCTAGCACCGTGACAATTCCCATTAAGGTGACAGTCACCTTACAGGTGACTGTCACCTGCTCATCTTGCCCGGCCCGTTTAGCGGAACTCCGGCGGGCTGTAGTTGGGCGCTTCCTTGGTCAGGATGACGCTGTGCGGATGGCTCTCGATCAGCCCGGAGGAGGTGATGCGCACCCAGCGCGCCTTCTCCCGCAGTTCCCGCAGGTTGGCGGCCCCCACATAGCCCATGCCGGCGCGCACCCCGCCCACCAGTTGATAAATGAAGTCGGAGAGCTTGCCCTTGTACGGCACGCGCCCCTCGACGCCCTCCGGCACCAGCTTCACGGCGCCGCCCTGGCCGGTGCCGTAGCGGTCCCGGCTGAAATCGCTCATGGCGCCCAGACTGCCCATGCCGCGGTAGTCCTTGTAGCGCCGGCCTTCGAACAGGATCAGCTCGCCGGGCGATTCGTCCAGGCCGGCCAGCAGGTTGCCCAACATGACGGCGTCCGCGCCGGCGGCCAGCGCCTTGACGATATCACCGGAGTACTTCAAGCCGCCGTCGGCGATGATGGGCTTGCCCAGCTCATGGGCGGCGCGGGCACAGCGGAAGATGGCGGTGAGCTGGGGCACACCAATGCCGGTGACCACACGCGTGGTGCAGATGGAGCCGGCGCCCACGCCGACCTTCACCACATCCGCGCCGGCCTGGATGAGGGCCACCGTCCCTTCGGCGGTGGCGACGTTGCCGGCGATGATGACCATCCTGGGGAAGCGCCGGCGGATCCAGTCCACCATTTCCAGCACGCTCCGCGTATGGCCGTGCGCGGTGTCAATGACGATAGCGTCCACGCCGGCCTCCACCAGCGCCTCCACCCGCGCCTGATGGGCCTCGCCCACGCCCACGGCCGCGGCGGCCAACAGCCGGCCCTTGTCATCCGTCGCCGCGTTGGGGTAATCCCGCTTCTTCATGATGTCCTTGACGGTGATCAGGCCTTTCAAATAGCCGTGCTCATCCACCAACGGGAGCTTCTCGATGCGGTGCTTCTGCAGGATGGCCTGCGCCTGCTCCAGCGTCGTGCCGATGGGCGCGGTGATCAATCCCTCCGAGGTCATATACTCTGAGACAGGCCGGTCCCATTCGGTGACAAAGCGGATGTCGCGGTTCGTCAGGATGCCCACCAGCTTGCCGCTGTCCTCGGTGATGGGGATGCCGGAGATGTGATAGCGGCTCATCAGCTCCTCGGCCTGCCGCAGGGTGGCCGTGGGCGGCAGGGTGATGGGGTCCACGATCATGCCGGACTCGGAGCGCTTGACCTTATCCACCTCGGCGGCCTGGTTCTCGATGGACATGTTGCGGTGGATGACGCCCAGGCCGCCCTCGCGGGCCAGGGCGATGGCCATGCGCGCTTCGGTGACGCGGTCCATAGCAGCGGAAAGGATCGGGATGTTAAGGCGGATGGCCGGCGCCAGCTCCGTGGCCACCGAGACCTCCGTCGGCAGGACCTCCGAATAGCCCGGCTCCAGCAGGACATCATCGAACGTCAGCGCTTCCTCGAAAAACATCGCATCGCTCATATGATCCTCCTCACACAGGTGTGTGTTCTCTGCTCATCCCGTCATTTCGGCGGCGGCACCTCGCCGGCGATCAGCCGGCGCAGTGCCTCGACGTACAGCCGATGCTCCACGGCATGCACGCGCGCCTCCAGCGCCTCCAGCGTGTCCTCCGGGTAGATGGGCACCTCCTCGCTGACGATCACCGGCCCACAGTCCACCCCCTCGTCCGGCACAAAGTGGATCATGACCCCGGTGTGGGTGATGCGCCCCTCCCGAAAGGCCTGATAGGCGCGGGCGATGGCATCGGTGCCGGGGAACTGCCCCGGCAGGGCCGGGTGCAGGTTGATGACGCGGCCGGGGAAGCGCTGGAGGAACGCGTTGCTGAGGACATGCATCCAGCCGGCCAGGGCGATCCAGTCGGGGGAGTAGCCGGCGACCAGTTCGGCCAGGTCCGCATCATACTGCCGGCGGCCGCGCCCATCCTGCAGATAGGGCTTCAGCGGGAAGTAGACGGCCGGGATGCCGGCGCGCTCCGCCCGCACCAGGCCGTAGGCGTCCTTCCGGTTGGAGACCACAACGACAACGCGGGCCGGCAGTTGGCCCGCGTCACACGCATCGATAATCGCCTGGAGGTTGGAACCGAACCCGGAAATCAGCACAGCAATGCGTGCTGTGGGGGCTGGATGGCCTTCCATAGCTGTGCTCTGCCTCATCTCTCTATGCCCACCAGAATCACCTGCCGCCGGCCAGGCACCAGCTCACCGATGACCTTCAGCTCCTCCTCCAGCTCCAGCGCCCGGCGGGCATCCTCCTGGGATACCACCGCCACCATGCCGATGCCCATGTTGAAGACGTGGTACATCTCCGCCGCATCCACGCCGCCCTTCTGCTGGATAAGGCGGAACAGCGGCGGCACCTCCCAGGCGCCGGCGTCAATCCGGGCATCCAGCTCCGCCGGCAGGACGCGGGGGATGTTGTCGAAAAATCCGCCGCCCGTGATATGCGCCAGCGCCTTGATGGATATCTCTTCCCGCAGTCGGCGCACCAGCGCCAGGTACGAGCGGTGGGGCGCCAAGAGCGCCTCGCCCAGCGGGCCGATGCCCTCGAACTCCCGATCCAGCGGGGTATCGGCAAAGATACGCCGGATGAGGGAATAGCCGTTGGTGTGCGGCCCGTTGGAGGGAAATCCCAGCAGGAGGTCGCCGGCGCGCAGGTCGCGGCGCGGGAGCATCTCCTCGCGCTCCACCACACCCACGATCGTGCCCACCAGGTCGAACTCACCCGGCGCATAGACGCCGGGCATTTCGGCGGTCTCGCCGCCCAGCAGGACACAGCCGGCCTGCCGGCAGGCTTCCGCAATGCCCGTCACCACTTCGGCCACCATCTCCGGCTCCAGATGGTCCGAGGCGATGTAGTCCAGGAAGAAGAGCGGCTCGGCGCCCTGCACCAGGATATCGTTCACGCTGTGATTGACGATGTCATGGCCGATGGAGCGGTAGCGCCGCATGGCCGCGGCGAGCTTGGTCTTGGTGCCGACGCCGTCGGTGGAGGCAACCAACGCCGGCGACCGATAGCCTTTCAGGCTGGAAACGTCGAAGACGCCGCCGAAACTGCCGATGCCGGCCAGCACGGCCGGCGTATAGGTGCTCTGCACCGCCTGGCGCATCAGCTCCACGGCGCGGTTGCCGGCCTCGATGGAAACGCCGGCGGCCTCATAGGCACTGCGCTTACGCGCCATCTCCTCCTCCTGCGGCCATGGCTTGCACGGCGGACTGGCCGATATCGCGGCGGTAGTGCATGCCCTCAAAGGAGATGTGCTGGACCGCCTCATAGGCGCGGGCGACGGCATCCGGCAGGGAAGGAGCAACGGCGGTGACGTTCAGCACGCGGCCGCCGTTGGTGACGATCTGCTGGCCGGCGCGGCGTGTGCCGGCGTGGAAGATGAGCACGCCCTCCAGCGCCTCGGCGCGCTCCAGCCCCTGGATGACCATCCCCTTTTCATACGGGCCGGGGTAGCCGCGCGAGGCCAGCACCACGGTGACCGCGGCCGCCGGCTTGACCGCCAGCCGCGCATCCTTCAGCTTGCCGGCGATGCAGGCCTGGATGAGTTCCACCAGGTCGCTCTCCAGCAGGGGCAGGATGACCTGGGTCTCCGGGTCACCGAAGCGGCAGTTGAATTCCAGCACGCGCGGGCCCTGGGCGGTGAGCATCAGGCCGGCGTACAGCACCCCCACATACGGGATGCCCTCTTTGCGCAGGCCGTCCACCGCCGGCTGAAGGATGGTGCGCTGAATCTCCTCCAGAAGTTCCTGGCTCACGAAGGGCACCGGCGCATAGGCGCCCATGCCGCCGGTATTGGGCCCCTGGTCACCATCGAAGGCGCGTTTGTAGTCCTGCGCCGGCGGAAGCACCGCCACTGTGCGGCCATCGGACAGCGCCAACACCGAAAGCTCCTGTCCGTACAGCCGCTCCTCGATGACCACCTGCTCGCCGGCCTCGCCGAAGGCGCGCCGCACCAGCATCTCATAGAGCGCTTTCTCTGCCCGCGTGCGGTCCTCCGGCACAAAAACCCCCTTGCCGGCGGCCAGGCCGCTGGCCTTGACCACCACCGGAAAGTCCACCCGACGCAGGTACTCCAGCGCCTCCTGGTAATCCTCGAACACGGCGAAGCGGGCCGTGGGGATTTTATGGCGCTCCATGAAGGCCTTGGCGAAGGCTTTGCTGGCCTCGATCTGGGCGCCGGCCTGCGTCGGACCGAAGATGGCCAGCCTGCGGCGCAGAAACGCATCCACAATCCCCAGGGCCAGGGGCGCCTCCGGCCCGACAATGGTCAGGTCAATGCCGATGGTCTCGGCGAAATCCACAAGCTCGTCCACATTTTCGGCGTTCAGCGGGACATTGCCGCCGGCCAGCCCGCGCCGCTCGACCAGCAGATCGGTGCCGGCGTTGCCGGGCGCCACCCATAACCCCTTCACCAGCGGAGATTGGGCGACTTTCCAGGCCAGCGCGTGTTCACGGCCCCCGGAGCCGATGATGAGCACCTTCATGGGATTCCTCTTCTCCGCTCAGACGATGGCATCCTCGAATTCCAGTTTGGTGAAGCTCTCGTCCAGGCCGGTGGGGTAGTCGCCGGTGAAGCAGGCGTTGCAGTAGCCGGATTCCGCGCCAATGGCCTTCATCATGCCCTCCAGGGAGATGTAGGCCAGGGTATCGGCGCCGATATGCCGGCGGATCTCCTCCACAGACAGCCGCGCCGCAATCAGGTCCTGATCGCGCGCCATGTCCACCCCCATGAAGCAGGAGTGGGTGATGGGGGGAGAGGCGACGCGCACATGCACCTCGACGGCGCCGGCCTCTCGAAGCAGGCGGATCAGTGGGCCGGAGGTGGTCCCCCGCACGATGGAATCATCCACCAGCACCACCCGCTTGCCCTCCAGGTTGCTGGGCAAGGGGTTGTATTTGAGCCGCACACCCTCGCGGCGCAGTCGCTCGCTGGGCTGGATGAAGGTGCGGCCGATATAGCGGTTCTTGATGAGGCCTTCGGTGAAGGGCAGGCCGCTCTCCTGGGCATAGCCGATGGCGTGCGGGGTGCCGCTGTCCGGCACGGCGATGACGATATCGGCATCCGCCGGCGCCTCGCGGGCCAACTGCCGGCCCAGCTCCTGCCGCACATTGTGCACTACCTTCCCGTCGAAAATGCTGTCCGGGCGGGCGAAATAGATGTGTTCGAACGTGCACAGGGCGCGCTTGCGGGGCGGCGCGCCGGTCTCCGCATGAAGGCCGTTGGCGTCCAGGCGGATGATCTCGCCGGGTTCCACCTCGCGCACGAATTTGGCGCCGATGGTGGCCAGGGCACAGCTCTCCGAGGCCAGGCACCACCCTTCGCCGTTGAGCCGGCCGATGACCAGCGGGCGGAAGCCCCAGGGATCGCGCACCCCGAAGACGGCATTACGGGTCAGGATGGTCAGCGAGTAGGCGCCGACCGCCTGGGCCATAAAGGTGCGGATGCGGGTGATCCAGTCACCGACGCCGCCGGCGAGCATCAGGGTGATGATCTCGCTGTCCGAGGAAGAGGTCAGGCCCACACCGCGCTGGAGCAGGTCGCGGCGCAGAAGGGGCGCGTTCACCAGGTTGCCGTTATGCGCCACCCCCAGCGGCCCCAGCATGGTCTCGATGAGGTAGGGTTGGGCGTTGCGCAGGGTCGGACTGCCGGTGGTGGAATAGCGGTTGTGGGCGATGGCGAGATGCCCCCGCAAATGATGCAGGTTTTCCTCCGTGAAGACCTGCGCCACCAGGCCCATGCCTTTATGGATGTGGGCGGTCTTGCCGTCGGAGACGGCGATGCCGGCGCTCTCCTGGCCGCGGTGCTGGAGGGCATAGAGCGCGAAGAAGCTCAGGCGCGCCACGTCCTCGCCGGGGTAATAGATGCCGAAGACGCCGCATTCCTCCCGGGGTCGGTCATCCTGTTCCCAATTTTCCCATTCCCAGACCATGCTCCACCTCACTTTCCCGCCAACTTTTCGCTTCCCCTGGGTGGAACGGATGAGTTCAACGCAGTGATTGGTCGTCGGCGATCAAACGCCGGCGCTGTTCCTCCTGATACAGGCGTACAGCCTCGCGCCGGCCGAGGATTTTGGCCGCCAGGAGCGCCGCGCCTTCCGGCTCCAGCACCAGCGCCGGCGCCACCCCCGACGGCATGCGCAGGGAAGAGAAGATGTCGGCGCCGGCGAAGCGCTCCGAATAGGGCGGACAGGCGATGACCGGCACGCTCACCGCCGCGTCCACCATGCCGCTGAGGGCATTACTGCGGCCGGCGATAGTGATGTACAGGCGCGGCTCGCCCTGGGCCTCGTAGCCGGCCAGCATCTCCAGCAGGTAGGCCGGGCTTTTATGGGCCGAGGCCACCCGCATCTCCCACGAGATATCGAACTGCCGCAGTGCTTCCGCCACCTTCTCGGCATGCGGCAGATCGGCTTTGGACCCCATAATGATGACCACGTCCGCCATGGCTCACAGCTCCCGCAGGGCGTTGATGACGCGCGGTTCGGCCGGGTACTCGGCCGGCACGAACTCCATGCCGGTGAGCATTTCGTATACTTGAATGTAGCGCAAACTGGCCAGGACCGCCAAATTCGCGTCCCATGCCGGCGGTTCCCCGTCGCCCCGATAGCCCCGCTCGGCGTACCACAGCCGCACGAACTCCTTGTCGAAGTTGTCCGGCTCCTCGCCGGCGGCGAACCGGGCTTCGTACGTATCCGCCCGCCAGAAGCGGCTGGAATCGGGCGTATGGATCTCATCAATGAGCATGAGCTGGCCGTCTTCCGTGAGGCCGAACTCGTACTTGGTGTCGACCAGGATCAACCCGCCGCGTCGCGCCATCTCCTGCCCCCGCCGGAACAGGGCGATGGCCGCCGTCTGCACCTGCTCCCAGACCGCCGGCGCCACCAGCCGGCGCTCCACCACCTCCTGGCAGGTCAGCCGCTCATCGTGGCCCGTAGGCCCCCCCTTGGTGGTGGGCGTGATGATGGGTTCTGGCAGGGGCTGGTTCTTCTGCAGTCCCTCGGGGAACGTATAGCCGTAAATGTGGCGCTCTCCCTGGGAATAGCGGTACCAGAGTGCGGTCTGCGTCACGCCGGTGATATAGCCGCGCACGATGACCTCTACCGGCAGGGCCTGACATTCCCGCACCACCATCACGTTGGGGTCCGGGCAGGCCAGCATGTGATTGGGGATGATGTCGCGCGTGCGCTCGAACCAGAAGGCGCTCAACTGATTGAGCACCTGACCCTTATAAGGCACCAGGCCCAGCACGCGGTCGAAGGCCGACAGCCGGTCGGTGGTGACCAGGATGCGCCGGCCCGGCCGCAGGTAGATATCGCGCACCTTGCCGCGCATATCCGGCGGGTACGCCGGGTCGGAGATGCCGGCGAAAGCATGGGGTAGTACTCGGCGGATCTCTGCTTCGGTCAGCCGCACGTTATCCCTCCTCTCGTCGATCCTGGATGTGCTTGCGCAGGACAGCAGCCATGGCGCGCGCCAGTTGGGGGGCATCCCCCACGTAGTCGGCCGCCTCCAGCAGGGCGCGGATGCGCCGCGCCGGCAGGAGCCGGGTGAACGCCGGCTCACTGCTGAGCCGTTCGGCCAGCGGGTTGGGCCGGCCGGCGGAAACTTCGGCCCAGGCCGCCATACTGTGCTCGCGAATGACCTCGTGCAACTGCTGGCGGTCGCCGCCGGCCTTCACCGCCTCCATCAGCAGGCGCTCCGTGGCGGCGAACACGCCGTAGCGCTCCAGGTTGCGCGCCACCGCCGCCTCATTGATCTGGAGCCCCCGCACAATGCGGTTGGCGCGGCGCACTATCTCGTCGGTGCAGAGGAAGGCCGCCGGCAGGACCAGCCGGCGGTTGGCCGAATCGTCCAGGGTGCGCTCCAGGAGCGAATGCGCGGCGTCGTCCCACAGCACGCGCGGCAGGGCCGCCACATAGCGCGCCAGGCTGTCGATATTCTCGGCGTTGACCGGGTTGCGCTTGAAGGGCATGGCGCTGGAACCGACCTGCTGAGCGCCGAAGGGTTCGGACCATTCCCCGATGGCCGGCGACTGGAGCACCCGCAGGTCAAAGGCGAAGCGGTAAAGGGTGCCGGCCAGGCCGGCCAGCGCGTTCAGCACCGCCCAGTCCTGCTTGCGTGGATAGGTCTGTGTGGCGACGGGGTAGGCCCGCAGTCCCAGTTTGTCCATGACACTGCGCTCCAGCCGGCGCGCCCCAACCCGCCCCAGGAGCTGGACGTAGGAGGCGGCGGTGCCCACAGCGCCCTTGA
Source organism: Anaerolineae bacterium (assembly GCA_028275445.1). Lineage (GTDB taxonomy): Bacteria > Chloroflexota > Anaerolineae > JACIWP01 > JACIWP01 > JACIWP01. The sequence goes on along the minus strand of JAPWUQ010000017.1, from coordinate 13,502 downwards.
GGCCCTTGCCGCGGATTTGGGCATGGAGCCGGCGCAGTTCCAGCAGGTCAAAGAGCAGGTCCTGGCCGTACTGGGCCAGGCGGTAGCCGATGGTGGTGGGTTCCGCCGGCTGTAAATGGGTGAAGGCCATGGCCGGCGTGTCGGCCCAGCGCTCGATCTGCTCGGCCAGGCCGGCGATCAGCTCCTCCAGGCGGGCAATGAGCAGTGCCAGGGATTCCCGCAGACGGAGAGCATCGGCGTTGTCCTCGATATCCATGGAGGTAGCACCCAAGTGGATGATGGGGCCCCCAACCGGACACTGCTCGGCGAACACCTTGACCTCCGCCATCAGGTCATGGTGGATGACGCGCTCGATCTCTTCCGCCCGCGCCAGGTCAATCTCGTCCATGTGGGCGCGCAGGTCCTCCACCTGCTCGCGGGAGACCAGCCCCAGCTCGGACTGGGCTTCGGCCAGGGCCACCCAGATGCGGCGCCACAGCCGGCGCTTATACACCTCGCTCCAGATGCGCCGCATTTCCTCCGAGCCGTAGCGCCAGGTCAATGGGGAAAGGAAGGTCGTATGGTCAAACGCGGTCATGGTTCACATCTCCGCGGCGTAGCGCACGCCGTTGATGAAAATCTGCAGTCCCAACCCTCCCCGGCCGTCGTGCGGCCAGCGGGGGTGCTGATAGCGGACAATGTGATCTTCCGGATGGGGCATCAGCCCCAGCACATTGCCGGCCGGGTTGCAGATGCCGGCGATATCCCCCTCCGAGCCGTTGGGGTTGGCGGGGTACCGGCCGCCGGCCGGCGTCCCATCCTCTTGTGCATAGCGCAGGGCTACCAGGCCCCTGGCCTCCAGCGCCGGCACCCGGTCCGAGATAAAGCGCCCCTCCCCGTGCGCCACCGGGCAGACGATAGGCTCCTGTATGCCGCGGGTGAAGACGCAGGGACTGCGCGGGTCCGGCAGTAAGGTCACCCAGCGGCACTCGAAATGGCCGGAGGCATTGAAGGTCAGCGTCGCCGGCCCCAGCCCGGCATCCCCGGGCAGGAAGCCGCTCTTCAACAGGGCCTGGAAGCCGTTGCAAATGCCCAGCACCGGTTTGCCGGCGGCGATGAAAGCGGTCAGCTCGTCCTTCAGATAGTGGCTGAGGTCCAGGCTGAGCACCTTGCCGGCGCCCAGCGCATCGCCGTAGGAGAACCCGCCGGGGATGATGACCATCTGATAATCGGCGAGCCGGCGTTCGCCCCTGCGCAGTTGGTGCACATGCACAATCTCGGGGTTCCCGCCGGCCAGCTCGCAGGCCCATGCCGTCTCCCGATCGCGGTTGGTGCCCGAAGCATGTAGGATGAGAATTCTCGGCTTCAGCATGCGGCCCCTCGCCAGTACCTCCATAACTCTTCGACCGTCAGGTTCACCAGCTCCTGCCTGCAACAGCGGATCACGAGCCGGCCGTCCTCCTTCACTCGGCCGATTTCGGCGGCCGGGTGGCCGGCCAGCAGTTCCAGAAACGCCTGCCGGTTCTCCGGCGCCACCTCCACCAGCAGACGGCCGTTGCTCTCGCTGAACAGACGCTCCTCGACGGTGAGGATGCCCTCCACCGGCAGGGCATCCAGGTCCAGCTCCAGGCCCAGCCGGCCGGCGATGCACATCTCGGCGGCGGCCACCGCCAATCCTCCTTCGCTCAGGTCGTGGCAGGCACGCACCAGGCCGGCGCGCATGGCGCGATGGACGGCGCGGTAGCGCTCCAGGCCGCGCGGAGGCAGGCCGGGGGGTTCGCCGGCGCCGTCGGTGCCGGTGAGCAGGGCATAATGACTGCCGGCCAGCTCGCGCCGCGTCTCCCCCACGATGAAGAGCAGGTTGCCCGGGGATTTGAGCGCCATGGTCACCGCGCCGGCGATATCCGGAATGATGGACACGGCGGAAATGAGCAGGGTGCCCGGGATGGGCGTCGGCCGGCCGTCCGGGCCGATGTATTCGTTGTTGAGGCTGTCCTTGCCGGAGATAAACGGCGCCTGATAGGCCAGGGCGGCGTCGCGGCATCCCTCTGCGGCCCGCACCAGCCGGCCCAATTCCTCAGGCCGGCCGGGACTGCCCCAACAGAAATTGTCCAGCAGGGCGATGGTATCGGGATCCGCCCCGACAGCCACGGCGTTGCGCACCGCCTCGTCCACGCAACTGATGGCCATGGCGTACGGGTCTATCTTGCCGATCTGCGGGTTGATGCCCAGGCTCAACACCAATCCCCTGGTGTGTTTCCAGGTCATAAGGGGCTTGAGCACCACCGCATCCGATGGGCCGTCGTCGCGCACGCCCACCAGCGGCTTGATGATCGTGCCGCCGCCCACCTCATGGTCGTAGCGGCGGATGGTATCCTCCTTGGAAGCGATGGAGGGGTGGGCGAGAAGCGCCGGCAGGGCCTGCTGTGGGGGCAGGGCCGGCGTCGAGGATGTCGGATGCACCGGCCGGCGGCCCCGCCATATGGCTTGCAGACGCCGGCGCGGCAGGCCGTGATGCAGAAATTCCATGGAAATGTCGCCCACCACCTTCTCGCCGTAGCGCACCACCAGCCGGCCGGTATCGGTGAACTCCCCGATATCGGTGGCTTCCACCCCCCAGTCGCGGCATAACCGCTCCAGCTCGGGCCATTTCGCCGGCGGCACAGCCAGCACCATGCGCTCCTGCGCCTCGCTGAGCCATATCTCCCAGGGCTTCAGGCCGGGGTACTTCAGCGGCACGCGCTCCAACTGCACCCGCGCGCCCGTATGCTGTCCCATTTCGCCGACGGCGCTGGAAAGCCCGCCGGCGCCGCAGTCGGTGATGGCATTGTACAGCCCGCGGTCGCGCGCCAGGCAGACCACCTCCATCACATCCTTTTCCACGATGGGGTCGCCGATCTGCACGGCGGTGCCGGCCACCTGACCGGTCTCATGGGTCAGGGCCTCCGAGGAAAAGGTGGCGCCGTGCAGGCCGTCGCGCCCGGTGCGCCCCCCGATGACCACGATGCGGTCGCCGGGCTGGGCCTGCCGGCGGTGCCGGCCCTTGGGAGCGATACCCACACAGCCCACATACACCAATGGGTTGGCCGTGTAGCTTTTATCGTACAGGATGGCACCGCTGACGGTGGGCAGGCCAAGCTTGTTGCCGTAGTCCTCGATGCCGCTGATGACGCCGGCCTGAATGCGGCGCGGATGCAGGCTTCCTGCCGGCACCTCTTCCATGGGCAGGTCCTGCGGGCCAAAGCAGAGCACATCGGTCACGGCGATGGGCCGCGCCGATACCCCAATAATGTCCCGCACCACGCCCCCGACGCCGGTGTTGGCTCCGCCGAAGGGTTCCAGCGCGCTGGGATGGTTATGGGTCTCTACCTTAAAGGAAACCTCGTACTCATCGTCAAAGTCAATGATGCCGGCATTGTCCACGAAGGCGGAGCGCACCCAGGGTTTGCCCACCGCCTCGGTGGCCGCGCGAATGGTACTGCGGAGAAGCCCATCGATGAGCCGGCGCTGGCCGGCCTCGTCCTCGAACTCGATGAGGGCCTTGAAGGTCTTGTGCACACAGTGTTCCGACCAGGTCTGTGCCAGCGTTTCCAGTTCCAGGTCCGTAGGGGCGCGCCCCAGGCCGGCGAAGTAATCGCGGATGGCGCGCATCTCCTCCAGGTTCAGCGCCAGCAGGCGCTGGCGGCTGATGGCCAGCAGTTCCTCGTCGGAAAGCCCCTCCAGCGGGATCTCCAGCGCCTCGTCCGAGGCCTCGGCGGTGTGGATGAAGGCCGGCGTCATCTCCCCCAGGTAATAGTGCTGGATGGTGGGGTTGCTGAGGAGCTTCTGGGCCAGGAGATGCACGTCCGCCTCGCGCAGGTCGCCGATCAGCTCATAGCGCTGGCCGGTGGCGACCTCGATATCGGTGATGTCCCAGATCTCGCCGGCGACCTTCACCACCTGATGCGCTACCGGGTCGGTCACCCCAGGATGCAGGCCGACCTCCACCACCCAGCCGTCGCCGCGCGGGGTGGGGTGCGGGGAGGGGCCGGCGATATACTGCCAGGTTGCGGTTTCGATGACAGGGTCGGCCAACAGGGAGGTGCAGAGCAGGTCAAGCTGGGAGGGTTGGAGGTTGCCGCGGATAAAGTACAGGGTCTGGAAGCGCACGTCGCGGAGCCCGGTGATACCCAGGCTTCGCGCGTCGTGAATGAGATCGCGTGCCCTGTGGGTATGCACCCGGCCGTTGGGCTGAATGGTGATCCGATAGTACATGGCGTCGATATGCACCCTATGGTCCAGCGTGACGGATGTGGTGGATGAGGAATGCTGGCAAAAGAGAAAAAGGCCAACCTAGAGCAGTTGGCCTTCGTTGCCGGCTATCATCCTCGCAGGGAAAAGTGTAACATATCGGCGCCTGGGCGTCAAATTTCGCGGGGCCGGCTGACCTAGAAACAGCCCAATTGGCAGGGGGTGATGCGCAGTCCCATGGCATCCGCGGTGTTGCCGACCACCAGCCGCTCCACGTTCAGCTCGCGCGCGATGTCCCAGAGAGTGCGGCAACTGATGCGGCCGTCCCGCTCGCGCGCCCGCAGGCGCGCCTCGATCTCGGAGTCCAGGCGCGTCATCGGCCGCAGGAGCTTGGATTTCCCCTCCGCCTTCGGCCCATAGCCGAACAGCCCAAGCTGGCAAAGGGTGATGGGTATCTGCATCTGGTTCAGCATTTCCCCCACCTTTTGGGGTGAGACATCGAGTTCCCAGGCCACCGCATGGGCGGCCGTGCAGGGCATGGTATTGTCATGCGCGCGCTCGCGAATTCTCTGAGCTAAACGGTCCATCCGTATCCTCCCCTATTCATGACACATCCGATTGTAGATTGACAAAGTAGGAGTCCCAGGCGGCGTCAATCAATTCGGGCGTCAGGCGCGGCGGGACCCCCCGATAGCGCGCGATGCCGACCAGGTGTTCGATGAGATCCCGGGGATGGCAGGCGCGCAGTTTGATGCCCGGCTTCAGGTAGTGCTCTTTGAGTAGGTACGCCAGGCCCTTGTCGTCATAGGGGACGCCGCGCTGGGCGCAGACGCGCTGGAATATCTCGCGGTACTGGTCCAGGGTCGGGTCTTTGATGTAGATTTTGTGCTGGATGCGGCGCAGGAAGGCCTCGTCCACCAACTGCGCCGGCGATAGGTTGGTGGAGAAAATCAACAGCACGTCGAAGGGCACTTCGATCTTGCGCCCCGTATGCAGGGTCAGGTAATCCACCCCCTTTTCCAGGGGCACGATCCAGCGGTTGAGGAGGTCCTCCGGGCGCGCCAACTGCCGGCCGAAATCGTCGATCAACAGCATGCCGCCGTTGGCCTTGAGCTGGAAGGGCGCGTCATAGAAGAGCGAGACTTCATTGAAAATGAGGTCCAGGCTGTTGAGCGTCAGCTCGCCGCCCACGATGATGTTGGGCCGGCGAATCTTGATCCAGCGCCGGTCAAGGTGGCGGTCATTTTCATCGTCCTGCACCGCCCGATGATTGACCACATCATACAAGGTGACGATATGCCCGCCGATCACCAGTGCCTGGGGAATATAAATGGTCCCCTTCAGGATAATACTGCCGATGGCCTCGGCGATGGATGTTTTGCCATCGCCCGGGGGGCCGAAAAGGAAGATCGATTGGCCGGAGTTGATGGCCGGCCCCACCCGGTCGATGATGCTCTCATCCAGCACCAGGTGGGAAAGGGCCTCGCGCACCATGGCCGGCGTCACGAAGATGTTGCGCACCGATTGGGCACGCACCGCCTCTTTGTAGCGCTCCAGCGGCACAGGGGCCGGCCCCACATAGCGCGAGCGCTCCAGCAGTTCGCGCGCCCGCTCCCCACCCCGTTCGGTGATGGCGTACAGGTAGGCCGACTCGCGCAGGGCGCCGCTGGAGCCTTTCACCTCCACCAGGCGCTCCCGCTTGAGGAACTCCAGCACCTGGTCAATGACGCCGGTGAAGGGCAGGCAGACCGCGTCGGCGATGGCGGCCGCCGGCATATACCCCTCGTAGTACAGGGTCTTGAGCACCAGGTCGGCGATCAGTCCCATGTTGAGGCCGGTTTCCTCAACGGTACGCGGAGCAGAGGGGAAAAAGCTTCCCTGCAGAGAGGTGAGTTCCATGTCAGGACGCGCCTGTGCCATATATCATCCTCAAACTCGGTGCGTTTGTGCGCTATTATACCACAGCGGGGCAGGGTGTCTATTCTTCGCCGGCGCATCAGGAAAACGGCAGGTGACAGCCATCGGGGCGATGACTGTCACCTGGAAAGCGGCGTGCATGCGGCCGGCATCCTGGCATCCGGATGCCGGCGCACTCGCTGGCGTCCCTCAGGAACCGCCGGGTCAGGCTTTGCGCATCCGCCTGGCGCCAAAGAGCAGGGCCGCCAGCGCGAACGCCAGCACCAGCAGACTGCCTGGCCCAAAGCCTGTCTGCGGCGGGGTGGCCTCCGCGGCGCCGGTGGGAGTGACCTGCGGGCTGACCGCCGGCGCGGGGGTCTCTGTGGCCTGGCCGGCCGCCGGCGCGACCGTGGGGGTATCCGTCACTGCCGGCACCACCGGCGTGTTGGTCGGCCGCGGCGTGGGGCTGGCCGGCGGGGGCAGGGTCGCCGTGGCGGTCGGCGTAGGGGTCGCCGCCATGGCGATGGCGGTGGCGGTCTCCTCCGCCTGCACCGCCCGCTGTTTGGGCCGGATGACCAGTGCCCACCCCCCGATGCCCAGGAGCGCCAGGCCCAGCAGTACGATCAGCGCGATGGCAATGGTGGCAAACAGCCGATTTTGCTTGTCCATACGATGTCCCTCTCCTTACAGCATCAGAGCGATAAATTACGATGATGCCCGCGGCCCAATGGGCTCCACGTTCATCCACGGCACGAAGACGGTCTCGTGATGGTCCAGCTCCACCATCACCCCTTCATACAGCACGCCGGCTTCCACCCGACGCGGCGTGCTCAGCACCTCGACGATATGCCCCACCGCGCCCAGCCGGGGATACCCGATGATGCGCACTTTCTGGCCGACCTTCAGCGGCGCCGGCTTTTCCGGCGGCGGAGGAGGCTCGTCCAGGGAGTCCGGCAGGAAGACCTCCGGTCCCAGCTCCCCTCTGTCCGTGAAGATGGTTACATCCCGTCCATGATGGTTCCGCAGAAGATCGAACGCCTCCGGGTTCATGGGGATGCCGCCGAACCCCTCGGTAATGACCACCGGGATGGCCAGCTTCTCGGCCAGCGGGCGCAGGCTGACGTCCAGGCTTCCCAGGATGATGCCGCGTGCCTGGACCTGCTCGGCCTGGCGCAGTACATCACCATCGGCGCACCAGCCGGCAACGATGACCGCGCCGTGCGCCCCGATGTCAATGTCCTTGATCAGCAGGGGGGTGGCCGGCGTATCCACCAGCACCTTCAGCACCCCGTAAGAGGAGGGGCCGGCGCCCCACGCGCCGCGCAGATAGGCGCCCCGCACCTCCATCACGACGCCCATGCCCGGACGCACATGCACCACCCGGCCGCGCACCAGCGCGCGCACGTCCTGGCTCTCCCCCTGCTCCTCGATCAACAGCCGGCCGGCCTGATACGCGGCCACCATGCCGGTCGCCGGCGCCTTGCACACCCGCCGGAAGAGAGCCAGGCCGCCCTTGCTGACGGCGAGGAACTCCCCCTTCTCCACGATGTCGCCCGGATGCTTCTGGAGGGCCTTCTCGGCGTCTTCCGGCGAGAGGCCCAACTGCCTGGCCACATCCACAAGGTGCCAGCGGGGCTGTGGGTGACAGCGCCCGATCAGGTCTTCCGCGCTCACCAACTCGCCGGGCTTGACCAGCACCTGGCCCTGTCGGGGAAGCAGGCGCTCTTTGCGGATGGTCACGCGACGATAGATTCTGCATTCGGCAGGATAGAACATGGCATCCCTCTCGTCCTCGGGTTCAGGCGCCGATCTGCCAGTGCCACTGCTGGACGCGGGCCTGCAGTTCCGCCGGCGAAGCCTCCAGCGGAAGGGGCCGGCCGCGCGCGTCCACCACAATCCCCAGTGTGCCGCCGTCCACCTCGACCACGGCCTTGCGGCCCTTCCATCCCAGGTCAAAGCCCCGCGCCGGCCGGATCTCCAGCCGCGCTTTCTGCCCAAGGCCCAATGGAATGACCTCGATAGTGCCGCTCCCTACCTCCACGTCCAGGGAGCGGCCGTCCTCATAGCGCACGCGCAGGCGCAGGGCGGTGCTCCCCTTCTTGCCCTGGCCGTACGGCGCAATAATGGTCCCCAGGCCGAGGAAGGCATCGCGCTCCAGCAAATGTGCCGCGGCCAGCGGCTCGACGGTTGCGATGGTGCCGGCGGCCGTTGCCAGCGAGAGCGTGTCCACGACCACGGTGCTGATGCCGGCCGGCTGTAGCGCGTCCAGCATCATCAGCGCGGCCTGACCGGGTGCGGCGGTATTCTCGAACACCGCGCCAGAGAGGATGATCAGGTCCCAACTGTTCGGCAGGCGGTCCTTGTCCTGGGGGAAGACCGGCCGGGCGTCCTCCAGCAGTGCCGCTGTCAGCTCGCGCGTGAGCGCATGCATCAGCCGCAGTTCGCGTGCACTGCCCGGCACCGCGCTGGGATACAGGGACAGGTTGTACAGCATCTCCCAGGCTTCGTCCGGCTCCGGCGGCTCGGGAATCCAGCGCCGGAGCATGTCCATGCCGCGCTGTGCGGCGACGGCCGGCCCATGCTTCAGCCCCCATTGGGGCCGCATGACCAGGTCGTGCTGGCCGCCGCTCGCCCAGTACACGGCGGATTGGCCGGCGCCCACCTGCAGGGCCACCGCCTTCAGTCCATAGCGGGCGGACAGGTAGCCCAGGGTATAGCGCATGGCCTGCGACGCCAGCAGGGGCTCCGCATGGGACCAACTGCACAGCGTCTCGAAACCGGGCACCTGCTCGGCGCGCACCTCCATGTACAGCCGCTGGAGGGCCTCCGACAGCGGGGCGGTGTTTTCCACATCCAGCGCCGGCCGCACGTTGTCCACCACGCGCACCTGGCAGAGTTCCCCCAGGATGGCGCGCACCTGCTCCTGCAGTGCCGCATCGCCGGCGTACACCACTAGGGGCCGAGCATCCTCCGGCCGCACCTGGTACGCCAGGGCCAGGGCGCCGGCCGTGTCCAGCATGCGCCGCGAGGCGCCGCCATCCACCCCTCCCACCAGCACCAGGACATCCGCCTCCGCCTGGTCCAGGCGCTCCAGCAGGCGGATCATGCCCTCCGGCTGATCCAGGCGGTCCTCCAGGGAAAGGGTATCCACCAACACAGCCGGGCAGGACGCCAGCGCGCGGCGGGCGCTGGCCAGGCTGACATCATGGGCCAGGCCGGCCAGGAACACCCGCAGGGGAGCGCCGGCGCTGACGCTCACCACGCAGGTATCCACCCCCTGGCCGCTCTCCCGCTCCGGCATGAGGAGCATGCCCTGTTTGTCCATCAGGTCGCGGCCGACGATAGCCTCCAGTTGGGCGGTACTGGCGACCACGCCCGGCATAATGTGCGCCGCCGGCGGACGATGGGTGCTGAGCACGCGCCCCTGTCCCAAAAGGCGGAACTGCCCGTCCACCACGTCCAGCAGTGTGGCGCGGGTGAACAGGTTGCCGCAGTCCACCGCCAGGATGGAGGAAAGAAGCCCGGAATCGCTCATGCCCACGCACTCCTTTTTCGAAGTCCCGCCGGCCCCCCGATGTCCATCATCCACCCAGCAAGCCAATGGTCTGCAGGAGGAAATGAAGCCGGTCGACGAGCAGGGTGAAACGGGCGATGATGGCGCTGGCGAAGAGGGCGCCGAAGGTCACCAGCATGAACCAGCGCCCCAGCCGGCCCCAGCCCCTGCGGATGCCGGCCAGCAGTCGGCCGGCCCCTTTCCCGGCCGGCTCCGTGTAGTAAAAGTACAGCAGGACGCCGATGGTGCCCAGCGCCAGCAGGAGGGCATTGATCAGGCCCAGGGGCCGGCCGGCGTAATCGGTCGGGTTCAGGGAAATCCAAGAAGAGCGAAGCTGGGAAGCCAGGGTGCCCAGCAGGGCCCCGCCCACGGCCAGCGCCGCCCCCACCCCGAACAGCCAGGCCATGGTGATGTTGCCCATCCAGCTCGTACTGCGCTTGCCCTTGGCCAGCAGGAGCAGGCCCAGCAGTAAGGGCACCAGCAGGTACCCATGGCCGGCGGGGTCCTGGGCCAGCGGCTCCAGCAGACGGGGGCGGAATACCGTGTGATAGACCAGGACGGCGACATAGCCGGCGGCCGTGCCGACAAAGATGTGCTCCGCCAGGCGGAAGAGGGGATTATCCCCGAAAATATAGCTGAACACCATCAGGGTGAGCACAAAAGCCACCCAGGCTTGCACGGCAGTCAGGTCAAGGCCCTCCAGCACTTCCATCCCCGGCTCTCCCCGTTATGTGCGCGCCGGCGTGAACACCGACACCGCCGCGACGATGAGCATGGCAATCAGCGCCACCAGCAGGCCCCACTGCAGGGATTCGACACGCGCCGTCGAGACCAGGGAGCCGCTCAGCGCGCCGTAATCGCCGGCGCCCAGCACGCCGGCCACCACTCCCTGCAGGAGCCGGCCCTCCCCCTGATAATAGGGCAGGATATACGGCTCGGCGGCGGCGCTGACGCCGGCAATCATGGGCACGCGGGCCAGGCCGGCCGCCTGCTCCATCCACCAGCGCACATCCTGCGCGCTGGCGCCGATGATCACCAACATCTTCAGGTCCTGGATGCCCTGCAGGCCCTGGAGCGCCGGCAGATCGGCAGCGGGCTGACCGCGCACAAAGTCCCGGCGCGCCGCGCCGACAGGATTCAGCAGGAAATCGCGCATGCCGGCCTCTCGCCCGGGCAGGTAGCCCAGGTTCACGTAATGCACGCCGTAGGATTTGCCGCCGCGCGCCGCGGCCGCCCGGTCAAGGATATCCTGCGCCACCTGAGGGCCGGCCGGCAGGGTGCTGACCGCGATGACCCGGGCGCCGCGCGCCATCAGATGCTCCGTCAGCACCTGGGCCAGGGGGGCCATCTCGCCGGCGGTCGAGGGGTCGAAATCAAAGGCGACCACCACCGCGTCGTTCGGGGCCAGCTCCTCCTCCACGGCTTCGTACGCGGCATAGACCGAGTCGGGAACGGTCCGGGCGATGCCCGTGAACCACTGGCCCTGGGTCAGCAGGGGCAGGCACATGATGGCGATCAGCACCAGCGCGCTCAACAGCCGCACGCGCCCGATGCGGGGGCGGGATGGTTTCGGCATCCGGCGGGCCGGCGGCCGCGATCCCATAACCTGGCGGAATATCTGAACCGCCTCGTCCTCCGCCGGCACGCTCTCCAGCAGACTGCCGGTATCCTCCGGGGCCGGCGGCTTCGCCATCGGCAGTTCGATAGGCAGTAAGCCCTGCACGCCGGCCAGAATACCCTCCGTATACGAATCCCCCTCATATCCCTCTGGCGGGGCCTCGATGGTAGGCTCCTGGGCGCCGGGGCGCAGTGCCATGATCCATTCGGGGATTTCGCCGGCCAGTTCCTCTTCCGCCGCCGGTGCCGGCGCTTCCGCCGGCGCCTCCCCGAAGCCGATCGCCTCCCTCAGCCAGGCAGGCAGTTCCTCCTCTTCCACGGCTAGCCCAGGAACAGGGCCAGCGGCCGGCGGGATGACCTCTTGCTCCGAGGGCGGCGGCCCCAGCTCTTTCAGCCAGTCGGGGATCTCTTCCGGGCCGGCAGGGAAGACCGGCGCGGCCTCCGTGGGGAAGGACGGCCCAGCCGCTTCTGTGCGGATGGGGCCGGGGGGCGGAGGTGCAGGCGCCTCCTCCGCCGTGACCTCTGCCCGCAGTCTCTGGAGCCAATCAGGCACCTCGGACACCGCTTCTTCTGCGGCGAACACGGGTGCCGCCGGCGCCTCGGTCAGGGGCTCGGACGGTGCGGCCGGCGCCTCCTCTGCCGCTCCTGCACTGCGGGCGCGCAGTTCGCTCAGCCAGTCGGGCGGCACCCATTCGGCCTCGCCCTCCTCGATGACGAAGACGGGGGCTTTCGGCAGTTCTTCAGCGGGGCCGGCGGCCGGCGCTTCCTCCTCGTGCTGTTCCGGGGCCGGCGCTTCCTCCCCGATAGACACCTCGCGCTGTGCGGCCTCGCGCAGTTTGGCCAGCCACTCGGGAACAGCCTCCTCGCCGGCGGGCGCAGGCGCCGCTGGGGGTGCCGCCGGCGCTTCCGCCGGCGCTTCCACCGCTATCAGCCGGGAGCCGCACTGCGTGCAGAAGACACTGCCACTGCGGTTCAGCGCGCCGCACATCGGACAGCGCACCCCCTCCGCGCCGGCCAGGCGCTGGCCGCACTCATTACAGAATTTGCTCCCATCACGATTGGCAGTCCCACAGTTGGGGCAGTAGATCATTTGACGCAACTCCTATCCGCACCCTCACTCCGCATAAGGCCGATCCACCCCCAGCAGAAGACGCAGGCCGGTGATGGTCGCGGCCAGGGCAACGCCGATGAGGATGCCGCGGGCGCCGGCCAGCGCCGGCACGTTCATGATCCATTCCCGGATGGACGCGAAGCCGTCCCAGAGCCACCCTCCCACTGCCGTAGCTCCCAGCAGGACCAGGATGCCGGCCAGGATAAACCAGGCGTTCTCACCGCGCTGCAGGCGAAAGGCGCGGTAAATGGCGGTGAGCAGGAAGACCGCTGTCAGGGCGAAGAACGCCGCCTGCAGGGGATACTGCACATACTGGAAGATCCAGCGGACGCTTTGTCCCTGGGGGCCGGCGGGGTCCAACAGTCCCAGCACAAGCACCGTCCACAGCGTCAGGATGAGGATAATGCTGTAGGGCCACCCCTTTTGGCGCGTGCGGATGCGTCGGAAGTGCACCAGAAAGAGGTTGAGGACGCCCAGGATGAGGGCGAACGCCGCCAGGATCACCGCCCAGTCCACAAAGAGCCGGCCCATCAGGTTGATGTACCCGACATCGACAAAGAAGTCTATCAGCACGATAATGCCGACGACCATTGCCGCGACGGTGGGCAGTATGCGTTTCACGCCTTCCTCCTTTCCTGGCGGTGCGTGCGTCCCATCATCCGTGCCACGAGGCCAGGAACATGCCGGCCAGGATGATGAGGATCAAGAGCACGCGCATCCAATCCTGGGCGAAGAGGCTCCCGATATGCGAGGCCCATTTGCCCAGGTAGGCGCCGGCGGTGAACATCTCTTCTCCCAGCAGGGGCGCTTCGCTGGTGACATGCACGAAGGGGAGGACGCCCGGGTCTGCCGCGCCGGCGACCTGCTCGGGCTGTTTCCAGGCGCCGACCTCGGCCATCAGGAAGTACTCCTCACCGAAGGCGCCGGCCATCACGTTCCCGCTCAGCTCCTGACGGCTCAGCAGTCCCATGGCGCCGGCGGCATAGGCGGTCGGCTCCGGCGCGATCAACTGCACATCGGTGAAACGGTACTCCCTCTCCTGGCCGCGCTGGCGGAAGGCCTGCCGCAGGCGGTCCTGCGCGGCCAGCATCAGGCCGGCATCGGCCGCCGTCACCA
>JAPWUQ010000266.1 GCA_028275445.1 Anaerolineae bacterium | reverse complement strand
AGGGTGCCGTAATCCTCAATAGTGCCGAAAAAGTCGGGCACCTGGACGATGACGCCGGCGGTGTTGCTGTCAATCAGGCCGGCGATGTCCTCCAGCGAGGCGTGCGGGTTCTCATCGCCCACGACCTGGATATCCATGCCCTGCACGTAGGTACGCACCACCTGGACGTATTCGGGATGCAGGCGAGGCGAGACCACGATGCGCCGGCGTTTGCCCTTGCCGACCGCCACCGCCATGATGACCGCTTCCGCCGTGGCAGTGCCGCCGTCATAGTGCGAGGCGTTGGCGACATCCATGCCGGTGAGCATGCAGATCATGGTCTGATACTCGAAGATGGCCTGCAGGGTCCCCTGGCTGACCTCCGGCTGGTAGGGCGTATAGGCCGTGTAGAATTCCGAGCGGCTGATGATGGTGTCCACGACGCTGGGGATGAAGTGATAGTACGCGCCGGCGCCCAGGAAGCTGGGCGTGTGCAGGAGATCCACATTCGACTCGCTCATCTCCTGCAGTTCGCGCAGTACCTCCATCTCCGAGACCGGCTCTGGCAGTTCGATCTGCGGATAGCGCAGTTCCTTTGGAACGTCGTAGAACAGGTCATCTACGCTCTCCACACCGATGACGGCCAGCATCTTGGCACGGTCTTTATCGGTATTGGGAACGTATACCATCAGTGTCCCCCTTTCTCCTCTTCCTCTTTGACAAATTTCTCATACGCATCGGGGCCCATCAGATTGCCCAGCTCGGACAGGTCCGACGGGGTAAACTTGATGAGCCAACCATCGCCGTAGGGGTCCTGGTTGATCAGCTCCGGCGCGCTGGACAACTGCTCGTTGACCTCCAGGACCTCGCCGCTGAGGGGCATGTAGACATCGGAAGCGGCTTTGACCGATTCCACTGTAGCGAAGACCTCGCCCTGTTTGAAGGAATCGCCCTCTTCCGGCAGTTCGACGTAGACGATGTCGCTGAGCTGGTCCTGGGCGTAGTCGGTCAGGCCGGCCCAGGCCTCGTTCCCCTCCACGCGCACCCACTCGTGGGACTTGGTGTAGTAGCAGTTGGGATCGATTTTGATAGCCATCGCACGCTCTCCTTTTTCTTGAGTGTGTTAGTGAATTTGCGCAATATCACCGCGCCGGCATCAGGCGCTGACGCCCGTCTCTGGAACCACCCTTCCCAGCTCCTCCTTCTTCGGGAAGCGCGGCAGGATGATGGCGGTGAAGGGCAGAAGGGTGGAATCGCCCGGGGCGAACTCCGGCTTCTGCTTCTCGGGCTCCGGCTTCTCCGGCAGGACGAAAATGCCGATCTGGCTCCCCTCTTTGGCCGCCTTGCGCTCCACATACGCCAGGCCGACCAGGTAGCCCTCATAGTCAATGGCGCAGGAGGTCACATAGCCGATGCAGCGCCCGCGGGCATTGACCACCGGGTCGCCGAGCTTCGGCACCTTGACGCCCTTCTGGGTCATGCGGAAGCGGATGATCTGCATGGTGCTTTCTTTCATCTTGGCGATGATGGCCTTGCGCCCGATGAAGAAGGGTTTGTGGAACTTGACGTAGGAGCCAAAGCCGGCCTCATGCGGGGTGATGTGATAGGGGCCGGCGATCTCATGGCCGTAGAGCGGCAGGCCGGCTTCGGTACGGGTGGAGTCGCGCGCTGCCAGGCCGGCCGGCTTCACGCCCAGGTCTTTGCCGGCGTCCAGGATGGCGTTCCACAGCTTGGGCGCCTCATCAGGATGCACGAAGATCTCAAACCCGACATCCTCGCCGGTGTAGCCGGTGCGGGCGATGACCAGGTCCAGGCCGGCACAGCGGGCATCCATCAGGTCGGTACGCGGCAGACGCGCCAGGCCGCGCCGCGTTTTCTCATCATCCGCCAGCCGCATCAGGATTTCGCGGGAGGCCGGCCCCTGCAGGGCAATGTCCACCTTCTGCTCCGCGCCGTTGGCCGGGTCCTTCAGATTCTTCAGCGTCACATCTCCCTCGAAGGTCATGCCCGGATTATCCCGATCGATGATGACCTTGCCCTGCAGGACCGCGTTCAGCCAGTCCCAATCCTTGTCGGCGTTGGCGGCGTTGACCACCATGAGGAAGTTGTGCGGGCCGCGCCGGTAGACCATGATGTCGTCAATGGCTTCGCCGTCCGGATCCAGCAGGTAGGAGTACTGCGACTGGCCATCCTCCAGCCAGCGCACGTAGTTGGTGGACACCAGGTCGAGGAAGGTCTCGGCGTCGCGGCCGGTGATGCCCAGCACGCCCATATGGGAGACATCGTACAGCGCCGCCGTCTCGCGCGTGGCGCGATGCTCATCGCTGACGCCCGTGTACCAGACCGGCATCTCCCAGCCGGCAAAGGGGATGATGCGCTTCGTGAGCTTGAGATGCTCCTGGTACAGGCAGGTGCGCTTGAGCGGGACGTCCTGCGGCTCCTGCCAGCTCCATTCGACCTTGTTCCCGCCCGAGGCGTGAGCGCCAGCGGAGAGCAGGGCCGCCTGGCCGATAAAGTACGATTTGCGCAGGTCAAACATGGCGGGATATTTCTCGAACGCCTCCTTGGCGCGCGCCGGGTTCCCGAGCTGGACGGGATTATCCTGGCCGGCGATGGCGCTCAAGAAGGCATCGGCTTCCTTCTCCAGTTCCGGATGCGAGACCCAGTCCGCCACCACGACCGGCCCCTCGACTTTGCGGAAGATGTCATCGTTGTCGAAGAGGATGTAGCCGTCGGCCAGGCCCCGCAGCCAGGCGGTGATGCGGCCGGCGCGCTCGGCGTGCACCGCCATCAGGTAGTGCACCTGCCGGCGGGCATCCTCGCCTTTGTACTGCACGAAGACATCGTCCATCACCAGGCCGTCCTTATCCAGCAGGAAGCCGCGGCGCACCTCGCCGACCTGCATGCCGGCCAGGTTGGCCGTGCACACCTGCTGGACGAAAGGCTCCGCCCGCTCGCCCCAGATGCCGAGCACCTCGCGCCCGTTGCGGCGCACCCGCGGCTCGTTCATGAAGAAGTAGTGTGGATAGGAGGAGCGGCGCGCTTCGGTATCGGCCGGCATGGATTCCGCCAGCTTCGCCACCTGCTCTTTGACCTCTTCCAGCACATCCAGCGAAATCTTGCCGCGCGGCAGGGTTCCGATGAGGCCCTCGTAGGTGAACGGCTCGATATTGGTGATGATCTTGTGGATAGCATCGGCGATGATGTCCATCTCCGCCGGCCCCATGCCCCGCTGTGACACCCAGGGAGTGCCCAGGCGTACGCCGCG
>JAPWUQ010000265.1 GCA_028275445.1 Anaerolineae bacterium | reverse complement strand
TAAGGCATCCGCCGCCGCCAGGGCCTTCGCCAGCATGCCGCCGATGGCGATGATGGTGACATCGCGGCCCGGGCGCACGACATTCGCCGCGCCGAACGGCACCGTGAAGTCCGGGTCCTCCGGCACGGGTCCCCGCACCGCGTACAGCATCTTGTGCTCGAAGAAGAGAACCGGATCCTCGCCGCGAATGGCGGTTTTGAGCAGGCCCTTGGCGTCCGCCGGCGTGGCCGGCACGGCGATCTTCAGCCCCGGCACGTTCATGAACCAGGACTCCGGGCTTTGAGAGTGCTGTGCCGCGGCCGAACCGGGCGCGCCGGTGGTCACGCGGATGGTCAAGGGGACTTTCGCCTTGCCGCCGCTCATGTAGCGCGCCTTGGCGGCCTGGTTGACGATCTGATCGCCGGCGCACATCAGGAAATCGCCGAACATGATCTCCACCACCGGCCGCATGCCCATCATCGCCGCGCCCAGCCCCCCGCCGACGATGGCGCTCTCGCTGATGGGGGTGTCCCGCACGCGGTCGGGGCCAAACTCCTCATACAGGCCGGCGGTCACACCGAACACCCCGCCGAATACCCCCACATCCTCGCCCATGATGAACACCGACGGGTCGCGGTGCATCTCCTCACGCAGTGCTTCGCGAATGGCTTCGGCAAATGTGATCTCTCTCATTCCGCACCTCAGAACACCAGGCCGTTATGGGTATCGCCGTACACGCCCAGCAGAGCTTCCTCCGCCTTCGGGATGGGCGCGGACTTGGCGAATTCCACCGCTTCGTCCAATTGGCGGAGGACGTCTTGATGAACCTTGTCCAGGGTCTGCTCGTCGAAGATGCCGGCCTCCAACAGGCGCCGGCGGAAGAGCACCACCGGGTCGCGCGCTTTCCAGTACTCCATTTCCTCCTGGGTGCGGTAGACCATCGGGTCGCCCTCGTAATGTCCCCGCTGGCGGTAGGTCTTGCCCTCGACGAAGGTCGGCCCCAGGCCGGCGCGCGCCCGTTCCGCCGCCATGCGCACCGCTTCATAAACCGCCAGGACATCATTGCCGTCCACAATGACGCCCGGGAAGCCGTATCCCGCGGCGCGCGCTGCCAGGTCGGCGATAGGGGCCTGTTTATGCTGGGGGGTGCCTTCGCCGTACAGGTTGTTCTCGCACATGAAGATGACCGGGAGCTTCCAGAGGCCGGCCATGTTGGCCGCTTCATGGAACGCGCCCTGATTGACCGCGCCGTCGCCGAAAAAGGCCAGCGCCACGCGCTTCTCCCCCCGCAGGTGGAAGGCAAGGCCGGCGCCGACGGCGATAGGGATGCCGCCGGCGACGATGCCGTTGGCGCCGAGGATGCCCAGGTCAAAGTCGGCGATATGGAGGGAGCCGCCGCGGCCCAGGCAGTAGCCGGTGGAGCGGCCAGCGAGCTCCGCCATCATATAGCGGGGATCGCCGCCCTTGCCGATGAGATGCCCATGCCCGCGATGGGTGCTGGTGATCACATCCGCCGGCGCCAGGGCCAGGCAGGCGCCCACCGCGGTGGCTTCCTGTCCCACGCAGGGGTGGATGAAGCCGGGGATCAGGCCGTTGCGGCGTTCCTCGATGGCGCGCAGTTCGAACTCGCGCACCAGGGTCATGCGGCGGAACATCTCCAACAACAGCGAAGGGTCATAGGCGGAAAGGGGTTGAGCGGACAGTGTCTGGAGCATTTCAGCATGATGTTCGGACATGCATCACCTCGCAGTAGGCCGGCACAGCAGGATGCTGAACGGAGCTGGGAACAGCCACCCTTCTATATGCAATTCTATCACAAATGAGAGGATTTGTCAACTCAGAGTAAACGAGGGAAATTGTCCATGCGCGCAGGGGCAGGGCCGGCCGCGCATGTTCCCGCCGGTCGAACCACGGCGGGAACCCCGCTGACGTGAGGCCCCCCTTCCAGAGGGGTGAGCATCCACACCCCCGTCTCCTCCTCCGCAGGCGTCTTCCTCACAACCTCTATGGACGCCCCTTGTGCGAGGAAATTTGACAGATCGCTGAAGTCGTATACAATGTTGAATACGTATTCATCTATTCGCTGTCCAGGCGCATAGGAGGTAATGCGAAATGAAGCTCATCCGCCGGCAGGACGTTCCCCTACGGCCGCTCCCCGGTCGTGCCATTCAGTTGGTTGTCGGTCAGCAAGGTGCCGCCTCCCCCAGCAATTTGATCACCATGGGATTCGCCCGCTATTCTGCAGAGTATGGACCGATGAGTCCCCACCGGCATGCGGAAGAGGTGGTGGTGGTTCTGGAATCCGAACACGGGTACGTCAGATTCGGAGGGTTCGGGGATCAACCGGACGAATTAGGGGAGCGTATCCCGCTCGAGCCGGATATGATCCTGCACTTTCCCGAAAACGAATGGCATGTCTTTGAGTATGACGAGGGTGGCTCTATCACCATCGCCTTCTTCTATCCCAGCGCGAGCGTATACGCCGGACAAATCTCCAAATAACAGATTGGGGCTTGGCAGAAATAGAAGGTTGGCCTGGGAGGTTTGATCCCAGGCCAGCCTTTATCTCCTATCGCTGGGGAAAGGATTTGCGGAAAGCGGTGACGCGATCGGCCGCTAACTTGGCCAGCCCTACTCCATCGGCCAACACCATCAGCATCTGATAGCCACGTTGGTACAGATTTTCCGCCTGCTCCCAGCTCGTGCAGGTAGTCGCCAATACCTTGCCGGCCCTCAATACCCCCTCCTCAGCCCTCGCAATGGCGGACTGTACCTCCGGATGGCCCGGGTTGGCGAAATACCCCATAGAGGTGGCAAGGTCCATCGGGCCGATGAAAACGCCATCCAGCCCCTCCACGCCGAGTATTTCCGGCAGATTGGCAACGGCTTCTAGGGTCTCAACGGCGACCAGGACCAGGAGCTCCTCGTTCGCACGGGAGAGGTAATGGGAGATATCCTGGCCGAACCCTACGGCTCTGGGACTGCCGGCCACCCCCCGAATGCCCTGCGGGGGATACTTGCACGCGCGCACGGCCGCCTCTGCTTCCGCGGCGGTATTGACATACGGGAACAGAATGCCATATGCGCCCGCATCCAGAATGCGCTTGGCGACCACAAAATCGTTCCAGGGCGCCCGCACCAGCGGCACACATTCTGTCCCACTGATGGCCTGGCATTGGCTGATGAGGGTCATGATGTCCCCGGGCCCGTGTTCCATATCGATCATCAGCCAATCGAAGCCGGCCCGTGCCAGGATCTCGGCGGTGAGCGGACTG
>JAPWUQ010000055.1 GCA_028275445.1 Anaerolineae bacterium | reverse complement strand
ACAAACTGCGCGCCGACATCCGGCCGGCCGGCAGTAAGTTCATGGTGGTCAAGAACACCCTGGCGCGCATCGCCCTCCAGCAGGCCGGCCTGGCTGTCCCGCAGGACCTGCTGAAAGGGACGACCGCCATCACCGTGTGCGGCCCAGACGTGGCCGCGACGGTGAAGGCCCTCAAGGCCATCGCCCAGGATACCAAGGTCCTGCAGATCAAAGGCGCCATCCTGGGGCGCAGTGTGCTGGATGCCGCCGGCGCGGAAGCCCTGGCCGACCTGCCGCCGCGCGAGGTTCTGCTGGCGCAGGTGGTGGGTGCCATCCAGGCGCCGCTCAGCGGCCTGGTTACCGTCCTGTCCGCGCCCATGCGCGGCCTGGTCACCGTGCTGAAGGCGTACGCCGACAAGAAGGCGGCATAACGCCGGCAGTGTATCGTCGAAACGCAACCTATTACATATCAACTGGAGGAGCAAAATGACCAAAGAGGAAATTATTGAAGCGATCGCCAATATGAGCGTGCTGGAACTGGCCGAGCTGGTCAAGGCGCTGGAAGAGAAGTTCGGTGTGAGCGCCGCCGTGCCGATGATGGCCGCCATGCCCGCGGCCGGCGCCGCCGAAGCGGCCGCCCCGGCTGAGGAAGAGAAGACCGAGTTCGACGTCATCCTCAAGGAAGTGGGCGCCAAGAAGATCCAGGTCATCAAGGTTGTGCGCGAGCTCACGAACCTGGGCCTGAAAGAGGCCAAGGACCTGGTGGACAGCGCGCCGGCCAAGGTGCTGGAAGGCGTCTCCAAAGAGGCCGCAGAGCAGGCCAAGGCCAAGCTCGAAGCGGAAGGCGCTACCGTCGAGATCAAGTAATCTGCATCCGCTCTTCTGTCTGTGCCCACATAGCGAGGCCGTCCCCATATTGGGGACGGCCTTGTGTCTTGTCAGCGCCTGGGGAATGCCTCGGGCGGCAGTTTCGCCACCAGGGGAAGCCGGCGCTTGAACTCGGTGGCCTGCACGCGCTGTTGCACCCCCTGCACCAGCGCCGGCGGCAGGCCGCGCCGCACCGCTTCCTCCACGCTCAGCCCACAATCAATGAGAAGATATAGGGCGCGGTCCATATCGGCATAGGTGAAGCCCAGCTCGCCCTCGTCGGTCTGGCCCGGCCACAGGTCTGCCGTCGGCGGTTTGGCGATGATCTGCGCCGGCACCCCCATGGCCCTGGCCAACTGCCGCACCTGCGTCTTGTACAGGTCCCCCAGCGGGTTCAGCGCACAGGCCATATCGCCGTACAGTGTGCCGTAGCCCAGCCACCACTCGGTCTTGTTGCTCGAGCCGATCACCAGTCCCTGCCAGATTTCCGAATGGTCGTACAGCACGATCATGCGGGCGCGCGCCATGACGTTGCCGCGCCGGCGCGCCGGCATATCCGGAAACTGCTCCAGGTAGGGATCCACCATCGGGGTGATCTCCACCGTCTTCAGCGTCACGCCCAGCATCTCCGCCACCTGCCGGGCATCGGCAAAGTGGACAGGGTTCGAGGTGCGGTAGGGCATCCACAGCGCCAGCACGTTCTCGGCGCCAATGGCCTCGGCCGTCAGGAAACAGGACAGGGAGGAGTCAATACCGCCGGAAAGGCCGATCACCGCGCGCCGGAAGCCGGCGCGCTGAAGCTGATCGCGGATCCATGCGGTGAGATGCCGGCGCACCAGCTCCACATCCAGTTCCAACGCCGCGTCAATGTCATGCCATGGATTTTCCATAGGGGAAAGAGCCTCCTGAAGCATAGGCTGAAATTTATGGGTTGGGCGAAGCCTCTTCCGGCGGGGGGAGGTCCGGAACGGAGGAGGCCGGCTGGCGCCCTTTGCCCCAGGACGCCAGCAGGGCAAGGCCGGCCAGGAACAGCAGAAGGTCCAGCCACTGGGTCAGGCGCAGAGCGCCCAGGTACGGCACCTCATCGCCGCGCCAGAACTCCAGCACGAACTGGCCGCCGAAGTAGCCGATGAGGTACAGCGCAGTGGGAAGGCCGGCGCGCTGACGGAAGAGCGCCCAAAGCAGGATGCCCAGGAGCAGCAGGCTTTGTCCTATGCCGAACCACTGCGTGGGAAAGCGCCGCGCCACGACCCCGTAGATGTCCGCGGCGCGCAGGTAGAGCGCGCCCCGGCCGGCCTCACCGTAGGCACAACCGCCGGCCAGGCAGGCCAGCCAGCCGAAAACCCCTCCCAGCGCCAGGGCAGGACAGAGGAGGTCGGCCCACTGCCAGATGGGCCGGCGGCCGGCGGCCGACCATATCAACAGGGCGACACCGCCGCCGATGAACGCCCCGTGAAACGAGATGCCGCCCCGCCAAATGGCCAGGCTCTCCCAAGGATGCTGAGAGAAATAGGCCAGGTTGAGAAGAACATACAGCAGGCGTCCTCCCAGCAGTCCGCCGGTGAGCACGATGCTGAGAACGTCCATCAGCGCCGGTGGGGAGAGGCCGCGGCGCCGGCCCAGCCACCAGGTCACCAGCAGTCCCAGCAGTAGGCCGGCGTCTATCAGCACGGTGTAGGTGTAGATCGGACGGCTCCCGATATGAAACAGCACGGTGGGCATGGGCGCTATTCCTGCAGGCCGGCGATGATGCGCTCGTACTTATGCACCAGCTCGCGGGCGTTTTCCATGGAATTCGCCTCGGCGTAGATATGAAATTCCGGCGTGTCCGGGTCCGGCAGGACCAGGACCCACTGCTCCTCGGAGAAGTAAATCTTGATGCCGTCGGTCATGTCGGCGCCGTAGTCCTTATACTGCTCGTTGAGCTTGCGCATGACGGTGCCCTTCAGCTCCCAGGGACATTCCACCCGGCCGCGGGCGATGTGGAACGCCGGCAGGGAATCCACGATGCGGGAGAGGGAGGTCTTCTGCACGGCCAGGAACTCGAGCAGTTTGGCGGCCGCCATCATGCCGTCGGCGGCCGGCTGGAAGGCCGGGAAGATGAAGTTGCCGGTGCCGTCGCCGGCCATGATGACCCCCTCCTCCAGCGCGGCGCGCGTCAGGGTGGGCAGATCGGTCTTCGTCCGCCGCACGCTGGCTCCATACTGGGCCGCCAGCCGCTCCAGGATATGGGACTGGTGCACCGGCACCACAATGGCCCCCGGCCCCATGGTCTCCCAGGCCAGCACCGCCATCGCCGCCAGCGCCACGCTGTTGGGAAGAATTTTACCGCGATTGTCGGCGATGAACAATTTCTCCCCGCCCACATCGAAGCGCACGCCCAGGTCCGCGCTCAGCGCCCCGGTGATGAGTGCCATCTCCCAGAGGGCTTTCTCGAACTCGTCCTGCCCGATCGCCATCTTGGTTTCGTCAATATGGGCGTTGAGCGGCACCGTGTCCACATGGAGCTGGTTGAGGATGTTGGGCATGACGTAGGTCACGGGTGAATAGGCATAGTCGCAGACGATGCGGAAGCGGCGTTCCCGGATGGCCGGCACGTTGACCGCCTTCAGGAAACCGTCAATATAGCGTTCTGCCACGCCCTGAGCATAGGAAATCGTGCCGATATCGTCCAGATAGACCCGGCGAAAGTCCTCGCGGAAGAAGACCCGTTCAATGTTGCGCTCGACCGACTTGCTCAGGTTCAGCCCATCCTTGTCCATGAAACGGATGTCCACCACGCGCTGGTCGAACGGGGAGACGCGCAGGTGCACGCCGCCGACGGCATCGCTGGTGCGGGTGTAGTAGCAGGCGACGGGGATGGGCATGGTGCGCAGGTCCAGCACGTTGATGCCGGCGGAGGGCAGGCCGGAGATCGTGGCGCGCTTCAGCATGCGGGGACTGCGGTGCGGGTCGCGGTTGATGGTCACGGTACTGCCCTTCGGCAGTGTGGCGCCGAAGGCCGCCCCCAATTTGGCGGCGAACTCCGGCGTCAGATCAATGTTCACCATGCCGGTGACGCCGAAGCGCCCGAAGAGGGTGCGCCGGCTTTGCGCCCCCCAGATCAGGCTGGAATAGACGTTGACGCCGGCCTCAATCTCCTTCTCCGGCCAGATCTTCACGTTGGCGTGGATCACCGCGTTGCGCCCGACGATGGTGCGGTCTCCGATGACCGCGCCCTCGAACGTCATGACGCGCGTGTGGAGGTTGCACTGCCGGCCGACGATGGTGCCGCGCAGTTCGCAGGCCTCCCCAATGTACGAGTTGCGCCAGATGATACAGCGGTCCACATGCGCCCGGTTATCCACGATGGAATAATCGCGTATCACGGTAGGGCCGTGGATGGTGACGCCGCCCTTGATCTTGACCTCGCGCCCCAGGTAAATTGGGCCGTACAGCTTGGCGTCCGGGGCGATCTCCACGCCCGGCTCCACCCAGATGTTTCCCCCGATGTGCTCCCCCAGCGGCTCCACCTTGACCCGGCCGGCGAGCAGGTCCGCGGTGGCGCGCATGTACTCGGGAATGTTGCCGATATCGCACCAGTATCCATCGGCAATATAACCGAAGAGGGGATCACTGCGCTCCAGCATCACAGGGAACAGGTCTTTGCTGAAGTCGAAGACTTTGCCGGCGGGGATGTAGTCCAGCACCTCCGGCTCGAGCACATAAATGCCCGTGTTGACCGTATCCGAGATCACCTCGCTCCAGCTCGGCTTCTCCAGGAACTGGCGGATGTGCCCTTCCTCGTCGGTGATGACCACGCCGTACTCCAAAGGGTTGGGCACGCGGTACAGGGTGATGGTGGCGAGGGCGCGCTTTTGACGGTGGTAGTCCAGGATGGCCTGCAGGTCGAAATCGGTGAGGGCATCGCCGCTGATGATAATGAACGTCTCATCCAGGTACTGCTGGGCGTTCTTGACACTGCCGGCGGTGCCCAGAGGCTCTTCCTCCACCGAATAGTGGATGTTCATGCCCCAGCTCTGGCCCGTCCCCAGGAAATCCTGGATGGTCTCCGCCATGTACTGCAGGGTCACCACCACCTCGGTGATGCCGTGGCGTTTCAGCAGGTCCAGAATATGGGCAATAATCGGTTTATTGGCGACGGGGACCATTGGCTTGGGCCGGCCGATGGTGAGAGGCCGCAAGCGTGAGCCTTCTCCTCCTGCCATGACAACCGCCTTCATCGCTCACCTCCTCGGTCTGTGGAATCATAGCCCCCTTGGCAGGGCGTCAGCATTGACACAAAGCGCCGGGCCTTTCAGCCGGAGAGAGTGGAAAATGTCTTCTGTCTTCATCATACCATAAACCGGCGAGCTTGTAAACAGCCGAGGAAGATTGCGGATGGCGAAATTCGCCATCACCGGCGGAGCGCCCGAAGCAGGTTGGTGAGGATGCCGGCGGCCAGGCCGAATCCCAGCGCGCCGGCCCGCGCCAGGAGAAAAGCCGGCGCCAGCAGTGCCACTGTCCGGTCCCTGGACCAGGCGCGCACGCAGAAGGGGAGGGTGGAGACCAGGAATGCCGCCAGGGAAGCGCCGGCCAGCGTCCAACCGGGTCTCCAGAAGAGGCCGGCGATCAGCCCCGTGCAGGCCAACCCCAGCAGGAGTATCTGCAGTTTCAGCACCGGGGGCGTGTGGCTGTCGTCCACCGCCTTGCCGGGATGGCGCAGGTGGACCTTGACCTTCCAGAAGCCGATCCAGAACTTCTTGCGCACATAGGCCGGCAGGCTGGCCGCATGCTGATGGCATACCACGGCGTGCGGCTGAAACACCATTTTATGGCCGGCGGCGGCCAGGCGGAAGGAGAATTCCTGATCTTCCACATTGGCGCGGGGGAAGGATTCGTCGAAGCCGCCGTAGCGCAGGAAGATGTCGCGGCGGTAGCCGGCGGAGTACGTGTCAATGAAGTCAATATAGCGCCGGCGCGCCATGCGGCGGTACTTGTCCTCATATTCCAACTGCACGAAGCGTGCCGTAAGCTCCTGCTGGCGGGTGCAGTAGGTGCCCTTGACCCCGACGACCTCCGCATCCGCGAAGGGCGCCAGCATGGCCTCTGCCCAGTCAGGCGCCGGCTCGCAGTCGGCGTCGGTGAAGAGCAGGATGGCCCCGCGGGCCTGTCGGGCGCCCAGGTTGCGGGCGGCGGCCGCGCCGCGCCCGGGGAGCTGGAGCACAACGGCGCCGGCCCGCCGGGCGATCTCCGCGGTATCGTCGCGGGAGCCGTCGTCCACAACGATGATTTCGAGGATGCGCTCCCCGGCGGTCTGGCGTTCCAGCGCCTGCAGGCAGGCCGGCAGGGTGGCGCCGGCGTTTCTGGCCGGCACGATCACCGACGCTGTCAGCGCAAGGCCCTCTTCCATAACCGCCTCACGGGGTTGGGGTGGCCGGCAGTGGTTTGGCGATGATGATGAGCCGGTGGGTATTGGTCCAGTACGGCCAGCAGGTGACCAGGGTCAGCCGCTCCTCGGGGGTGGGGGCGATGTACTGCGCGTTGGCGCGGCGCTGTTCCTCGGTGGCGCTGGCCTCGGGCAGGATGAGTTTTTCCACGACCTGATAGGTGAACTCGCCGCCGTCTTCTGTGTACAGCGTGATGAGGTCGCCGGCCTGCAGGTCCACCAGATAACGGAAGACCTCGCCCTCGATGTTATGATGGCCGGAGAGGACGATGTTGCCGCCCTGGCCGGGGTAGGCGCTGTTCTTGTGATGGCCGGCGGCATAGGAAGCCGTCTCCCACTCACTGCGCATCTGTCCGTCCTTCTCCACCAGCACCCAGCCCACCTCGACCACCGGGGCATCCAGCTTGATGGCCGGCGCGACGATGCGCACGATCTTGCGCGGCGTGGGCGTCGGCGTCACCGTCGGAGTGGGCGTGAGGGTAGGTGTGGCGGTAGGCGGGACCGGGGTATGGGTGGCCGGCACAGGCGTATATGTCGCCGTAGCTGTCCATGTAGGCGTGGGTGTTGCGGTCGCCGTCGGCAGGGCGGCCAGAGCCGTCGCAGTGGCGGAGATGGACTGCAGTTGGGCCATGGCCTCGCGCTGACGGAGCATATCCCGCACCAGAAAGCTGGCCGCCAGCGCCAGCACCAGCAGGCCGGCCGCGATCAATCCGTTGCCCAGCTTGCGATTGCGCGACGATGAGACTTCCATGTTCGCTTCACTCGACCTCTAGATGTAGATGCCCCATCCCCTTCGGGTTTTCCGCGTATCGTGCTAGCGCGCCCCGAGCATCTCCGCTTCCAGCTCTTCGAAGAACGTTTGCATGAAGCGCAGGCGGTGCTCGGCCATGCGGCGCCCTGTGGCGGTATACATATGCTCGGGGAGGTGGGAAAGCTTGTGCAGGAATTCGTGCACCGGCGTGTGTCCCTTCCCGCCGGCGTCCCCCTCCCGGCTTGCCGCGTCCAGCGGCCTCCAGAGCTCGGACCCCCGCTCGCCGGCCATGGCGTAGGCCCGCGCCACCCCGATCGCTCCCAGCGCGTCCAGCTTGTCCGCATCGGAGAGCACCTGCGCCTCCAGGGTGCGGGGCTCAACGTTATTGCGGAAGCGGTGGGCGGCGATGGCATGCGCGACGGCCTCGACGAGTTCGGGCGGGTGGCCGGCGAGGAGCTGGCGCGCTCGTTCTGCGCCCCACTGCGCGTGGCAGACGCCCGTGCTGGCTTCCGCCGGCCGGCCGATATCATGCAGGAGACAGGCGGTGCGCAGGACCAGCATATCGGCCCCTTCCGCCTGCCCGATATATTCCGCCAGACGCAGTACCCGCAGTACATGGGAAAAGCCGTGCGCGCCGCCGGCCTCGAGATACAGCGCTCTGGCTTCCTCAATGCTGATCAACGACGGTGCGTTTTCGTTCATGGCCTTATTCTGGCTGGCGTAAGCACGCTCAGGCCGATTTCTTCTCGTGCTTACGCCCCACGAAAAAACGGACGAAATCTCCCATCAGGGAGGGAAGCCGGCGCCAGGTGTCGGGGTTCTTCAGCCGGCGCCAGATGCGGCTGGGCCGCAGGTAAAAGCGCCGGTAGGCCTCGTGCCATTTGCGCTCCACCAGCTCCGCCGTCACCTCGCCGATCTCGAAGCGCGCCTTCTCGTCGTGGATGGCGAAGTCGCCCCAATCGTTGGTCAACAGCCGGCCCTGCGTCCGCACCATCTCGTACAGCTCGGTGCCGGGGTACGGCGCGGCGATCATGAAGTTGCCCAGATCGGGGTCCAGCTCCAGCGCCAACTGGATGGTCTCGTCCATGGTCTCTTCGGTCTCGGTGGGCAGGCCGAAGATAAAGAAGCCCATGGTCTCCAGGCCGGCGGCGCGGGCGTTGGCGAACGCCTGACGCACTTCCTCGATGGTCTGCTTCTTCTTGATGAAGTCCAGCACGCGCTGGCTCCCGCTCTCGACGCCGAAGCCGACGCGCTTACAGCCGGCGGCCTTCATGAGCTGGAACAGTTCCAGGTCGGTCTGCGGGGCGCGCATGCCGTGAATGGTGATCCACGGCACGTGGTTGAGCTTCTCGCGGATGAGCAGGCGGCATATCTCCTTGGCGCGCTCCACGTCCAGGTTCCAGACGTCGTCGGTGACGCCGATCTCGGTGGCGCCCAATTCCCGCACCAGGTAGGCCCATTCCTTGACGACCTCCGCCGGCTGGCGTGGGCGCCAGGTATGGCCGGTGATGGGCTTGGAGCAGTAGATGCACTGGTACGGACAGCCGCGCGAGGTCAGCAGGGTGTAGGCACGCGCATGAGGGTCCAGGCCGTCGGTCAGCGGCTGAAGGTTGGTATAGCGCTCGATCTTGAAAAGGTCGTAGGCCGGCCAGGGGAGGTTGTCCAGGTCTTTGCGCAGGGGGCGGTTGGGGTTATGCACCACCTCGCCGGCCTCGTTGCGGTAGGAAAGGCCGAGGATGTCCCGCCAGGCGGGATGGGTGAAGAGCCGCGGGCCCGCCGGCCCGTCCATCGGCCGGCCGGGGTCCGCCTCCAGGGCGTGCAGGATCTCGATAATCGTATCCTCCGCCTCCCCGCGCACCACCAGGTCCACCTCGGGCCGCTCCATGGATTCCTGGGGCATCAGCGTCAGGTGGGGGCCGCCCAGGATGGTGACCGCGCCGTGCGCCTTGGCGGTCTCGGCCGCTTTCCAGGCCTCGTAAATCAGGGGGGTGGGGCTGGAGATGCCGACGACATCGAAGTGCTCCCGCGCCAGCAGGTCGGCCAGGGGCTCATCCTCCACCTCGCCGTCGTAGAGCTGGACGGGATAGCCGGCGGCGCGAATACTGCCGGCCAGATAGCCGAGGCCCATATGGATATGCCGGCGGGAGTTCCATACCCGCGAGGCAGGGCTTACCAGCAGGATTTTCATGGCACACCTCAATATGATGCGATCGTCCTCAAGAGAAATTATATCACGTCCGGCCGCTTTCACCAATTCGCCGGCCGGGGGCGGGGGCGGATTTGCACGGCCGGCCGTTTTCGTGTAGATTATTGACCGATCATCAGACCACTTTGATGCGAAAGGAGCGGAGACATGTGGCTGACCAACGTGCGGCTGTTTGATGGGACGGGCCGGGTATGGCCTGCGGCCGCGGTGCACATCCAGGGGGAACGCATCGCCGGCGTGTATGAGCGAGCGCCAGAGACACTGTCGCCGGAGGAGCCAGTGCTGGACCTGGCCGGCAAGACCATCATCCCCGGCTTGATCAACTGTCATACGCATCTATGCCTGGACGGAAGCCCCGATCCCTCTGCCGCGTGGATGCGCCAGACCATTACCAAGAACGTGCTGGTGGCGGCGAAGCACGCGGAGCGCACCCTGCGCGCCGGCATCACCACCGTGCGCGACCTGGGCGGCATGGAATATGTCGACATTGCCCTGCGCGATGCCATCAACGAAGGCCTCATCCCCGGCCCGCGCATGAAGGTCAGCGGCAAGGTCATCTGCATGACCGGCGGCCACGGCTGGGGGCCTGGCGGCCGCGAGGCCGATGGGCCGGACGAGGTGCGCAAGGCGGCGCGGGAGCAGTTGAAGGCCGGCGCCGACATCATCAAGATCATGGCCACCGGCGGCGTGATGACCTTCGGGGTGGAACCCGGTTCCCAACAGTTGAACGAGGACGAGATGCGCGCCGCCGTCGAAGAAGCGCGCAAGGCCGGCAAGCTGACCGCTTCGCATGCCCAAGGGGCGGCCGGCATCAAGGCGGTCGTGCGGGCCGGCGTTGACTCCATCGAGCACGGCTTCTACCTGGACGATGAGGCCATTGCGCTGATGCTGGAGCGCGGCACCTATTTTGTCCCGACGCTGGCCGCGCTGTACCATATCCTGGAGGCCGGCACCGCGGCCGGCATCCCCGCCTTTATGGTCGAGAAATCCCTGCGTGCGCGCGATGCCCAGCTCGCCAGCTTCGAGCGGGCGCGGAAAGCCGGCATCCCCATCGCCGCCGGCAACGACGGCGGGACGCCCTTCAACACGGCGGACAACCTGCCCAGCGAGCTGGAGCGCCTGGTCGAGAACGGCATGACGCCGGCCGAAGCCCTGCTGGCCGCCACGAGCGTCGCCTCCCGGCTCCTGCGCATGGAGGCCGAGATCGGCACCATTGAGGCCGGCAAGCGCGCCGACCTGGTAGTGCTGGACGGCGATCCGCTGGCGGATATCCGCAGTGTGCGGAAGGTGCGGATGGTGTTCAAGGATGGCAGTATCGTCCATGACCAGCGCGGCGGGGAGATGGGCCAGTGACAACGATGGACACGATGAACTCCCGCCAGCGCGTTCTTTCCGCCATTTATCACCGCCAGCCGGATCGGGTGCCCATTGATGTGGGCGGCACCATGGCGACTGGCATCAACGTGCTGGCCTATCAGGAACTGCTGGACCATC
This sequence comes from Anaerolineae bacterium, assembly GCA_028275445.1. GTDB lineage: Bacteria > Chloroflexota > Anaerolineae > JACIWP01 > JACIWP01 > JACIWP01. The sequence continues at coordinate 3,632 of JAPWUQ010000055.1, read as the reverse complement.
TGGGCATCCAGGAGGACCTGGAGCTGGAATCGTACCGCGGCCGCACCGCCCGGGTCTCCGAGCCGGTGCGCCGGCGGCTTCATGCCGATGTCGTGAACGTGCCACTGCCTGGGCCGGCGCCGCGCCGGGTCTGGCAGGATGGCGAGCTGTCCTGCTACGAGGATGAGTGGGGGGTGTGGTGGGCCTGTCCACCGGGCGGTCATTATTACACCATCCGGGAGCCGTTCGCCGGCGAGCCGAGCCGGCATGACATCCACGCCTACCCCTGGCCCGATCCGACCGATGCGGTCTGGACGGCCGGCCTGGTCGAAAAGGTGGAACAGGCCCGCCGGCTGGGCGATTACGCCGTCTGCCTGAGCCTGCCGGTCGGCTTTATCCATGAGTCCCAGTTCCTGCGCGGGTATGAGGCCTGGCTGACCGACCTCCTGCTGAACCGCCCTTTCATTGAGGCGCTCATGGACGCGGTGCTGGATATTCAGCTCGAGATTTTCCGCCGCGCCTTGGCGCTGGTGGGAGATAGGGTGGACCTGGTGGCTATTGGCGACGATATCGGCTTTCAGAATGGGCCGATGGTTTCGCCGGCGCTCTACGATGCGGTCATCGCGCCGCGCCAGCGCCGTCTGTTCCGCGCCCTGCGCGATGCCGCGCCGGCGGCCCTGTTTTACCATACCTGCGGCTCGGTAGTTCCCATGATCCCCCGCCTGATTGACATGGGGGTGCAGATCCTCAACCCGGTGCAGGTTTCCGCCGCCGGCATGGATACCGCCGCGCTGAAACGGGAGTTCGGCAGGGAGCTGTGCTTCTGGGGCGCCGTGGACACACAGCGCGTCCTGCCGCGCGGCACGCCGGCGGAGGTGCGCGCCGAGGTGCGCCGGCGCATCGACGACCTGGCGGATGGGGGCGGGTACGTCCTGGCGGCCGTGCATCATATCCAGCATGGAGTACCGCCGCAGAACATCCTCGCCATGTGCGACGAGGCGCTGGAGTACGGCGGCCGGCGGTAAGAAGAAAGGGATGGCCAGGGGGCGGGGTTTCCGCATCTCCACCTAGGCTTGCTTATTTGCCCCAGCGCCTGGATGGGGTAAGATTCTGAAAAGACCTTTCCCAAACAGTAGCCGAGGAGGCGCGCTATGGATACGATCCCTGTTCCGAATATCCTGGCGCGGCGCAGTGTGCGCCGCTATACGCCGGAGCCCGTTACAGAGGAGCAGATCACTACCCTGCTGAAAGCGGCCATGGCCGCGCCTTCGGCGGCCAACCGCCGGCCGTGGCACTTCGTCGTGGTCACAGAGCGGAAGATACTCGACACCCTGGCGGAGCGCCACCCCTACGCGAAAATGCTCTTCGAGGCGCCGCTGTGCATCGCCGTCGTGGGCGAACCTGCCGTCTCCGATTACTGGGTGCAGGACTGCTCGGCCGCGGCAGAGAACATCCTGTTGGCCGCAGCCGGCATGGGGCTGGGAAGCGTCTGGCTGGGGGTGCATCCGCGCGCCGAACGGGAGCAGATGGTGCGGGAGGTGCTGGGCATCCCTGCCGGCCTCGTCCCCTTGTGTCTCATCGCCATCGGCCACCCGGCGGAACACCCGCCGGCTCGCACGCAGTACGACCCGGCGCGCGTACACTATCAGCGTTGGTGAAGCACTGCCGGGCGGCCGAAACCGGCGCCGGCAACTGCCAGACAGCCCCAGGAATGGGGGATAGGAGGAAAAATACGGGGCGGTCGCAACGGACCGCCCCTGTGTCGGGTAGATTACTCTGCGGATTTACGCCGCCGGCGCCCGATGGCCCGGATGATCAGGACCAGCGCTACCACGGGCAGGGCGATGATGATCAGGATGGGGAGCACGACCACCACGAGCCAGATCAGGGCATCCACCAGGAAGCGGCCGGCGTTCACCAGCGCCCGCAGTGCCTCCTTCAAGGTTACCTGCGGGTTCCACGGCTCCTCCACCACCGGCTTCTGCAGTTCGTCCGGGATCAGCTCGACGTTGATGGTCGCCAGGGCGGTCATCCGCTCCAGGTACTGCATGCGCCCTTTCACCCGCTCGATCTCACCGCGAATGGTGGTCAGCTCACGGTAGACGGCGAGGATGTCCTCAGCTTTGCCAGTGCGCTCGCGCACGGTGGCCAGCAGTTCGCGCAATTCCGTCTCCGTGGCCTCCAGGTTGCGCAGTTGCGCGGAGAGGTCGGAGTACTCCTCTGTCACATCTTGTCCGGAAGAGCTTTCGCTCTCGACGCGCACCGCCACGGCGCGAATTCCATCCATGGCCTGGTCGAACTTCTCCGCCGGCACGCGCACCGTCATGCGGCCGCGCAGTAACCCTTGATCCCGGTAGGCGTTGGACTCCACCACATAGCCGCCCATGGATTCCGCCAGGTCGCGCACCTGGTTCATGGCCTGGGCGGTGTCCTTCACCACCAGGGTGAGGTTGCCCGTGCGGATGATCATGCGCTCGGTGAGCGACCCCACCTGGTAGGCGCTCACGTCCGCGGCGCCTTCTTGGACGACCGCCTTTTCCACCACCACGGTGGCCGCGACCGGGGGGACGGCCTGCGGGAGGGACACGCCGGCTTCCCGTTTGGGCGCCGGCGCGCAGGCGGTCATGGCCAGGGCCAGCGCCATTACAATCATGATGCCCAACCACAACGGCCGAGAACGCCTCATGTTCCTTCTCCTCCTCTGGCAAAGGGCCCGGCAAAGGGTGCGAGGCGCCGGGCTTGCGGCACACTCGTAAGACGCCGGCGCGCCGGCCTTTGTTCCCGGGCTGTGCCCCCGGCCTCACCAGCCGTAGCTTAGGCGGGCGATGAGGCGCGCCGGAAAGCCCAGCTCCGCCATCAGGGTCTGGATGGCCTCGATGTCATAGTCCACCCGGTGGATGACCAGCTCGCCCTTATCGGTGTCCCAGATGGCGTAGCTGGCGCGCGGGTCGCCGTCGCGCGGCTGGCCAACACTGCCGGGGTTGATGATACAGCGCCCCCCGCCCAGCGGCACGGGTTCTTCGAACGGGGGCAGGTCGGCATCAATGATGCGCGTCTCCCCTTCTGTGCGTTCGACAAAAAGGGCCGGCGAATGGGTGTGTCCGATAAGGCAGTAAGGGGTGTCGAAGTGCTCGAAATTGGCGGCGGCTACGAAGGAGTAGAGGATATATTCCCAGATGGGTTCGCGCGGACTGCCGTGAACGATGGTGAAAGGCTCCTGCACCAGGCGGGTGGGGAGGGCCTCCAGATAGGCGCGGTTGTCCGGGGACAGCGCCTCGGCGGTCCAGCGGGCGGCCCAGCGGGCTTCGGCGTTGAACTCGGCCAGGTCCAGCCGGCCCAACGCGGCCCAATCATGGTTGCCGGCCACCGCCAGGTGCGGATGCTCTCGCAGAAGCTCGATGCACTCGTTCGGCTGGGGGCCGTACCCGACTATATCGCCCAGGCACCAGATGATATCGAAGGGGGCGGCCTGCTGGAGCACGGCCTGAAAGGCCGGCAGGTTGGAATGGATGTCGGAGACGATCAACGCGCGCATATTGTCCTGTGCCTGTCCTGTTGGGAATTTCGTCCAGGGGCCAACCGGCCCGACCCATACCCCGCGTTCCCGCATGCAGAGGCCATGATATCATATTTCACAGGGAAATTCAAGCTTC
>JAPWUQ010000264.1 GCA_028275445.1 Anaerolineae bacterium | reverse complement strand
CCTGGACGATGGCGGCATCCCGCACGTCGGAGAGTTTGGGCCGGCGGCGCTGGCCGGTGCGGTGATCGAGGATGTTCAGGCAGTCCGAGCCGCCGCCGAAGTACGAGTTGTATCCCCAGGCGCGGATGGCCACCTTGCCGTTGCGGTCGTACAGTGTCATGCGCTTGGGGGCGGTCTCCAGAGCCCAATTCACCAGATGCTCGGGCACGCGCACGCGGATGCCGTCCACCTTGGCGCCGGCCTTGGCCAGGATCTCACGCGCCTTCTCATCGTGAACGTCGACGCCCGTCCGTTCCAGGATTTCCAGGGTTGCGACGTGGATTTTCTCACATTCTTGCTGGCCCATGCGGGCATAATGGGCACTCGTCATGCTCAAGCCATGTGTTTCGATCATCGTATCTCCCTCACGCGGGGTAACTGGAACACAAACGAATGGACCTTACCCCATTATTATACAACATTTCTTCTGATTCTGGACAGAATGGTAGGGGCGGGACTGCCCCGCCCCTACCACCGCAGGCTGGTCCCAGATTACGCTTCCTTCCAGGTCTCGTAGTAGACAGCGAACTCTTCCGGCGAAGGCGGCACATCGTGCACCTTCTTGCTGTGGATGGTCCACACGTTCATGAAGAACGGGGTGCAGATGGAGCCGCGCTCCTTCTGGATGGTCTCCAGCTTGCACATGATCTCGCGGCGCTTTTCCAGGTCCAGCGTGCGCATGGCTTCCTGGAGAAGCTGTTCGAACTCGGCGTCCACCCAGCGGCTCTCGTTCCAGGGCACGGGCTTGCCGTCGCGGCTGATGTAGGCCAGCGGCAGGGTCATGATGGCCAGCGGCCGGTGCGCCCACCAGGTGACGCTCATGTTCCACTCGGTCCAGCCATCCCAGAACTGGGACGCCGGCATGGTGTTGAGGGTGATGCGGAAGCCCGCCGGCGCCGCATCTTCCTTGAGCGCCTGGGCATAGGCCATGGTCTCGGGCCAGTCGCTCACCACCGTCAGGGTCACGTCCAGACCATTGGGATAGCCGGCCTCCGCCAGGAGCGCCTTGGCCTTCTCGGGATCATAGGGGAAGGGATCCACCGGGCAGTACTCGGGATGCGCCGGCGCGACATGGCTGTCGTTGCCGATGGTGCCCTCGCCCATCAGTGCCAGCGCCAGGATCTTCTCGCGATTGTGGCAGTACTTGAGCGCCAGGCGCACGCGGTTGTCGGTCCAGGGCTCCTGGTCGACGCGCACGCGCAGGACACGCGTAGCCGAGGTCGGGGTCGAGATGATGACGAAGTTCGGGTCGTCCCGGACGCCCTGCCAGACGGTCACCGGCGGCTCGATCACGGTGTCCACCTCGCCGGTCTTGAGGGCGGACAGGCCGGCGGTCGGGTCCTCGCCGAGCTGGACCATGATGATCTCGTCCAGGTACGGCAGGGGTTTGCCATCCTTGCCATTGCGCCAGTACCCCTCGCGGCGCACCAGCCGGCAGCGCTCGCCCGGCACATACTCGGCCATGGTGAACGCACCGGTGCCGATAGGCTGGCGGGTGATGTCGCCCTCGAACTCCTTGGGCACGATCATGGCGCCGTAATGATACAGGTCGTACGGCACGGTGATGGACGGGTTCTTCAGGTGGAGCACGACGGTGTAGTCATCCACCTTTTCCACGCCGGAGGCATCCAGATAGCTCATCTGGCCCAGCAAGGACGAACCGACGTTGACATCCAGCCACTGGTTGAAGTTGAAGACGACATCGTCGGCGGTCAGTTCCTTGCCGTTGTTGAACTTAATGCCCTTGCGCAGGTTGAGCTTCCAGGTCATCAGGTCATCGCTGGCTTCCCACGACTCGAGCAGGTAGGGATGGGCAATGCCTTTGGCATCAATGTAGGTCAGGTACTCGAAGACGTGGCGCCAGGGATGCGACTGGCTGACCAGGGAGAAGCGGGCCGGATGGTCCACGCGCTCCACGCGGGTGGAGGCCTTCAGGGTGCCGCCGCGCACGGGCATTTCCGCCGCCGGCGTGGGCGTCGCCGCCGGCGCGCTGGTGGCGGTCGGCGGGACCGGCGTCGCCGTCGCGGCCGGGGCGCTGGTGGCCGGCGCCGGCGTGGCCGTTTTCTTCGGCGCACAGGACGCCAGGGCCGCCGCGCTCATCGCCGACATGCCCAACAACGTCGAGATGCGGATGAACTCACGCCGCGAGATGCGGCCCTTGCGCAGTTGCTCCTGCGCCTCCTGGATGATGGGATGCAGTTTTTTCTCGCTCATCGGATCCTCCTTTCCTGGATGCGAGAAGATGTATGGAAACCTGAGGGGTGAGCTGACGAAGGGAAGATCACTGCAACGCAACGAACAGGGATTGTCGAGGGGAGGCCAGTAAGGGGCCTGACGGGATTCCGGACGCCGGCCGGCCAGGAAATGGCCCGTGCTTCGCCCGCATGGGGAACGCTGTGAGGGATCGGCCATTGTGCACTTGACATCAGCCGGCGGCAGTTCCGGTGCCCCATTGTCTCCTCTGCATCATCCAGACTTCTTGGACCGGCCTGTATGGGCATGCAGACCCCCCGCCGGGCAAGGTGTGCGGCGGAGAGCAGTATATATTTCCGCACGCCCATTTGATATATCAGATTATACACCCAATGTGTGATACTGTCAAATTGATATGTCCCATACTTCTTCTAGGCGTGTCAAGTTGCATTTTGCAAGCGTTATGCTATAATTTTCAGGAAAGCCAGCGGGAGGGGGTCATGGTCGTTACAGAGCAAACTGCCACCACGATTAAGTACAAGATTTACAAAGAAATCCGACGCTCCATCATCATGCAGCATTTGCGCCCCGGCGAACGCCTTTCCGTGGAAGACCTCGCCCGCCAGTACGGCACCAGCATCACCCCGGTGCGCGAGGCCCTGCAGATGCTGGACCAGGAAGGCCTGGTGACCATCAAGCCGCGCTCCGGCTATTTCGTCACCCGCCTGACGCTGAAGCAGTTGCGCGACCTGCTGGAACTGCGCGGCATCCTGGAGCTGGCCTCCGTGGAGCGGGCCGCCCAGCGCATCACCCCCGAACAGCTTGCCCGCCTGGAAAGGGTGCACGCCGGCTACACCGGCGATGACGAGGAATCGTACGACCGCTACACCGACGAGAACCGCGAGTTTCATTACCTGATTGCCGAGGCCGCCGGCAACGAGGAACTGGCCAACCTCCTGCGCCACATCCATGAGCGCCTGGCCCGCTATATGGTGATGCGGCGCGGCGGCCAGTCCCAGCTTCACACCCACGC
>JAPWUQ010000263.1 GCA_028275445.1 Anaerolineae bacterium | reverse complement strand
TGGCCGCCGGCGGAGGAATGGGCCTGCTGGCCGGCCTGGTGCTGGCATTCTGCGGCGCGCTCCCCCTGAGCACCCCACAGTGGAGCGAGTTGGCCGGCATGAACCTGACCGAGGCCGTTGTCTCCCTCATTGGCCTGCCGGCGCTAGGTGCCGCTGCCGGCTGGCTCAGCCAGCAGAGAGCCGCTCAGCGACTGCGCGAGCTCACCGCCGAGGTCGAAACTCTGCGGCAAACGCGCGATCGCCTGGATGCGGTGTACGCTATGGCCAGCACCCTGGGCGCCACCCTCGATTATCAGCAGGTCCTGCAGGCGCTGTTCGACCTGAGCGCCATCGAGTTCCGGGCGTTGGGCAAGAACCCGGCGCAGATGGTGGGCATGGCCCTGCTGTTCGAGGAAGGCCGGCATGAGCCAGCCCTGCACGTGGTCGCCGGCTACCATATTACCGATGCCGACCGGGATATCCGCTGTCCGGCCCGGCAGGGCGTCCTACAGCGCGTCATCTCCGCCGGCGAGGCCGAGGTGATCTCCGATGTCGCCGCGGATCCCGAACTATCTGCCTTCCCCTCCCTGCGCGGGGCCCGCTCCGCCATCGTTGTCCCCCTGCGGGCCGGCTTTGAGTCCTACGGGGTGGTGCTCTTCGCCAGCCCCTCGCCGGCCGCTTACTCCTTGGACGAATGCCATTTCCTGGTGGCCTTTTCTAACCAGGCCACCATCGCCCTGCAGAACGCCCAGCTTTTCCAGAGCCTGCGCGAGGAACGGGACCGCATCATCACCCAGCAGGAGGAGATCCGCCGCGAGATCGCGCGCGAACTGCATGATGGGCCAACGCAGACCATCGCCGCCATCACCATGCGCCTCAACTACGCCCGCGCGCTGGTGAAACGCTCGCCGGAGAAAGCCGCCGAGGAACTGGCGGAGCTGGAGGACCTGGCCCGCAGGACGACGAAAGAGATACGCACCATGCTGTTCACCCTGCGGCCGGTGATCCTGGAGACCCAGGGGCTGGTGGCGGCACTGCGCCATTATGCCGAGAAAATCCAGGAGACGGAAGGGCTTCTGGTGGAGATCCAGGACGCCGGCTTCTCCGCTTCCCTCTCCGACGAGACCGCCGGCGTCGTCTTCTCCATCCTGGAGGAGGCCATCACCAACGCCCGCAAGCACGCCCAGGCCCACCGCGTGATCGTGCGACTGCGCAACGACCAGCAGACCTTCATGGCAGAGGTGGAGGATGACGGCATCGGCTTTGACGTGGCGGCGGTCGAGCAGACCTACGACCAGCGCGGCAGTTTGGGGCTTATCAACATGAGGGAACGGGCGGAGCTGATTGATGGGACGCTGTCCATCATCTCCAGCCCCGGGAGCGGCACGCGGGTGGTGCTGGTCGCGCCGTTATCGCGGATCGCCGGCCCCGCACGCCCCGCGCAGAAGCGCTTCTGACCGCTTCCCACCTTCAATATGCCCAGCGGTCCACCTCGCGGCCCTGGGCATCCAGCAGAATGGCCACATCTCCCTCGTTGTTCCAGATATAGGCCTGGGTCCAGAAGAGGTGATGCGGCGGCAGGGAGAAAGCCGCCGGCCCGCTGTGCACGCGCACGTAATCGCCGGCGGATAGACGGAATCCCTGAGGGAAATGGTACATCTGTGCACCCACCTCGCTGAACACCCGCCAGCCGGTCATGTCCTGCGCCAGGTTGCCGTCGTTGCGAATCTCGATGTACTCATCCTGGCCGGTGAAACGCAGGGCGCTGATGCGCAGGACGGCGCGCGGCGGGGGCGTTGGCGTGGCCGTTGGCCGAGGTGTGGGGGTTGGCGTGAAGGTCGGCGTAGGGGTCGGGGTCGGGAGCGCCGTGTGATAGAGGGGGAAATACACCATCCAGCGCGCCGGCTCCTGGGCGGCAGTGGGCCGGCCGCCGCTGGACCAGACCGCCGCCCCGATGACAGACAGCAGTAGCAACGCGATCACCAGCGGCCGGCGCCCGAGTTCCCAGCCGCGATGAGCCATCATGCCTCCACGTTTCATGACCTTCCCACACCCTTTTCGGAAAAACCTATTGACCGCCAACGCAAACCGTGTTATACTATGCCCAGACATGGGGCAGATGCCCGCTCTGACAGGTTCATTCTTCACCAGCAGGAGGCGCAAGATGAAGGTCACGATCGATCGCGACGAATGCACGAGCTGTGGCAGTTGCTGGAGCGTCTGCGACGCGGTGTTCGAGGAGGACAACGACGGGGTCTCCCAGATTGTGGCGAAATACCGCGTCGGAGGTGACCCCGGCAAGGGCGAAGTCCCCGAGGATCTGCGCGACTGCGTCCAGGAAGCTGCCGATAGCTGTCCGGTTGAGATCATCCATGTCGAAGGGTAAGTGATCTCCCCGTAATTGTCAAACGACGATTTTGCCCCCAGATGCGCAAGGACATCTGGGGGCTTTGTTTCTGCACCAATCATCTGGAAACAGCCGGCAGGCTCCTGCCCTGCCCCTACGGCAGGTGATAGGTGATGATCAGCGCCGGCCGGCGGCTCACCATCCAGTACTCCGACGACGCCAGGTCATACTGGACGCCGGCGGCGCCGGTCGCCTTCAGCAGGATGCCGGCGTTGGCCTCCGGCTCCTCCATCCACTGCCGCACCAGGCAGGTGATATCCATCGTCAGCCAGGACTGTGTCGCGCTGAGCAGGGTCAGTGCCGCCGGCATGGTCGAACAATCTGTGCCGGCACCGCTGGCGCCCGGCTGGTCCCAGTCCACCCCTTCCTGCGCCTGCTTCCAGGTGACTGTCCGCTCGTCCCAGGTCCGATGCAGGGCATATACCTCCACCGGCGTAACGTTGGGGTTGCTCCGGCCGGCAACGTACATCTGCAGTACGGCCCGGTCTATCACCGCTTCTGGCGGGATCATCCCCAGGTCGAACCACAGCACACTCTCCGCCCAGCCGCCGGCGCGCACCGCCAGCTTCTGATGCGCCCCGTAATTGGCGTCCGGTGCCCAGGCGTTCAGGATGCTGTCCCGCACCTCGCCATGGCCATATCCCCGCTGGATCACAACCCGCTGATACTGAAGCGGTGACGGCGGCGTAAAGGTCGGCGTTGGTGTAGGCGGCGGTGGCGTCACAGTAGGCGTATGCGTGGGGGTCGGCGTCGGCGGAATGGGTTCGCCCTGGGGAAGCTCCCAGAAGAAGTTGGACTCGTACAGCATTCCACAGCCGCCGGCGGGGAAGCGGATGAGATTATGGGAGACTGCCTGCCCACCCGAAAGCGACTGCGCGGCCAC
>JAPWUQ010000262.1 GCA_028275445.1 Anaerolineae bacterium | reverse complement strand
CTGTTTGATGGCCTGCACCGCCTGTTCGGTGGTCATGTTGCGGATATCCACCCCTTTCAGCCGGCTGGGGTCGAAGCCGGCGCTGGCCATGGCATCGCGATACATCTTGACCTGCATGGTGGGATCGCACGCGGCGACATACAGCTCGTCGGTGTTGTTCCCCTGCAGAAGCGTCGAGAGGAAGGCATCGCCGTCGGTGGCGCAAAGCTGAGGATGGATGGCGATGTAGTCCACCAGCTTTTCCCGGCGGATAGCGTTGCCCACCTCAAAGATATTCATTTGTTGGAACGAGGGACAGGTCCCTTGACATACGCACAGCAGTAATCCTTTTTTACCCATTGTTGCCTCCTGGTGAGATAGGATGATTATTGATCACCGAAATAGGTGATGGCTTCCATCGGGCAGGCTTTGGCACAGCCCCGACAGAATTCCACGCAGTTTTCGGGCCGTACCACCAGCGGGTGCTGGTGGTCTGACTCGAACACGTTGTGAGGGCAGAACTGCACACACGTCCCGCAGTTGGTGCACAGCTCCGTGTTGATGATAGGGTACCAATTTTTTGCCATGGTCTTATCCTCCCATGTGATATTTGCCATGCGGTGAAAGCAGTCATGCGGGCGGGGACGGTGGGGAGGCCGGCGGCGGACGCTTTCGGCCGGCGTGCGTCCCGCACAGGCACAATCCTCGAAGCCTTCTCTCCCGTTGTCGTGCGATGAGCCGCATGGTGTATCTCCGCGTTCCACGTTGTTCGCTTGCCTGCGCAGTCCGTTCACCGAACGGGCGATCTCATTCTCATTGCAGGGTTTGCATATATGGAAATCTGAATATATTATAGCGCCAGAGAAAGGGATTGTCAAATTTGCCACAAATCAATGTCCTGGCGTGGGATGCTCAGCTACAGCAGACAGGCCGTGAAGGAACCGCAAGTGGTTCCCTCACGGCCTGTCCGAGGGATATGCCGGGGATTCACTTACCAGATGGCAATGCCGAAGTAGCCGGTAATGAATTTGACGGCGACGTAGAGGAAATAGAGGCCGAAGATCAGCTTCAGGGTAGCCGGCTTGAAGCGCTTGATGATGGCCGCACCGATCTGGGCGCCGATGATGGTGCCGGCGGCCAGCACCAATCCCGTGGGCAAATCCACGAATCCCTGGGCCAGCTTAATGGCACCGCCCACGACAGCCAGCGGGATCATGGTCGCCAACGACGTGCCCATGGTGATGTACACGGGCGCCTGGAAAAGGTAAATGATGCCGGGCACCAGGGCATAGCCTCCTCCGAGGCCGGCGACTCCCGTGGCGATGCCCACGATAAAGCCGAAGAGTCCCATTCCCCAGCCGGCCCCCGGGATCACGTTCCCCTCGCGCGCGGGCAGAGCGCGCTGGACAATGCCCTCATAGACCATGCGGATCGCCGGCCATAGAAAGATGACGCCCAGGACCAGGCCCAGCAGCTTGGCATGAGCCGAGAGCAGGGTGAACAACCAGGAGCCAAGCAGGACACCCAGGATACCCCCTCCGCCCAGCCAAAGGAAGGCGCGCAGGTCGACGTTTCGGCGCAGAAGGTGTCCATAGGCACCCGAGACTGCGGTGAAGATGACGGCGAAGAGGGTGGTACCCACCGCGATCGGCGCGGCATAGCCCATCCAGAAGTGGATGACAGGGAGCATGACACTGCATCCGCCGGTGCCGATGAGGCCGCCGAGGAGGCCGGCGCCCAGGCCGACGATGGCCAGCACGATGCCCCGCGCAGCGGTCATACGCCCCACCTACGGGGCGACGCCGATGCCGCTGACAATGGACCAGATGGCCAGGGCTACGATGATGACCAGCAACACCAGCGTAGGGATCTGGCTCTTCCACCAACTGCTCGACTGCTGACCAGCCATTTTTTCCTCCTTCCCCCAATCGGGGTTACAAATGGGGTATGGCTACCAACAGAAAGCGGATGCCCACCAGGACCAGCAACGGGGAAATGATCCACGTCACCACCTGATTCAGACGAGGCGTCCAAAAGCGCTGGACCGCCAAGGCGGTCAGCGTGATCAGGACGAAGGCATAGATCGCCAGGCCAAGGTCGGCCGGCGAGATGACAGCGCCGGTCGCTACCTGCGTGCCAATGGCTGACCAGGCGGCCGCCGTGACGCCCACCGAGGCCATGGCATAGGCGCGTCGGGGGTGATGTCCCATGATCCAGTTGTAGATGGGGACGGTGAAGGGCTTCCCGCCGGCGGAGAGCAGGCCAGTGATGCCCCCGAATCCCAGGGCTACCGCGGCCGTCCATGCAGGATGCGGATGATCATCGCGTTCCGGGAGAGGTTTAATAAAGGCCATGCGCGCGCCGGCCAGGATGGCATAGATGCCGAGAATGAGCAGGAGGACGGGGGCTGGTGCCTGAAGCCCGATGAGCCGGCCCAGCGCCCCTCCCAGGACTGCGGGGATGATGAGCATGGCCCAATCTTCCCGCACAGAGGTCAACACACTGCTTTGGCGCAGGGCCATCATCAGGGACGCCAACGCAACCACCATCAGGTTCACGATGATGGAACGCGCAATGGGCAGGCCCACCAGCCCAGTCAACAAGATCACCAGGAAGAAGCGGTCCACCCAGGATTGGATGGAAGCGGTGACGAAGCCGACAATGAGACTGGCCAAAAGGACTTTGGCGAGCAGAAGGATGGTTGGGTGCATGGGTGATTCTCCGGCTTAAAGATAGAAGGAGCGCGTTAGTGCAGCCATTCGGGATGGTCGGTGAGCCGGCCTTCGATGAAGGCGCGCACCGCCTCATCAATCGTGGGGATATCGGTGATGATGGGGCGGATGCCGGCCTGGCGCATGCTTTCATACGCGCCGGCGCCCATGCCGCGGGCGACGAGCATTTGGCAGTCGGCGATGGCGGCGGCCATGCGGCTGTGCCGGTCCTGGGAAGCGCGGTCGAAACCGTGTCCCTGGCCGGCGGCGTGGCTGTGCTCCTCATGGCCGTGCTGGCCGGCGAACTGCGCATGGCCGAGCTTATCGCGCACCTCCCGTCCCACTATCTGGCCGTTCTCGATAGTCACTACCACATAAAAGGGGGCCCTGCCAAAATGTTGGCTGATCGTGATGCCGTCATCGGAAACCAGTGCGATCTTCATGTTGGTTCTCTCCTGATGAATAGATTGGATATGCGGATTGTGACATGCCGAACTATATGACAATTGCATGCACCAGAGCGAATATATACCTTCACGAATTTTTTGTCAAATATGCTTGCGGTCGAATGAGTCCAAACC
>JAPWUQ010000054.1 GCA_028275445.1 Anaerolineae bacterium | reverse complement strand
CCCACAATCAGCATCTCCAGCCCACTGCGCAGGGGGTTCTGCCCGGTGACGTACACCTTGGCCGCGCCCAGGCCGAAGAGCGCCAGGGCCGAAAGGGCCAGGGAAACGGGGAAGGACAGGTGTGAAGGAACCGGGATGACCATGCCGGCCAGATAGACCAGCAGGGGCAGGGAGCCGGCGGTCACAAAGGCCGCCAGCGTGGCCAGGGCGCTCAGCAGGGGCTTGCGCTCGTCCGGCAGGAGCCCCAGCTCTTCCACCATCATGCTGTGGAGCCAGGTGCGCGGGTTCTTGGTCTTGATCTCCACCAGCTTGTGGGCATCCTCCTCCGTGTAGCCCTGCTGAAGGTACAGGTGATACAGCTCCAGGCGCTCCCCTTCGGGGAAGTGTTCGATCTCCCACTGCTCGCGGGCCAGCTCGTTCTCGTAATATTCCTGCTCGCTTTTGGAGGAGAGGTAGGCGCCGGTGGCCATGGAAAAGCCGTCGGCGAAGAGGTTGGCCAGGCCGAGGATGAGCACCACATGGGTGCCCAGCTCGGCGCCGGCCACGCCGCTGACCACGGCGAAAGTGGTGATGATGCCGTCCAGGCCGCCGTAGACCAGATCGCCGATGTATTGATGGCTGGCGGCGCCGTGGCGCTCGGCATGGCGCCGCTGATAGGCGCCGGCAATGGCTTCGGGAGAATGGGCTACGGCGGCCGCCTGTCCATCCCTTTGGCGAAAGGCACGCCGCGCTTCGTCTAGTCGTTTGGTGATGCTCATCTTACCCCCTCAGACATCTTTGCTGGCCACACCCAGCGCCGGCAGGTAGATATAGGGCAGACGCAGACCGCCGCCCACCGGATACAGCTCCCGGCCGATGGCGGCGATGTTTCCCAGCGCCTGGAACACATTGCCGGCGATCATGGTGTCCTTGACGCGCCCCACGATCTGGCCCTTCTCGATGCGGTAGCCCAGATGCACGTTGCCGGAGAACTCGCCGGCCAGGATGTTGCCGGCCCAGGCACCCATGACCTGGTCCACCAGCAGGCCCTCCTGGATATCGGCGAGCATATCCTCCAGGCTGGCATCCCCCGGCGCCATCCAGACGGTGTGCAGGGAGGGGGATGGCAGGGAAGAAAGGGATCGCTCGGCGTTGCCGGTGGACTGCGTGCCGGCCAGGTAAGCGGTGAAGAGGTCGTAGATAAAGGCGGTCACCACCCCTTCGGTCACCAAGGCGGTGCGGCGGGTGGGCACGCCCTCGTCGTCGAAGGGGGCACTGCCGGCGGCGTAGTCGAGCAGTCCGTCATCGTACAGCGTGAGCTTTTCGGAAAAGGCCTTTTTGCCCAGCTTGTCCCCGACGGGAGAGGCGCCCTGCAGGACGATCTTGCCGTTGAAGCCGGAGGCCAGGGACTCGATGAGGGTACTGCCGGCGCCCTTCGGCGAGAGGATCACCGGCAGTTGCGCGGTGGGGACCTTGGCGGTGCGCTCCGCCAGCCGTACCTTATGCAGGACGGTCTCCACCATGGCGTCGGAGGGGATGTCCAGCCGGCGCGAGGTCTGCCATTCCCACACGTCCAGCATATCGGTGCCGCGGATCAGGTTCACGCCGAAGCTGAGGGAGAAGCTGGTGCCGCAGTAACTGCCGGCCGCGCCGCGGCTGTTGTGCAGGCGCACGGTGCTGACCACTTTATCGAGATGCGCCTCGCACAGCAGAGCGGCGTTTTCGGCGCGTGCCCGGTCGATCATGCGCTGGCCGATCTCGACCATCTCATCCACGCTGAGCGCCTCGACAGCCGGATCAAAGACGGCCGGCGGCGAAGCCTCGATGGTAGAGGGAAGTTCGAAGCCGGCCTGGGCGCCGAACTGGGCGGCGGCCAGGGCATCGCGCACCAGGTCCTCGGGGTTTTCCAGCAGGGTGGTGCTGGCCAGCCCTATCCTGCCGCCGGCGATGACCCGCAGGGCAACGCCCCGACTGCGGTGTGTCCGTAATTGTTTCAGCCGATTGGCCTCGAAGGCCACCGGCGTCTCCACGGTCTCGACCGAGAAGACCTCGGCCTGCTCCGCCCTGCGCCGGGCTAGCTCCAGCACCCGCTCCTCGAATTCCTGCAGTGTCAGGCTCATCTTATTCGCCTCCCACCACGACGTTGCGCACCCGGATGTGGGGACTGCCCTCGTCCACGGGCAGGGGGCTTTGCCCGCCCTTGCCGCACCCCCCGCCGCTGTGATTCCAGCGGAAATCGTTCCCGATGGCCTCGATATTGGCCAGGGTCTCGAAGACGTTGCCGGTCAGGTTGACGCCGCGCACTTCCTCGGCGATCTGGCCGTTGCGGATCATGAAGGCCTGGGCGGCGGAGAAGGTGAACATCTCCATAGTGGTCTCGCCGCCGTAGGCGTCCTTGGCGTAGATGCCGAGCTGGATATCGGCCAGCATGTCCTCGAAGGGCACAGTGCCGTTCTCGATAGCGGTGTTGGTCATGCGCACCAGCGGCGGGAACTGGTAGTTGATGGCGCGGGCATTGCCGGTGGGGGCTTCGCCCATTTTGCCGGCGGTCTCGCGGGAATGGAGCCGGCCCACCAGGACCCCCTCGCGAATGAGGTAGGTCTTGTGCGCCGGCACCCCCTCATCATCATAGCGGTAGGAGCCGCGCAGGCCGGGGACGGCGGCGCCGTCGAAGACGTTCAGCTCCGGCGGGCCGAAGCGCCGGCCCAACTGCATCAGCTCCCGCAGGCGCTCGTTCTCGTAGACATGGTCGGCCTCCGAGAGGTGGCCGAAGGCTTCGTGGATGAAGACGCCGGCGAGCCGTGGGTCAATGATGACGGTGTACGTGCCGCCCTTGACGGGTTTGGCGGACAGCAGGCGCACCGCCCGCCGGGCCGCATCTTCCACCTCGGAATGCAGGTTTTCGAGGGCGCTGAAGTCGCCGGCACTGCCCCGGCTGAGGAAGGCCTGCTGGACATCGCTTCCGTCCCGCGCCACCGCGACCACGACCAGGGACATGTCCACCATTTCCTGCTCGATGTAGCTCCCCTCGGAGTTGGCGAAGTAGGTGCGGCGGGACAAATCATGGTAGCGGATGATAGAGGTCTGGATTTTGTCGGATGTTCGCCAGATGACCTCGTTATATTCGTCGAGCAGGCGCTTTTTGTCGGCCAGGGATATCTGGCGGGGGTCTTTGCCCAGCGCCGGCCGCACGATATCCACCACCGGCTCCGCCGGCGCGAAGCGGGTCTCCTCGCGTCCGACCAGCCGTGCCTGATGTACCGCCAGCTCGACGCTGGCGCGCAGGTCGGCCAAATCGTTGAACGAGACGAACCCCCATCCTCCTTTGACCAGGGCGCGCACCGCGCCGCCCAGGCCGGTGGTGCGGCCGACCTGTTCGATCTCGCGCCCGCGGTAGGACAGATGGGTGGATTCACTGCGCTGGAGCCGGATTTCGACGTAATCGGCGCCGGCGCCGGCCTTCAATGCATCAGCAAGTTGGTCGCGCATACGAGACTCTCCTCCATAACGGGGCGTTGGGGAGCACGCGGAACGGGAGCGATGGCGGCTGGAGGTAGGATGGAGGAATGGATTGTCGAGGCCTCACCATTGCCACCCGCCGGCTCGTGTCAGAGCATGTTGCTCCAGTCCACACTGGGAAGCGGATTCACGATGTCAATGTACGTGATGATAACCAGCAAGGAAATGAGGAGCATAAAGCCGATGAAATGGATGCGCCCCTCTTGTTCGGGGGGAATGCGCTTGCCGCGGATGGCCTCCACGATGACGAACAGGATGCGCCCGCCGTCCAGCGCCGGCAGGGGCAGGAGGTTGGTAATGCCGATGGCGGCGCTGAGCACCCCCATAAGCTGGAGGATGGGGAACCACCAGTCCATGGCGATGGACTGCCGGACGGCGCCGCTGGCAAGCTGGGCAATGCCCACCGGGCCGATGGGGCGGGCCGCCTCCAGCGGGATGATGCCCCGCAGGAGCAGGATGGGGACGGAAAGGGTCAGATAGATGACCTGGCCGGTCTGGATGAAGCCCTCCAGGATGGCCTCGCCCCAGGTGAGTTTGGGGCCGAGATAGAGGCCGATCTGCGCCCGGCCGGCCTCCGCGTTGAACTCCGGCGTCACGTACAGGTCCACCGTGTCATGGTTGCGGCGCACTGTGACCCGTACCGGTTGGCCGGCGCGTGCGCCGACATAGTCCACGAACTGCGTGGTCGTCTGGACGGGGATCCCGTCCACAGCGATAATGACATCGCCGGACTGAAAGCCGGCGGCGACCGCCGGGGTGTTCTCGATCACGCCGGTGACGCGGATGCCCTCGCCGCTGGCCCAGCCCAGGCCGAAGGCCAGGATGAAGCACAGCACCGCCAGGACAAAATTCATGAGGGGGCCGGCGGCCAGGATGGCGGCGCGCACGCGTTTGGGCTGATTGGCCAGGCCGTCGGGGACGTTCGGGTTATCCTCGCCGGCCAGGCGCACGAACCCGCCGAACGGGATGGCGTTGATGGTGTAGAGGGTTTCCCCGCGCCGGCCGATGGTGAACAGACGCGGGGGGTATCCGAAGCCGAATTCTTCCACGCGCACGCCGGCGCGCTTGGCGGCCAGAAAATGTCCCAGCTCATGTACGAACACCATGATGCTCAGGACGACAAAGAAGGAGACAAGGGTAAGTATCATCGTTCTGCATCGACCTCGCCTTTTGCGGTCATTATAGCCTCGAATCAGGGAGAAGACAAGTTTGCGGAAAACTATGATTGTTCGGGATTCGTCCATGCCGCTGACCAACAAGGCGCGGCCAGCGTCTTGTCAGGGCGATGGCAAACCCATATAATCATCCCAGGCACCTGCCGCAAGGAGGAATCATGGCCGCACGGCCCCTGCTCCTGCTGACGGTTTTTCTCGCCGGCATGACCACCATGGCGGTGGAAATGGCCGGCTCGCGCCTGCTCGACCCGTACTTCGGCAGTTCGCTCATCGTCTGGGCTAGCCTCATCGGCCTTATTATGCTCTACCTGGCCGCCGGCTATTTCCTGGGCGGCCGGCTGGCGGACCGCTGGCCCCATGAGCGCATTTTCTACCGCCTCACGGCCTGGGCGGCTTTCTGGGTGGGCCTCATCCCCTTTGCCGCGCGGCCGGCCCTGCGCCTGGCCGCGCGCGCCATGGCCGGCTATCAGGCCGGCCTGCTGGCCGGCTCCCTGTTGGCGGTGCTGATGCTTTTCTCCGTCCCCATCATCCTGCTGGGCTGTGTCTCGCCGTTCGCCATCCGGCTGGCCATGCGGGATGTGGAACGGGCCGGCCGCACCAGCGGCCGCATCTACACCATCTCTACCGTCGGCAGTCTCCTCGGCACCTTCCTGCCGGCGCTGGCGCTGATCCCCAACATCGGCACCCGCGCCACGTTCTTCCTGACCAGCTTCGTCCTGCTCATCCCCTCGCTGGTCGGGCTGGTGCTGGCGGACCGCCGGCGCGCCCTCCTCTACCTCCTGCTCCCCATCGTGCTGACCGCCTGTGCCCTCTGGCAGGGCGGTGCCCCTATCAAGGAGACGGAGCACCTGATATTTGAGACCGAGTCGGCGTATAACTACATCCAGGTGCTGGACATGGATGGGGTCATTGCATTGAAGCTGAACGAGGGGGAGGGCATCCATTCCGTGTACGACCCGCGCGAGGTGATGACCTTCGCCACCTGGGATTATTTCCTCATCGTGCCCTACTTCAACCCGCCGCCCTATGGGCCGGAGCGCGTGGGGTCCCTGTGCATGATCGGCCTGGCCGCCGGCACCATCCCCAAGCTCTACACCGCCGTCTACGGCCCTATCCCCATTGACGGGGCGGAGATTGACCCCGCCATCATCGAGGTGGGCCGGCGCTACTTCGCCATGCATGAGCCGAACCTGAACGCGGTGGCAGAGGACGGCCGGCGCTTCCTGGCCCAGAGCCAGCGGCAGTACGACGTGATCGCTATTGACGCCTACCGCCCCCCATACATTCCCTTCCACCTGACCACGAGGGAGTTTTTCGAGGAAGTGCGCCGGCACCTGACGCCGGACGGCGTCGCCGCCATCAACGTCATGCGCACCTCCACCGACACCCGGCTGGTGGACGCCCTGGCCTCCACCATGCTGACGGTGTTCCCCAGCGTCTTCATCATCCATGAACCGCTGTACGGGCATGACCTGGGCAACAGCATCGTGGTGGCGACCAATCAGCCGGCCCAGGTCGAGAACTTCGCCGCCAACATGCCCCTGCTGGCCGGCCGCCCCGTCCTGCAGGAGGTGGCGCGGCGGGCCGCCCCGTATATCGTGCCGGCGCGCTTCACCGGCCCGGTCTTCACCGACGATAAGGCGCCGGTAGAGCAGGTCGTGCACTCCATTATTTTCCGCTATGCCCTGGGGCGGGATTAAGGGGCAGCCGTCGGGGTTTCTTCCAGGAAGGCGATGATGCCGCGGGCGATGCCGCGGGCGATGATGTCCGGCCGGCGGGTCAGCAGTTCGCGATCCCCACCCATGAAGCCGATCTCGATGATCGCGCCGGGGGTGGTCGGGGATATCTCGCGGAAGGCGTGATACTCGCGCATGTCAAAGGTGATGGTGTCGTAATGCGGCTGGAGGCCGGTGACGGCCGCATACTCCCGGTACAGCGCCGCCACCAGCCGGTCGGCCTGCTCGCCAACGGCGCTCTCCGGCAGGCGCGCGATCTTGAAGCCGCTCAGGTCGTAGACACAGGAATCGGTATGGATGGAGAGGAAGGCATCCGCAGAGTAGCCTTCCAGCTTGGGGTCGAACTCCGCCAGGAGGTCCACGGAATAGCCGGCGCGCCGCAGGAGCACGGCGGTGCGCTGGGCGACGTCGTAGTTGATCTGCACCTCTTCCAGCCCATCGGGGCAGACGGCGCCGGAATCGTGCTGCCAGTGGCCGGCCACCAGCCCGATGCGCCGGCCGCCCCCGCTGAACATGCGCTCCAGCGCGGACCACAGACCGTCCGAAGCGCTCAACCGCGAGCCGAGCTGGAAGAGCAGGAAGACGCCGGCCAGCACCAGCAGTGCCAGGAGCCACTGCCCCAACAGTTTCTTCCCCCGAGAGCGCCTGGAAGCGGAGGATGTTCGGCGTTTGGCCACACCTTCCCTCCCGGTGGGGTCAGGATTGGGCGACCAGAGCCACCCCGACGATGATGAGCGCCATGCCGGCCCAGCGCAGGGGCGGGATGGCCGGCTCGTTCAGGAACAGCCAGGCCGCCAGCGGCACCAGCACGTAGGTCAGCGCGATCATGGGGTAGGCGTAGCTCAGGTTGGCGCGCGACAGCACGATGAGCCAGATGAAGGCGCCCACACCGTACATGGCCAGCCCCAGCAGGACCAGCGGGGTGGTGGTGAACATGCGCCAGATGCCGGCCAGTGGGTTGGCGAAGAAGGCCGCGTCGATTTTGCCGACCTCCATCATGCCGCGCTTTAAGGTAAGCTGGCCGGCGACCGACACCAGCACGTCAAACAGGATCAGCAATATCGTTTTGGTCATGCTCGAGACCTCGGAAGTAGTCTATGACGCTCTGCAGGGTTTCATCCAGGCTGTACTGCGGCCGGTACCCCAGCAGTCGCTCGATCTTGGAAATATCGGGCACGCGCCGCTGGAAATCCTCAAACCCCTCTTCGTAGGCCTGTTCGTACGGGATAAAGACGATCTCCGATGGGCTTGTGGTCAGTGTCTTGACCCGCTGGGCCAGTGCCAGGATGGTGATCTCTTCGGTGCTCCCGACGTTGAAGACCTGTCCCACTGCCGCCGGCGCCTCCGCCAGGCCGGTGATGGCGCGCACCGCGTCGCGCACATCGAGGAAACAGCGCGTCTGCCGGCCGTCCCCGTACACAGTGATGGGTTCGCCGCGCAGGGCCTGCCGCACGAAGCGGGGCACCACCATGCCGTAGCGCCCCGTCTGGCGCGGCCCGATGGTGTTGAACAACCGGAAAATCACGATGGGCAGGCGGTGCTGTTTATAGTAGGCCAGCGCCAGGAACTCGTCCATGGCCTTGGAGCAGGCATAGCTCCAGCGGCTGCGCGTGGTCGGCCCCAGCAAGCGGTCATCGTCCTCCCGGAAGGGGACCTGCACCCCTTTGCCGTACACCTCGGAGGTCGAGGCCAACAGCACCTTACAGCGGTAGCGGTTGGCCAGGCGCAGTACCATGGCCGAGCCGTACACGTTGGTCTCGATGACCTGCACGGGCCGGCTGACCACCAACTGCACCCCCACTGCCGCCGCCAAATGAAAGATGACATCGCACTCGCTCACCAGCCGGTCCATGACGGTCTCGTTGGTGATGGTCTCGATGGCGAAGCGGAAGGAAGGATGACCGACCAGGTGCGCGATGTTCTCGAAGCGGCCGGTGGAGAGGTCGTCTATGATGGTAACCTGATGCCCCTGGGCGAGCAGGGCTTCTGCTAGATGACTGCCGATGAAGCCGGCACCGCCGGTGATGAGCGCGCGCAATCCCTGTAAGCCCCCTTATCAGGATGAATGCCGGCGCTGATGGTGGACGATGATGGCCGCCATGGCCAGCGAGAGGAAGCGGGTTTCCGCTGTGTCCGCCCGGGAGCTGATGAGGATGGGCACGCGCGCCCCGACGACCAGGCCTGCCATCCTGCCCTGGCCGAAGTACTGGATGGATTTGGTCATGATGTTGCCAGAGACCACATCGGGCACGATGAGGATATCGGCGCGGCCGGCCACCGGCCCGGAAACGTTCTTGACGCGCGCCGAATGGGGCGAGATGGCCACATCGAGGGACATGGGGCCGTCCACCACCGCGCCCTCCACCCATCCGTCGCGGGCCATGCGGCTGATGGCCAGGCTCTCAATGGAGACGGGCAGGCTGGGATCCACGTCCTCGGTGGCCGAGAGGATGGCAACCCGGGGGCGTTCCAGCCCGAAGCAGTGGGCCACGTCCACGGCGTTCTGGATGATCTCCACCTTCTGGTAGATGTCCGGGCGCACCACCACGCCGCTGTCGCTGATGTAAATGAGGCGGTCCATGCGGGGGATTTCGAAGATACCCACATGGGTGAGCAGACGCCGCTCGCGAATGCCGCCCTCGCGGCGCAGGGCGGCGCTCAGCAGTTCGTCGGTCTTGATGTTCCCTTTGACGATGACGTCGGCGCGCGCCTGGGCGGCCAGGCTGACGACGTCGAAGACCGCCCGTTTGGGCTCCGGTTCGTTGAGCACGGTGATGCCGGCCAGGTTCAGGCCGTTCTCCTCCGCGATCTGGTAGATGAGCCGCTCATCCCCCACCAGCGTGGCCTCGATAATGCCCATCTGATGGGCCTGGACCATCGCCTGGAGCACCTCTTTGTGGGCGGCGGCCGCCACGGCGGCCCGCACCGGACCGCTCTTCTGTGCCTGTTCCACCATCTGTGCGAACGTGGAGATGATCATATGCCAGCCCCCTCAAGCGAACCGTTGATACGGGTGCGAACACTGCTTCAGGCTTCCAAACACCTCATGTTTATAACACATCTACAGCACTGGGTCAAAGAAGTGGGGATACGGGTGTTGAAAGGGTACAGCCGGCGCCTCCGGTTCAGCATCTTATCCTGCTGGTCTGCCGGCCCGTGACGTTCGCCGCCGGCGGTGTATGTGCGCTACTCCAGCGTATCTCCTGTCAGGAAGAAGGGAATGGCTGAAGCATCCTCCGCCGTGCGCGGCGCCGGCGCTTCCGCTATCCCCACCAGGGCCGCCCACAGCGGCGCTTCCGGGTCTGCCGATGTCCAGGCTCCAATGGCAAAGGGAGCCGCCGGCGCCAGCATGGCTTCCATATGCGAGGCGATCTCGCGAAGCTCCGCCAGGGCCAGGTCCGCCGGCCCTTCCACCAGGCATAATGCTCGCGCGAACTGCCGGCGCAGGCCGTTCCTTTCCCCCGCCCTCCGTAACTGCGCACATACCTCTTCTGCCCGACGGGCACCAGTGCCTTCGGCGAACAGGAGCTGGGGCAGGCCGGCCGTGCCCAGCACGGCGCGCAGGCCGGCCAGGTCCAGGGGAAACAGCCCATGGCCGAGCACCGAAGCCGCCAGGCCGGCCGCCAGCCGCGCCAGGCGCTCCTCCATCCGCCGCAGGCTTTGCGCGGCAGTGAGGGACAGGCCCTCCTGCAGGAGCATATCATTGGGGAGTGCCAGCACGCAGTGGGCCGATCCCCGGAGGCCGGCCAGCCCCTCTTCCGCCGACAGCCGCCGGCGCTGTCCCTCGAAGCTGAAGGGCAGGGTTACAATCCCGATGGTCAGGGCGCCGGCGTCGCGTGCCAGGCCGGCCAGATACGGGGCCAGCGCGGTGCCCGTGCCCCCGCCCAGGCCGGCCAGCAGGATGACCATGTCCGCGCCGGCCACCGCGCCGGCGAGGGTTTCATGGCAGGAGGCGGCGATGCGCCGGCCCAACGACACATCGCCTCCCAGCCCATAGCCTTCCGTCCATTCACTGCCCAGCACCAGGTGATGATCGGCTTCGGCAGTCAGCACCTCGTGGGCATTGGTGCCGGCGGCGATAAGCTCCGCCGGCAGGGGGAAGCGCCGGCGCATCTGCGTCAAAGCGTGCGTGCCGGTCCCACCCAACCCGATGACGCGCACACGGGGCGCGACCAGGGCCGGGTCCAGGGGAAAGGGAAGGCCGGCCAGGCGGGTGAAGGGCGCCAGGCTCTGGGCCAGCCAAGCGCGTGCGCCGGGCACCAGGCGGTAGCGGAGGGTTGGGGCACCACGGCGCGCCGGCCGGTCCTCCTCCGGCTCCGCCTCGATCCACCCCAGGCGCTTGAGGCGCGTGACTTCTGTGCGGATGCTGGCTTCGCGCAGGCCGGTGCGCTGGACCAGCTCCGCTACCGAGAAATGGGGAAGCTGGAGGATCTCCTGCCGGACGCGCAGGCGAACCTGCCCTCGCTGGGCCATCGGGATCATCCTGCCCTACGTGTCAGATGGCCCCATCATAATACACGCCGGCGCATCAGGCAAGCTCTGCCGGCGGGACGTATATCCGCAGGAACAGCGCGGGGCTGGCCGCTTCCCAGCTATACGCGCCCAGGCTCGCCGGCAGGAGGATGAACCGCACGCCGGCAAGCTCCCGCCGGCCGCCGGCCCATTCCAGCGCCGCCGCGCCGCGCAAGATGCCCCAGATTTCCAATGTTTCGCCCTCGCAGGTGCCCCGCCAGCGCGCGCCGGCGTCCAGCGCCCAGCGCTCCACCGCGAAATAGGGGCACTGTGCCAGCAGTTCACCGCGTGCGCCGGACGGAGCCGGCAGGGGCACGGGCCGGGCCGGCCCACGCGCGGTGAAGCCAAAATCTATCACGTCCAGCGCCTTGTCCACGTGCAGAGGGCGCGGCAGGCCATGCGGCCCGAGCCGGCTCCAGTCATAGACGCGGTACGTGATATCAGAGGTCTGCTGTATCTCCGCCACCAGCACCCCGCCCAGCAGGGCATGTACGGCGCCGGCCGGCACCAGCACGGCATCCCCTGTCCGCACCGGCAGAAAGTGCAGGCATTCCTCCAGCCGGCCCTCTGCCAGGGCGCGGCGGAACCGCTCCCGATCCACCCCTGGCTGGAGGCCGTAGATGATGCGGGCCTCCGGCTCCGCGTGCAGGAAGTACCACATCTCCGTCTTGCCCCATTCGCCGGCCTCGTGCTCCGCCGCGTAGTCGTCGGGCGGATGCACCTGCACGCTGAGCTCTTCGGCGGCATCCAGGAGCTTGATGAGCAGGGGGAAGCGGCCTTTGGCGAGGGCGGCTTGGGCGCGCCGGCCCACCAGCTCCCCGCCATAGGTCGCCATGATTTCGGTCAGCGGCTGTCCTGCCAGGGGGCCGGCGTCCACCCGTGTGGGGGAATCGGGATGGCCGCTGATTTCCCAGCTCTCGGCCACGGTCGCGGCCGGCGGCAGGACGCGGCCCAGCCTCTCCAGGCCGCGCCCACCCCACACGTACTGGCGGTATTCCGGATGGAAGGTCAATGGGTATAATGCTGTTCGCCGATCCATGGTCTGGTCTCCCTTTCCGATGCATGCAATCTATCACGAGGCCGCAAGGGAGCCAAATTTTGGCCGGCTCGTGCGGCGGCCGAAGATGGGAGGCATTTGACAGCATCTCGCCCCGGTGTATACTTTTTGACGTATCCTGCAAGGGGAGCGAGGAGGCCGTGCGCCCATATGTGCCAGGCGAAAGTCTATCTGGATGCACCCCGGGACGAGAACCTGATTATGGAGGATGTCGCGCATATCCTGCGCGAGGCCGGCAACGATGCCCACGCGGAAACGCTGGTACTGGTGAACCTGTTCGGCGAGGAAAAGCGCGTCGAGGGCCGCATCGCCAGCATTGACCTTCTGCGGCATTACGTGATCATCGAGCGGGAGGAACCCTGATGCGCCGGCGTCATAGGTGACGAAACGAATCGGGCAGGAGCGAATATGCCGCCCCTGCCCGCGGTGCTTGCGCAGGGTATCTTTCAGCGGTCGCCGTAGCCTTGAGGATGCCGGCGGTGCCATTCCCAGGCGCTGGCGACGATGTCCTCCAAGGCCGGCCAGCGCGGCTTCCAGCCCAGCTCGCGCTGGATTTTGGCGGAGCTGGCGATGAGCACGGGCGGGTCCCCCGGCCGGCGCGGCGCTTCCACCGCTGGGATAGGATGGCCGGTGACGCGCCGGCAGACCTCAATGACCTCTCGCACGGAAAACCCCTGTCCGTTCCCCAGGTTGTAGACCAGCCGTTCGTGCTGATCGAGCGCCTCCAGGGCCAACACGTGCGCCGCCGCCAGGTCGTCCACGTGGATATAATCGCGCACGCAGGTGCCGTCCGGAGTGGGGTAGTCCGTGCCGAAGATGGCGATGTGCGGGCGCTGGCCGAGGGCTACCTGCAGGGTCAGCGGGATGAGATGCGTCTCGGGATGATGGTCCTCGCCGCGGTCGGGCCGGCCGCCGGCGGCGTTGAAATAGCGCAGGGCGGCATAGCGCAGGCCGTGGATGCGCCCGTACCATTCCAGCATGCGCTCCACCATCAGCTTGGATTCCCCGTAGACGTTCACCGGGCGTAGGGGAGCTTCTTCTGGAATGGGAATTTCCTCGGCGATGCCGTACACGGCGGCCGTGGAGGAGAAGACCAGGCGCGGGACGCCGGCGCGCACGCAGGCTTCCAGCAGGTTCAGGGTGCCGCAGACGTTGTTGCGGAAATAACGCCCCGGCTCCTTCATGGATTCGCCGGCCTCGATGAAGGCGGCGAAGTCCATCACGGCATCGGCCCGAAAGCGCCGCAGGGCTTCCTCAATTTGTCCCCCGTGCGCCAGGTCTCCCTGCACGAACTCCGCGCCGGCCGGTACCGCGGCGCGGTGCCCCTTGACCAAGGAATCGAAGACCATCACCTCATGGCCGGCATCCAGCAGGCATTGGGCGGTCGCACTGCCGATATAGCCGGCGCCTCCAACGACCAGCACGCGCATCGTTCGCTCACCTCCGATGAAAAGATGAATGGTTGTCACGAGCTGTCATGAGCCAGGGGGCGTCTGGAGCATGCGTTCGACCCGGCCGGCGGGCTACAGGCCGGTGATGAATCCCTTGTCCCAGGAGAAGGCCCGGCCCGGGGTGCGCAGATCAATACCTCCTTCGGCGATGGACTTCAACGTGAGCAGGTGCATGGTCCAGCCGACCAGCTCCTCGATCTGCAGTTCGGCCACGGCGGTGGAATCGCCCACGTAGGTGCACTGGAGCTTCAGGATGGTGACGGTGTTCTGGCGGGAGAGTTCGAAAGTGAGCTGGACCGCCGGCCAGGTGAAGCCGAAGCGCCGCGGGGGATCGAAGGCGGTCACCTTGTGCACGGAGATATCCTCGGGCCGCGGGTTGGGGCTCCATATCAGGCGAAACTCGGCGTCCTCCTCGATAGTGCCTTCGCAGGCCAGGGCAAACCAGCGGGGGATGCCCTGAGGGGTGGCGAGCAGTTCCCATACGGTCTGCTGAGGAGCGTAGATGGGAACCTTCAGGGTGGTGCGGTTGTGCTGGATAAATGGGATGGCCATGGACGAACCTCCACGGACGCGCGGCGTGGCTGTCCCGTCGTCTGAACGTGGCCCCATTATACCATCAAATGCCGGCGGAGACAATGTCCAGCAAAGGTCATGCCAACAACTGCGAAGCCGGCCGGCGCGGGCCGTGGCGCCGCGCCAATTTGACACGGACGCCGTCTTCCATACAATAAATATTTGCATTTTACTCAATCATTGGCGCCGCAGTCTGTCAAGCGCCCAGTACAGGAATGTCAGTCATGGGATCCGAACCGGATTTCGCCGCCATCCCCGCCGCTCTGCGGGAGAAAGTCGCGCAGGGCTGGGAAGTCCGCCAGCGCCATTTCCCGGGCCGGCGCATCATCTTCGATTACCCGGTGGACACCGCCGTGGTCAGCCTCACGGGCACGGCCT
>JAPWUQ010000261.1 GCA_028275445.1 Anaerolineae bacterium | reverse complement strand
GGCAGGCCCAACAGGCCGGCGACCTGGCCGGCGCCGAGAAGAACCTGCGCCAGGCCATCGAGCTGAACCCCAACCTCGCCGAAGCCCACTTCATGCTGGGCAATGTCCTCGCCGACCAGGGCCGCTTCGCTGAAGCCGCGACCGAATATGAGACTGCGGTGCGGCTCAACCCCCAGAACCCGGATGCCCTTTCCAACCTGGCCGTCGCTTACGCCCATATGGGCAAATGGGATGACGCCATCACCCAGTTGAAGAAAGCCATCGCCCTCCAGCCCAACGATGCCGAACTTCATTACAACCTCGGCAGTATCTACGCCCAGACGAACCGTTTTCAGGAGGCCCTGCCCGAGCTGGAGAAGGCCCGCGAGCTGAACCCGGAGCTGGCCGAAACGTACCTGGCGCTGGGCTACACCTATCAGGGGTTGGGCAGGAACGAAGAGGCCATCCAGGCCCTGGAAACGTTCCTTGCCAAAAGCCAGGATCCGCAGTGGCGCGCCACCGCAGAAGACCTGTTGAACCAACTGCGAGGTATACCGTGAACTACATCAAGACCGTCTTCGACAACGGCCTGATCCTCCTGACCATCCCCGTGCCGTACGTTCGGTCTGTGGCGATTTCGGTGTTTGTCGGGGTTGGCTCGCGCTATGAGCCTGACGAGGACGCCGGCGTCTGCCATCTCATCGAGCACATGCTTTTCAAAGGCTCCTCCCGCTGGCCGACCGCTCGCGACATCTCCGAGGCCATCGAGGGCATCGGCGGGGTCATCAACGCCAGCACCGGCCGCGAGACCACCTTATACTGGGTCAAGATCGCCCAGCCCCACGAGCACGTGGCGCTGGAACTGCTGGCCGACATGCTGATGCATCCCATCATGGACCCCGAGGAATTCGCCAAGGAACAGCGGGTCGTCATCGAAGAGATCAACATGCTCTACGACTCCCCGGAGTCGCTGGCGCAGATCACCATCAACAACCTGGTGTGGCCGGCCCACCCGCTGGGCAGGGACATCAGCGGCACGCGCGAATCGGTGCGCGGCATCACCCGCGATAAACTCCTCGCGTACATGGACCAGTTTTACGGCCCGCCCTGTGTGGTCATCAGCATCGCCGGCGCCATCGAGCCGGAGCAAACCCGCGACCAGATCGCCTCGCTCTTCCAGGACTGGCGCAAAGTGCCCGGGCGAGACCCCCTGCCCTACCAGGACTTCCCTCACGCTACGGCGAAAGTGGTCTTCAAGGACACGGAACAGGCCCATATCTGCCTGGGGTTTCCCGGCCTATCCCGCAATCATCCCGACCGCTTCGTGCTCACCCTGGCCAACACCATCCTGGGCGACGGCATGAGCTCGCGCCTGTTCCAGGAGATCCGCGAGCGCCAGGCGCTGGCCTACAGCGTGGACTCGTACATCAGCTTCCTGCGGGACACCGGCATGTTGGGGATTTACGCCGGCGTGGACCCCTCTCGCGCCGAGCCGGCGCTGGAGGCCATCGTGCGCGAACTGCGCCGCATGCGCGACGAGCCCGTCTCTGCCGATGAGCTAGCGCGCGCCAAGGAGTTCAATAAAGGCCGGCTCCTGCTCCAGATGGAGAACACCTCCGCCATCGCGAGCTGGTACGGCCGGCAGGAAATCCTGCCCGGCGATGTCCTCTCCGTGGACGATGTCATCGCCCAGATGGAAGCGGCCACCCCTGAGGACATCCAGCGCGTCATGCAGGCCGTCCTCGACCGCGACCGGTTTAACATCGCTGTCGTCGGCCCATTCGAGCAGGAAGACCGTTTCGCAGGATTCCTCTCCGCGCTGTAGCCCCGTCAGGTGACAATCGCATCGCAGAGGACTGGTCATACCCCCTCGCGCCCTGTGTCCTCCGACATTCCAGGTATTTCCCGGTTGCGTAGCTATGCATAAAGATATGTTGACAAACATTATGGCGTTTAGTATAATCAAGCAGGGTCAAAAAAGAATTGGACGGTAACCGGGCAGGAAACAGGGGGTAACCGCAGATGGCAGAAGAAGAAAAAGCCCGCAAGCGAGGCCGGCAGCCCAAGGCCCAAAAAGCGGAAGAACAGCCGCAGAAGAGCTTCAAGGTCCTCGTCGTAGATGATGACCAGGAAATCGGCTACATGTTCCAGCGCCTGCTGGGCGGTCCGCAGACCAGCGTCACCATCGCCCGCGACGGCTACGAGGCCCTGGAGATGATCAAGGCGGAGCCGTACAATCTCATCTTCCTGGACGTGCGCCTGCCGGGCATGGACGGCGTACAGACATTGGAGGAGATCAAGAAACTCCGTCCGGACAGCATCGTGGTCATGATGAGCGGCTATTCGGTGGAGGAGGAGATCAAGCGTGCCATGGCGTTGGGCGCGCAGGACTTCATCGCCAAGCCGTTCGAGGACATTGACGAGATCATGACCATCGAGGAAGTGGCGCGCTATCTGAGCCTGCACGAGCTGACCGTGCGCCGGCTGGCCCGCGACGGCGAGATCCCCGCCTTCAAGATCGGCCGGCAGTGGCGCGTCAAAAAAGCCCTCCTCGACCGCTGGATCGAGCGGGAGGCCATGCGCAACGTGCAGGAGCGCGGTGCCCAGGAACGCGAGGGGAAAGAATAACACGCCCCCTCTGAAACAGCCTTCGGAGCCTCCACATGCCGCGTGAACGGGTACTCGTAGTGGACGACGAGGTGGATGTGCTGGACCTCTGCCAGCGCGTGCTGGAAACAGAGGGCTATCAGGTTGTCCGCGCCTCCGATGGTTGGGAGGCGCTTAACAAAGCGCGCGAGCAGACCTTTGACCTTCTGCTGACTGATATCAAGATGCCCGGGCTGGGCGGGTTGGAACTGGCCCGCGCCATGAAAGAGGGCAACGCCAACCTCGTCTGCGTCACCATGACCGGCTTCAGCACCATGAACCTGGCCATCGAGGCTTTGCGGCTGGGCATTGACGAGTTCATCGTCAAGCCCTTTACTCCCGATGAGCTGGTCTCTTCCGTGAGTAAAGCGCTGGCCAAAGTGCGGCTCCAAAGAGAGAACATCCGCCTGCGGGCGCTGATCCCCCTGTTCGAATTGAGCAAAGCCTTCCTTTCCACGCTGAAAGAGGACGAAATTCTGGAGCATGTCCTGCGCATCGCGCATCAGGAGACCCATGCCGCCGGCGCGCTGGTGATGCTCGTCGACCCCCAGCAGGGCTGGATCACCGCACGGAAGGCCGCCGGCATCCTCGCCGGGATGCGCGTCAGCTCCCCGCACCAGGGATGGTCCCTCCCCTGGGAAATCCTGGAGCTGAACCA
>JAPWUQ010000053.1 GCA_028275445.1 Anaerolineae bacterium | reverse complement strand
GAGGAATTGAGCAGGCGTATCTGAATCATAGTGCGGTCGGTATGCCGGCCCATTTCGCCGCCCAGCGCGTCGATCTCCCGCACCAGATGGCCCTTGCCCGGCCCACCCACCGAGGGGTTGCAGGGCATCTGGGCGATGAGGTCCAGGTTCATGGTCAACAGCAGTGTGCGGGCGCCCATGCGCGCCGCCGCCAGCGCCGCCTCACAGCCGGCATGTCCTGCACCGACAACGATGACGTCATACATATCCGTATCCAACACCCCTTGGAATCAGGCTTCGCCCATGACCCGATGCACATATACCATATTGGTCTTGCCGCGCCCGCCGCTCGGGATGCCGGCGGTAATCACCACCAGGTCGCCGGCCTTCGCCATGCCGCAGACCACTGCGGCCCGGTCAGCCGTGCGGATCATTTCATCGGTGCCCCGATATTCCGGCACCAGTGCGGCATGGGCACCCCACACCAGCGCCATCTGCCGGCACACCTTCTCCGAAGGTGTGCAGACCAATATGGGCGTGGCCGGCCGATGCCGCGACACCATGCGGGCGGTATATCCCGACATGGTGGAGGGGATGATGGCCCTGGCCGACAGTTCCTGGGCGATCTCACAGGTGGCCTGGGTGACCGCATCGGTGATGCCGTCCGCCGGCAGAGGGCCAACTCGCTCCAGCTCCCGCTCGTAGGGGAATGCCCGTTCCGTTGCCAGCGCAATGCGCACCATCATCTCCACCGCTTCCACCGGGTACTTCCCGACCGCCGTCTCCCCCGAGAGCATCACGGCATCCGTGCCGTCCAGAATGGCGTTGGCCACGTCGCTGGCCTCGGCGCGGGTGGGGCGCGGGTTGTGAATCATGGACTCCAGCATCTGGGTCGCGGTAATGACCGGCTTGGCCGCCAGCCGCGCCAGTTGGATAATGCGCTTCTGGTAGAGCGGCACCTCCTCCGCCGGCGCCTCCACCCCCAGGTCCCCGCGCGCCACCATAACGGCATCCGCCGCCTGGATGATCTCTTGAATGTTCTCCACAGCCTCGCGCTTCTCGATCTTGGCCACGATAGGGATATCGGCCCCCAGCTCCGCCAGGAGCCGGCGCAGTTCCTGCACATCCTCTGCCCGCCGCACGAACGAAAGGGCGATGAAGTCGAAGCCCTGCTGGACGGCGAAGGCCAGGTCCGCGCGGTCCTTGGGCGTGATGGCCGGCAAACTGGAAGCCGCCCCCGGAAGGCTGATGCCCTTATGCGAGAGGAGCGTCCCGCCGGCCAGCACCTCGCCCACGGCCCCCGCCGGGCCGGCTTCTTCGACCCGCAGGGACATCAGCCCATCGTCCAGCAGGAGCACATCGCCCGGCCGGAGATGCTGGATCAGCTCCTGATGCGGAATGGGGATAGTATCCCCCTGCTCCGCTGACGCCGCCGCTACCAGACGGACATGTCCCCCTTCCTGCAGGTGCATTTGTCCGCCGGCCAGCTCCCCCACGCGCAGTTTGGGGCCCTGCAAGTCCCCCATAATGGCGACATTGCGGCGCTCCTCTTGTGCGATCGCCCGCACCATCTGCACGGCGCTGGCGTGCGTGGTGTGGTCGCCGTGCGAGAAATTGATGCGCGCCACATCCATGCCGGCGCGAATCAGCCGGCGGATCATTTCCTCCGACGCGGTGGCCGGCCCCAGGGTGCAGACGATCTTGGTGCGCCTCCAGGGGGCCGGCGGAGCGAAATAGCGACAGGTGCTCACGGCCATCCTCCTCTGCGTATCAGCGGCGGCGGATATAATTGTAACCGCGTCCACTCATTTGGCCAAATATCCTTCGGGCTTCCTGCCCGCCCCTCACCCCTTCCCGAATTTGACAACTTCGGCCCTCCTATGGTATAGTGGGAATTGCCAATGCGGAGGCGTGGTGTAGTGGCCTAACATGCGGCCCTGTCAAGGCCGAGATCGCGGGTTCGAATCCCGTCGCTTCCGCCATATATGTTGTATCGCTGTTGGCCGCGGGTGTACCGCGGCCCTTTCTTTTTCTCGCCCGCGCGATACTGATCCGCCGGGCATACCCGCCCCGAGCTTCGCGAGGGCCTGCATTCCATTCGCATCGGACTTGACGCCGGCCCCTCTTTATGCTATAATAATGTCAGACCTCAGACAAATGGAGGGCCGGCGTGGTCGAAAAGCTCCGCAAAGATAACCGACCGCTGTACCTGCGGGCCGAAGAGGCGCTGCGCGAGCTGATCCAAAGCCAATACCAGCCCGGCGACCAGCTCCCCCCAGAGCCGCGGCTGGCAGAAATGCTCGGCATCTCCCGCGCCACCCTGCGCGAGGCCCTGCGCTCCTTCGAAGAGCGCGGCCTGGTCAAGCGCCGGCAGGGCGTCGGCACCTTCGTCGCCGAACACACCAATAACCTGGTGTTCGAAAGCGGTCTGGAAACCTTAGAAAGCCTGGAAAAAATGGCGGAGCGCAAGGGCCTCCAGGTCCAGGACGCCGGCCTGCGCATCAGCCAGATTACCCTCGACCAGGAGCTGGCGGAGAAGCTGAACCTGCCGGCGGGAACGCCGGCGGTACAGGTGGTGCGCACGAAGATGGCCGGCAAGCACCCCGTCGCCTACATGGTGGACGTCGTGCCGACGACCTATGTGACGCTGGAGGAGATGCAGGCCGGCTTTCGCGGCTCCGTGCTCGACTTTCTTCTGGAGCGGGGATCGCCGGCGCTGGCCTATGCCCATGCCAGGCTGGTCCCCATGCTGGCCGGCCGCGACATGGCGGAGGCGCTGGACGTCTCCCCCCGCACCTGCCTGCTCCTCATCGAAGAGACGCTCTATTCCATGGACAATGTGCCGGTGGAATTCTCCCGCAACTATTTCCTGCCGGACTTCTTTAGCTTCCACGTCATCCGGCGCATCGGAGGTTAGGCGCTCGCCGGCGGGGACACCCGCCGAGTGCGTGATAGCAGAAAACCCGACATTCTATGTACGAAGGAGAAAGGACGATGAAAACGGAAAGCTTTCGCGGCAAGGATTTCATGACCCTGCTCGACTGGAGCAAGGAAGAGATCGAGACCATCCTCGACGTAGCAACCGACCTGAAGCGGCGCTTCGCGCTGGGCGAGCGGCATGATCACCTTCTGCCGGGCAAGACCCTCTTCATGATCTTCTACAACCAGTCCCTGCGCACCCGCAACTCGTTCGAGGCCGGCATGACCCAGCTCGGCGGCCATGCCCACTACCTCGATCCCGGCAAGATTTACACGCCGGCGCTCAAGGGCCGCGAGGTTGCCTACACCACCGAGCGCGTCTCCGATGTCGCCCGCACCCTCTCCCGCATGGGCCATGCCATCGCCATCCGCTGCTACGGCGACCCGGTGGACTGGGTTTACGGCGGCGCGCATGAGCTCCTGCAGGAATTTGCCCACTGGGCGCACATCCCCGTGCTGAACATGGAAGACGACAAGTATCATCCCTTCCAGGCCCTGGCGGATATCCTGACCGTGCGCGAGAAGTTCGGCGGCTTCAAGGGCGTCAAGTTCGTCATGAGCTGGGCCTACAGCCCGAGCATCCACAAACCGCGCGCCGTCCCGCAGAGCGCCATCATCGCCGCCACCAAGATGGGCTGTGACACCGTGCTGGCGCACCCCAAGGGCATGGAGCTGGACCCCGAGGTCCTCAAGGCCTGCGAGGAAATGGCGGCCAAGTCCGGCGGCTCCTTCCGCGTCACCAACGATATGGAAGAGGCCTTCGAGGGCGCGCACGTCGTCTATCCCAAGGCCTGGGCGCCCACCGTGCTCTTCCAGCCGCCCGTGGGCAACTATGACAAGGAAGAGGCCCAGCGCATCTTCGACGCCAACAAGCACTGGATCTGCGACAGCAAGAAGATGAAGCTGGCGCATCCCGAAGCGATTTACATGCACTGCCTGCCCTGCGACCGCGGCTTCGAGGTCACCGATGAAGTCATTGACGGGCCGCAGTCGGTGGTGTTCGACGAGGCCGAGAACCGCCTGCATGTCCAGAAGGCGGTCATGGCCCTTACCATGCGATAATCCCAACCGTGTTGGAGCTGGGAGAGGGCGAAAGCCTTTCTCTCCCAGCTCCTTTTGATTTGGAGAGAACGCCATATCACGTCTACGCTGACGGGAGAACAGGACATGAGTCGAAAGGTTGCAGTCGTTGCAGTCGGCGGTAATTCCCTGATCAAAGATGCCCAGCATCAGACAGTGCCGGACCAGTGGGATGCGGCGCGGGAGACCGGCAAGCATATCGCCCGCATGATCGCGCAGGGATGGGATGTGGTGCTGACGCACGGCAACGGCCCGCAGGTGGGATTTATCCTGCGGCGTTCGGAGCTGGCCGCCCATGAACTGCATGAGGTCCCGCTGGATTCCTGCGTCGCCGATACGCAGGGCGCTATCGGCTACATGTTCCAGCAGGTGCTGATGAACGAGTTCCGGCGCATGAACATGCACAAACCGGTGGCGACCGTGGTGACGCAGGTGCTGGTGGACCGCAACGACCCGGCCTTCCAGAACCCCACCAAGCCCATCGGCTCGTTCATGGACGAGGCCACGGCCCGCCGGCGCATGCAGGAGGGCTGGCACGTTATCGAGGACGCCGGCCGCGGATGGCGCCGCGTCGTCGCCTCACCGCGCCCCCTGGAAATCCTCGAGCAGGACGTCATCAAGACCATGGTGGACGCCGGCATCATCGTCATCGCTGTCGGCGGCGGCGGCATCCCCGTCATCCGCAACGAGCAGGGAGACCTGCAGGGCATCGCCGCAGTCATTGACAAAGACCTGGCCTCCTCCCTGCTGGCACGCAACATCCGGGCGGACCTGTTCCTCATCTCCACCGCCGTCGAAAAGGTGGCGCTGAACTTCGGCCAGCCCAATCAGGTCTGGCTGGACCACATGACCCTGGCGGAGGCCAAGGCGTACATGGCCGAAGGGCATTTCAAGAAGGGGAGCATGCTGCCGAAGATCCAGGCCATCATCGAATACCTGGAGCACGGCGGCAAGGAGGCGCTCATCACCAACCCGGAGAACATCGAACGCGCCCTGGCCGGCGAAACCGGCACCCGCATCGTCCCATAGCTGACCCCGGGCAATTGCCCTATCCCCCAGATGGAGTATAATCGGTGCGGTGCGCCGCCGGCATCGGCACCGCACCGCACGATTTCCTCATCTGGGGGTACGGCATGCTCGATTACCTCATACGCAGTGGGCGCATCGTCGACGGCACGGGCAACCCCTGGTTCCGCGCCGATGTCGGTATCGCCGGCGGGCGCATCGCCGCCATACGTCATCACCTCGACCTGCCCGCCCAACATACCATCGAAGCCGAGGGGTTGACGGTCTGCCCCGGCTTCATTGACATGCACGCCCATTCCGACTGGTGGCTGTTGACCAATCCCCTGCATCATCCCAAGCTCCTGCAGGGGGTGACGACGGAACTGTTGGGGCAGGACGGCTTCTCGCTGGCCCCCTGGCCGGCACAGGAAGCGGACATGCTCCGCCGGCTGGTGGCCGGCATGAACGGCAACCCGGACCTGGCGCCCAGTTGGCAAAGCTTCGCCGGCTACTTGGAGGCCCTGAACGCCGCCCAGCCCTCGGTCAACGCCCTCTCGCTGGTCGGGCACGGCACCCTGCGGGTGGGGGTCGTGGGCATGGCCAACCGGCCGGCCAGCGCGGCGGAGCTGGCGGATATGGAGCGGCTGTTGCGCCAGTCCATGGAAGAGGGGGCCGCCGGCCTCTCCAGCGGCCTCATTTACGCGCCCTGCTATTTCGCCCAGCGGGAAGAACTAGTGCGGCTCTGCCGGGTGGTCGCGGACTACGGCGGCATCTTCGTCGTGCATCTGCGCAGTGAAGGGGACCGCCTGCTGGAAGCGCTGGAGGAAGTCTTGGATATTGCGGCGGAGAGCGGTGTCTCTCTCCACGTCTCCCACTTCAAGGTCTTTGGCCGGCCCAACTGGGGCAAAAGCGCCCTGGCGCTGGAGCGGCTGGAGCGTGCCCGCGAGGCGGGTATCGATGTGACTTTCGACCAGTATCCGTACACCGCCGGCTCCACCAGCCTCTCCGTGCTCCTGCCCCCTTGGGCACATGAAGGTGGGGCGGAGGCCCTGCTGGCCCGCCTGCAGGACCCCGCCGCGCGCGAACAAATGCGCTGCGATATGGAACAGGACACCTCCTGGGACAATTTCCTGGCCGCTGTCGGTCCGGAGAATATCTTCATCACCTGGGTGGGGTCGGAGCGGAACCGCTGGGCGGTGGGCAAAAGCCTCGTGGCTATCGCCGGCAGTATGCACAAGCCGGCCGCAGAGGCGGTCATGGACCTGCTGTGGGAAGAGCAGTTGGCCGTCACCATGGTGGACTTCTGCATGAGCGAGGAGGATGTGGAGCGCATCATGCGGCATCCCCTCCAGATGGTCTCCACCGACGGCCTGCTGGCCGGCAGGCCCCACCCGCGCGCCTACGGAGCCTATCCCCGGGTGCTGGGATACTACGTGCGGGAACGCCGGCTTCTTCCCCTGCAGGAGGCGGTGCGCAAAATGACCTCCCTGCCGGCACAGCGTCTGGGCCTGCGCGATCGCGGGCTGGTGCGCGAGGGATACTGGGCCGACCTGGTGATTTTCGACCCGGCTGTTGTCGCGGACCTCGCCACGTATGAGGACCCCTGCCGGCATCCGGCCGGCATCACCCATGTCTTCGTCAACGGCGTGCTGAGCGCCGCCGGCGGCGAACATCTGGGCCAACGCGCCGGCCGCGCCCTGAAATGCCATACGCTATACTGACAAGGAGCAAATCACGATGGATCACGTCAAAGGGCTCAAGTGTATGATCTGCGGCGCGGAATATGCGCCGGACGAGATTCTGTACGTCTGCCCCAAGCACGGCGATGAGGGCATTGTGGATGTGATATATGATTATGACAAGATCGCCCGCCGGCTGACCAAGGAGAAGCTGGCGGAGGATCGCACGCCTTCCATCTGGCGCTATTTCGATCTCCTCCCCCTGCGGAGCCGGGATACCCTGCCGCCCCTGCAGGTGGGATGGACGCCCCTGTACAAAGCTGACCGGTTGGCCGGCCAATTGGGCCTGCGCTATCTCTGGGTCAAGGATGATGGACGCAATCCCACTGCCTCGTTAAAGGACCGTGCCAGCGCGGTGGGAGTGGCCAAGGCGCTGGAGCTGGGGCGGGAAGTGATTACCGCGGCTTCCACGGGGAACGCCGCCTCGTCGGTCGCCGGCCTGGCCGCCTCCGTCGGCATCAAGACCTATATCTTCGTGCCGAAGACCGCGCCGGAAGCCAAGATCGCCCAACTGCTGATCTTCGGCGCCAACGTCATCGCCATCAACGGCACGTACGACGAGGCCTTCGACCTCTGCCTCAAGGCCTCGGCGGAATACGGCTGGTACTCCCGCAACACCGCCTACAATCCCTATCTCTCCGAGGGGAAGAAAACGGCCGCGCTGGAAATCTGCGAGCAACTGAACTGGCAGGCGCCC
This sequence comes from Anaerolineae bacterium, assembly GCA_028275445.1. Classification (GTDB taxonomy): domain Bacteria; phylum Chloroflexota; class Anaerolineae; order JACIWP01; family JACIWP01; genus JACIWP01. Next base: position 7,031 of record JAPWUQ010000053.1, on the reverse strand, counting down.
GACCGCATCTTCGTCTCCGTGGGCGACGGCTGTATCATCGGGGGCCTGTGGAAGGGCTTGCGCGATCTGTACGCCCTGGGCTTCATCGACAAGATGCCGAAGCTGATGGGGGTGCAGGCGGAAGGTTCGGCAGTGCTCTACAACGCCTGGCGCAAGGGCACCGAAGAGATTGAACCGATCGTCCCGAACACGCTGGCGGATTCCATCTCCGTGGGCATCCCGCGGGACCGCATCAAGGCCCTGCGGGCGGTGCGGCAGACCGGCGGCGAGTTCATCACCGTCAGCGATGAGGAAATCCTGGATGCTATGCGCGTGCTGGCAAGGGGCGCGGCAGTGTTTGGGGAGCCGGCCGGCGTCACCAGCCTGGCCGGCCTGCGCAAAATGCTGCGAGAGGGGCGCCTGGACCCGGACGAGCGCATCGTGGTGCTGATCACCGGCAACGGGCTGAAGGACGTGGCCAGCGCCATCAAGGCCACCGGCCGGCCGCACATCATCGATCCCACGATGGAGGACCTGCGCCGGCTGGTCGCAACCATCGGCTAAATTGGACAGGGGCGAGTCAATGACTCGCCCCTCTCTTTTTACAAAATACCCCCAAACGTGATGAGCAGGAAGGACAGGAGCATATACATCGAGGCGGCCTTAAAGAGCACCCAGGTAATGCGCTCCGAAGGCCGCAGGATGCCCCAGCCGGCCAGCCCGATCATGGCGCCGGCGCTGAGCATCAACAGCACCAGGGCCGGCCGGGCAATCTCCAGCAACAATCCGCAGGCGAACAGCACCAACGCATTGAGCAGGTTCGAGACGGCGATGAAATAGCGCGCCGACCGCTCGCCGTAGACATTGGGCCAGACCGGCACCCCGCCCCGGCGGTAATCCTCGGCGTACTTGATGGAAAGGGTGACGATGTGGGAGGGGATCCACAGCAGGATGGAGAGCACGAAGAGGATGCCCACCACGTCCACCCGGCCGGTGGCCAGGACGCGGCCGGCCAGCGCCGGCATACCCCCCGAAATGCCCCCGAAGATGATGGACAAGGGAGAGCGCCGCTTCAGCCACAGGGTGTATACCCCCAGGTCGAAGACAAAGCCCATGGCGATGACCACGCCGGCCTGCCAGCGCAGGGCGAAGGCGAGCGCCAGGCCGGCCAGCGAAAGCACCGCCCCATAGACCGCCGCGGCGCGGGCGCTGATCACCCCACGCACCAGCGGGCGCGTCCGGGTGCGCTCCATGACGGCGTCAATATCGCGATCCAGCACCATGTTGAGCGCGGTACACCCGCTGATGCTCAACAGCAGGGCCGCGCTGAACAGCAGGACATGGGCGTGCGGGGCACGCCCCCCCATGGACACGATGTAGGCGCAGATGCCCGTGGCATACAGCAGTAGGGTCTGCTTGCTCTTAATGAGCGCCCAATAGCCGGCCAGCCGTTCGCCAAGGCTCGGCACCGGCCGCACAGCTACGCCGGCGGGCTCAGGTGTGATGGGCGGAAGCGGACTGCTCGACATCTGGCACCATGCCTCCTGATGGGTGAGAATGTATCCATGCGAGGACCTGCCGGCGTTCCGGGATGCCGGCCGGCCCCGGCTGTTCGATGGAGAACGATGCGGTCACATTGGCGAAATACGCCGCCTCCGGATAACTGCATCCCTCATACAGCCGGACGAGAAAGGCGGCGGCAAAGACATCGCCGGCGCCGGTGGGGTCCACCTCCTGCGCCGGCCGGGGCTCCGTATGAAACACCTTTCCCTCGGCGAAAACCGTCGCGCCGCGCGGCCCTTGGGTCAGCACCACCACGGGCACGTGCTGGCGCAGATATGCCAGCGTCTCGTCATCGCCGGCCAGCTCTTCCTCGCTCAGGGTCACAACGCGGATGCCTTCGAACGAAAGCCGGCGCAGGAGGGCCGGCCGGTTCGAGACCCGACCTTCCGCATCCCATTCCCGCATCCAGCCCTGCAGGACCGCGCCGCACAACGCCTTGGGGAACAGGCCGGCCAGTTGCGGGGCGATTTCCTGCGCCACCGGCCCCAATAAGACGACCGGCGCCGCGCGCCAGGCCGCCGGCACGTCCTCTGCCCCAATCGGTTCGCTGACCTCCAGCAGGCGCTGTACCCGCCCGCCGGCGGTATACTGATTATGAAAAGTGGTCGTGCGCTCGGAGGGCAGGATATGCAGGTGAATGCCCTCCAGCACGTCCTCAGGCGAGATGTGCGGGCCACAGCGGGTCAGGATGCCCGTGGGAAGGCCCAACCGATGCGCCGTCAGGCCGGCATAGGTCACCACGCCCCCCAGGGCATATCCGCCGGGAACGACGTCCCTGCAGAGATGTCCGATGACCAGGAAGCGGATGGGCGCGTCGGGGATGCTCACGCTCACCTCACGGCAGGGGGAGGGTGATGACAAAGCCGGCGCCCTTCGGCAGGCCGGTCATCACGGCGATGGTGCCGCCGTGATCCTCCACGATCTTCTTGCTGATGGCCAATCCCAGGCCGGTGCCGTGGGCTTTGCCGTGCGTGACAAAGGGCTGAAACAGGTTCGGCAGGATCTCCGGCGGGATGCCCGGGCCGTCGTCAATCAGCTCGAGCACCACTTGGTCATCCTGCCGGCGGGAAATGATGGTGAAGGTGCCGGGCTGTCCGTTGAGCGCGTCGCGGGCGTTGCCGGCGATATTTACCAACACGCGCCGCATCTTGCCCTTATCCAGCGAGACCACGCCGCGATACTCGAGCTGGGTGTGAATGGTGATATGCCGCTCGCGAAAATCCTCTTTGAGGAAATCCACCACTTCCTGCACGAAGGCGTCCAGCGGGACCGGCTCCATCTGCAGGGCGCCGCCGCCCTGGACGAAATCGAGGATTTCCTGCGCCATGCCGACTAAGATGTCCACCGCATTCATGACGGTCTGGGCGAACTGTTTGCGCTGGGCCGGCGGCAGGTCATCCCTGCCCAGGAAGGCGGCATAGCCTTTGATGGTGGTCATGGGCGTCTTGAAATCATGGATGATGCCGCTGGCCAGCCGGCCGACCGCCGACAGACGCTCCGAGCGAATCAGCTCATCCTGGGTGGCCCGCAGTTCCGCCAGCGCCTGCTGCAGTTCCTGGTTGCGCTGTTCGAGATGGCGGTAGAGCTGAGCCATGTGGAGCGCAATGGCCGCTTGATTCCCCAGCGCCTGGAGCAGGGCCAGGTCCTCCTGCGTGAACAAGCGCTCCGTAATGCGGGTATCCAGGTAAATCGCCCCCAGCAGGTCGCGCTCATATATCAGCGGCACCGCCATGACGGAGCGGATGCGGTAATTCACGATGCTGGCGGACGACTGAAAACGGGGGTCCTCCTGCGCATTGGTGGTGACCACCGCCTGGCGCGTCTGCATCACCCGACCGATCAGGCTTCGGCTCAGGCGCACCTCCCCGTCGTCCACCTCTTCCAGGGAGAACTGGCGTGCGACCGCGATGCGGAAGCTCTCCTCGCCCGCCGGCTCGTCGGCCAGCACGATGAAGCCCCGCTCCGCCTTCACCAGGGCCAGCGCGCGCGTCAATATCAGGTCCAGGATATCGTCCAAATTGACCATGGAGGCCAGTTCGCGGGCAATCTCATAGAGGGTGATAAGCTCCTGCTGATGCTTGATGAGGGTCTCGGCCTCGCGGCGCAGGCTCTCGAAGCGCGCCGGCAGTTGGCGTTGGGCCTCTTTGTCCCCACTACAGGCGCGGCGCACCAGCTCTTCCAACTGGACGATCTCGCTTCGCAGGCTCATGCTGGTTCTTCCATTCCGAGTGCAGTGGTCCGAGCGCACACGCCATTATACCATGATGTCCCATTAGCTCAAAGCCAATGGTATGGCCTCGTCAGGTGGTGACCTCATGGGTGATTGGCATCCAGCGGGGAACGCGACTGCCGGGCTTCGCGAAAGATCGTGTTGAATTCCGCCCTATTTCGGGTTATAATATGGATAGGAAATTATCGTGTTCTGCGCTACCCGCAACGCATCCTGCCGGCGGTTGTTCACGCATCACAAGTGAAGAGGGAGGTGACCCATGTGCCGTGTGTTAATCGTAGACGACGATCCCGACTTTGTCGAGATCACCCGCACCATCCTGGAAAAGGAGGGCTATCAGACGCTCACTGCCTCCAACGGCCAACAGGCCCTCGACATCATGCGCAGTGATCCGCCAGATATCGTCCTGCTGGACATCATGATGCGCACCATCCTGGACGGGCTGTACGTGAGCCGGGAGATGCAGACGGACCCGCGCCTGAAGAACACGCGCGTCATCATGGTCACTTCCATCGCGGACACGCCGCATGCCAGCGAGTTCCCCACCGACGAATATCTGCCCATCGACGCCTGGTTTTCCAAGCCGGTCAATCCGAAGGAACTGCTGGCGACATTGGGCAAGATGTGCACCCACCGTCGGGAGACGAGCGCCGCTTAGTCCTGAGTCCTGTCCCCCTGCTCCGCCGGCCGCATCGCCGCCGGCCCTCCGTTTTTCCTTGTACAGAGTATCCGTGAAATATCCCACCGAAAATGATGTGCTGACGCACGATTTCATGCCTAAAAACAGGCGACAGTCACCGCGTGACTGTCACCTGCCGCAGGATCATCTCGAACAAAATGGCCGTCACCGGCGAGGTGACGGCCATCGGAGGCTAACCCGCTGTCATGCGCCGGCGGTGGGCGCCTCCACCTGCGCCGGCCACCACTCCGACTCGCTGAACTCCCCACATAAGAAGCGGTGCATATCGGCGGCAGCGACCTTGCCGGCGCCCATGGCACTGACCACCGTGGCGGCGCCCGTGACCACATCGCCGCCGGCCCAGACGCGCGGCTTGGTGGTGCGCAGGGTGGTCATATCCGCCACCACCGTCCCCTCTTTCGTCCGCTCCAGGCCGTAGGTGTTGAGGAACACCACCGGGTTGGGGGTGGTGCCCACCGCGATAATCACCATATCCACATCCAGATCGAACTCTGAACCGGGGATGGGGACGGGCCGGCGGCGCCCCGAGGCATCCGGCTCGCCCAACTGCATGCGCACACAGCGCAGGCCTCGCACCCGCTTCTGCTCGTCTCCGAGGATCTCCACAGGGTTGGTCAGGAACTCGAAGATGACCCCTTCTTCCTCGGCGTGATGGAATTCCTCGGCGCGTGCCGGCACTTCCTGCCGCGAACGCCGGTACACGATATAGACCTGCCCCGGCTCCCCGCCCTCCTTTTCGGCGCGCATATGCTGAAGGCGCAGGGCACAGCGCGCCGCATCCATGGCCACGTTGCCGGCGCCGATGACCGCCACCTTCCGGCCCACCTTGATAGGGGTATCATATTCCGGGAAGAGATACGCTTTCATCAGGTTCACCCGGGTGAGGAATTCGTTGGCGGACATGACGCCGTTCAGGTTCACGCCGGGGACATTCAGCAGGGTCGGCAGGCCGGCGCCCGTGCCCAGGAACACCGCATCGTAATCGGCCAGCAGTTCATCCAACGTGATGGTGCGGCCCACCACGTGGTCGGTACGTATCTCGATGCCCAGGCATTCCATAGCGTAGTCAATCTCGGCATGGACGATCCACTTGGGCAGGCGGAACTCCGGGATGCCGTAGATGAGCACACCGCCGGCGGCGTGCAGGGATTCGAAGATGGTCACCTGATGACCGCGCCGGCCCAGCTCCACCGCACAGGTCAGCCCCGCCGGCCCCGACCCTACCACCGCCACCCGCATGCCCGTGGGAGCGGCCCGCACCAGGGGACAGGTACGGCGCGCCAGCTCATAGTCGCCGACGAAGCGCTCCAGCCGGCCGATGGCCACCGGCGCGCCGCGTTTGGCCAGCACACAGGTCGCCTCGCACTGCACCTCCTGCGGACACACGCGCCCGCAGATGGCCGGCAGGCTGTTGCGCTCTTTCATCGCTACGACCGCGCCGGCCATATCCCCTTCGCGCAGGTGGCGGATGAACTGCGGTATCAGCACCCCAACCGGACAGCCATCCATACAGGTCGGGTTCTTGCACTGCAGACAGCGCTCCGCCTCTCGGCGGGCGGTTTCAAAGTCGAAGCCCAGCGCCACCTCATTGAAGTTATAGCGGCGCTCCAGGGGGTCCTGCGCCGGCATTTCCTGCCGCGGGATCTGCATGCGCTCCTTGGGTGTCAGCTCAGCCATGGCGATGCCTCTCCTTTTCCGCTTCCTGCTCAGCCTGCTCCAGCCGACAGCGGTGCTCCTTCCAGTGCTCCACGGCCAGGCGCTCCTCGTCCTTGTAATACTGCATGCGCATCAACAGGTTCTCCCAGTCCACCTCATGGGCATCAAACTGCGGGCCTTCGACGCACACGAACCGCACCTGGCCGCCAATGAGCACGCGACAGCATCCACACATGCCGGTCCCATCCACCATAATGGGATTCAAGCTGACCACGGTGGGGATGTTGTGCGGTTTGGTCGTCAGGGCGACGAATTTCATCATGATGGCCGGCCCCACCGCCCACACCCGGTCCACATGCCTCTGCTCCAGCACCTCTTTCAGCGGCTCCGTAACCAGCGCCTTGCGTCCATAGGAGCCATCATCGGTGCACACGATCAGCTCATCGGAGACGGTGCGCATGCGGTCCTCCCAGATGAGCAGTTGGCGGGTGCGCGCGCCGATGATGGAAATGATGGTGTTGCCGGCCTCCTTGAGATCGCGGGCGATGGGGAAGATAGGCGCCACCCCCACGCCGCCACCGACGCAGACCACCGTGCCGTAATGGTCGACGCGGGTGGGGTTGCCGAGGGGGCCGGCGCAGGTCAGCAGATGGTCCCCTTCCTGCAGGGTGCCCAACTGCATGGTGCTTTTGCCCACTTCCTGGAACAAGATGGTGATGGTGCCGGCGGAGCGGTCGTAGTCGGCGATGGTCAGCGGTATGCGCTCGGAACGCTCGTCAATGCGCACGATGACAAACTGGCCGGAACGCGCCCGCCGCGCCACATGGGGCGCATCCAGCACCATCTCATTTGTGACATCGCTCAATTTTCGTTTCTTCAGGATAGTGTACATGTGCCCTCCAT
>JAPWUQ010000260.1 GCA_028275445.1 Anaerolineae bacterium | reverse complement strand
CTGGTGGTGGACGACACGCCCGAAGCGGTCACGATCTCCAGCTTCGACCCGGTGCGGCGGGAGATCGCCCGTCGGGCGCTGAACAAGCTGGTGCAGGACGGCCGCATCCATCCGGCGCGCATTGAGAAGGTGGTCAAGACCACCGCGGAGGAGCTGGAGGCGGAGATCATCGAGGAGGGCGAGCGCGCCGCCTACGAGGCCGGCGTGCACGGCCTGCACCCCGAGCTGATCAAGCTGCTGGGGCAGTTGAAGTTCCGCACCAGCTACGGGCAGAACTGTCTGGTGCACTCGCTGGAGACGGCCTTCCTGGCCGGCGCCATGGCCGCTGAGCTAGGGGCAGATGTGGCCCTGGCCAAGGAAGGCGGCCTCCTGCACGATATCGGCAAAGCGGTGGATCATCACGTGGATGGCCCGCACGCCGCCATCGGCGCGGATATTGCCCGCCGGCTGGGCAAATCCGCCAAAGTGGTGAACTGCATCGCCGCCCACCACGGCGAGGTGGAGCCGGAAAGCATTGAGGCAGTGCTGGTCAGCGCGGCAGACGCCATCTCCGGCGCGCGGCCCGGCGCCCGCAGGGAATCGCTGGAGAACTACATCAACCGCATCAAATCCCTGGAGGCGCTGGCCAATTCCTTCGAGGGGGTGGCGCAGTCCTACGCCATCCAGGCCGGCCGCGAGATCCGCATCATCGTCAAGCCGGAGGAGATCGACGACTACGCCGCCATCCAGCTCTGCAAGCAAATCGCCAGCAAGGTGGAGGAAAACCTGGAATATCCCGGGCAGATCAAGGTCACCGTCATCCGCGAGATGCGGGCGGTGGATTACGCCCGGTAAGCCCGATACAGGCAGTTAAAAGAGGGCGCGAAAAGAATTTTTCGTGCCCTCTTGCTTTTATGTCGTATTTCTGCTAAAATAATAAACAAGGAGTTTAGCAAGCGTAGGGAACGGGTGGGACGCCGGCTGTCCAGACAGCCGCACTGCTCATCGGCCCCTGTTGGAGACCAGGGAAAGGCGCGCAAGGACCTCTCTGACTTTGTCAGCGGACTCGCATACACAAACGGCCGAGCATTCAACACGACAGGGGAGCACCCGAGGAGGCATTGGCAATGGAAGTCATCAAGGTTTCAGCGAGGTCCCGGTCCACAGCGGTAGCAGGGGCGATCGCGGGTGTCATCCGAGAGAGCAAGCGCGCGGAGGTCCAGGCGATCGGCGCCGGCGCGGTGAACCAGGCCATCAAAGCCGTTGCCATCGCCCGGGGCTATCTGGCCCTCGATGGCATCGACGTGATTTGCATCCCTTCTTTCACGGAAGTGGAAATTGAAGGGCAGGAACGCACCGCAGTCCGGCTGGTGGTCGAACCGCGCTAAAGGGATGATGCCGCTCCGGCGCGCTGTGGAGCGCGCCGGACAATTGGCCGGCCGGCACTGCCCCGGGCAGTGAGACAGAGCCAGGCTTACGAAGCGCCGCGCTGTGCACGGCGCTTTTTCTTTTTGCGCTTATGGCGCTCCGCCTTCCCGCCGCCCTTCGCCGGCGCCTCGCGCTCCCCTCGCCCCGGCACCGGCGCCTCTTCCTCGGCCTCCTCGACCCCTTCTTCCAGCTCTTCAGCGATTTCCACCGGGCCGGCGAACAGGCTGGCGATATCCTCTTCCATGTGGGTCAGCAGGTCCGCCGGCGAGCGCGCCGCCGGCTTGGTCCCCTTCACATCGGCCAGGTACGGTTCCAGGTCCTCCAGCCCTTCGGGCCGGAACTCGATGATCGCCTCGCTGGGGAGCTGTACCCGGACCGTGCCGGCCAGCACGTTGTGGGATATCACTTTCCCCGGGCCTTCGGGGGTGGTGATGGTGCTTCCCACCTTCGGCAGGCGGGCTTTGACCTCGGCGTAGAAATTGTGCTCGTAGCTCAGACAGCAGAGGAGCCGGCCGCAGATGCCGGAGATCTCCGAGGGGTTCAGCGGCAGGTCCTGCTGTTTGGCCATCTTGATGGAGGTGGGTGCGAACTCGCACAGCCAGGTGGAACAGCACAGCGGCCGGCCGCAAGGCCCCAGCCCTCCCATCAGCTTGGCCTCGTCGCGCACGCCGATCTGGCGCAGTTCGATGCGCGTCTTGAACGTCTTGGCCAAATCCCGCACCAGGGCGCGAAAATCCACGCGGTGCTCGGCCGTGAAATAGAAGGTAAGGTGCGAGCCGTCGAAGTTATATTCGGCGCGCACCAGCTTCATCGGAAGCTGATGCTCCGCCACCTTGGCCTTGCAGATCTCCAGCGCTTCCTTCTCTTTGGCGGCGAAGGACTCGGCCAGCAGGAGGTCCCAGGGTTCGGCCTTGCGCACCACCGGCTTCAGCTTGCCCACAATTTCCCCTTCCGGGACCTCGTGCGGGGGCTGGACGACCCGCCCCAGCTCGCGCCCTCGCACGGTTTCCACGATGACGTAATCGCCGGCCTGCAGATCCTCGAATTCCCCCGGGTCGAACGAGTAAATTTTCGTGGCCGGCCCAAAACGTACCCCCACTACCTTTGGCATCGTTATCCAGCTCCTGGTAACGCGCCTGGCATCCGCATGACCAGCCATTCCATGGCCAGGCGCGCGTTCACATTCTTTTGTAATGCATCTGCGCAGGTTTGTAAAGCGGTCAGCACGGCGAAAACCTGCTGGCGCGAGACGCCGGCGCTGTAGCGCCGCAGTTCCTCCACGCGGTCCAGGTTAACGACCCGCCCATCCAGGCCCTGCTGGACCAGCAGGAGGTCGCGCCACCAGCTCAACCATACGGACAGCATTTCGGGCAGGGCGTCGGGAGACTGGGCCAGCTCGCCGGCCGCCAACAGGCGCTCCGTCCAGCCGGCGGAGAGCAGTCCCAGCAGTCGCTCCAACTGCGCCTGCCGGCCGGCCTGCAGTTCGGACGAGGAAACCATGGCCAGCGCCCGCCCCGGGCGCCCCTGGCTCAGCCGCGCCAGCAGGCGCGCCGCTTCTTCCCCCACGCCCCAGCGCGAGCGCAGTGCCTCTTCGATGACCTCCCGCGGCTGGGGATGCAGGAGCACTTTCTGGCACCGGGAGACAATGGTGGGCATGACCAGCTCCTCGGAGGAGGCGGTCAGCAGGAAGAGCACATGGGAGGGCGGCTCCTCCAGCGTCTTCAATAACGCGTTGGCCGCGCTCTCGTTGGCGAATTCCACGTTGCACAGAATGTAGACCCGCCAGCGCCCCTCCATCGGGGAAAGGCTGGCCTCCCGTCGAATGGCGCGCACCTGTTCCACCAGGATGGCGCCGTTCTCCCCCTCGCCCCGCACCGTCATAATATCGGGATGTTTATCCGCCG
>JAPWUQ010000259.1 GCA_028275445.1 Anaerolineae bacterium | reverse complement strand
GATACGCAGTGCGGACAAGATCATCGTGCTGGAGGGAGGCAGGGTGGTGGAGATGGGCCGGCATGAGACACTGATGCAGCGCGCCGGCCTGTACAGCCAGCTCTACGCCCGGCAGGTGGAGATGGTTTCCCTGCCAGCCGAAGGTGTGGAGGTGGAATAGGCTCGCTGTCCGCCCACCGCCAGGTTGACAGCCACCGGCGGTGCCAGGCGGCGCATCACCGTCCGCCGGCGGAGACCTCGGAGATGAGCGGCACGATCATCGGCCGGCGGCGGATGCGGTCATAGATCATCTTTTGCAGTGTGGTGCGCACCAGATCGCCCAGGGCCTGCTTGCCGGCGTAATGGGGCTGTTGCTCCACTGTCTCGATGACCAGTTCGATCATCTCATTAATCAGGTTTTCCGCATCGCGCATGTAGACAAAGCCGCGCGACACGATCTCGGGCACGTCCAGCAGGCGGCCGGTGCGTGCATCCACGGCCATCCCGACCGCCACGAAACCGTCCTGGGACAACAGCTCGCGATCCCGCAGGACCGCCGGCCCCACATCCCCCACACCGCTCCCATCCACAAACACGTATCCGCCCGGCACGCGCTCGCCGATCCTCCCACCCTCCGGGGTGAAGTGCAGGACATAGCCGTTCTCCACCACGAAGACGCGCTCCTGCGGGATGCCCAACTGGCGCGCCAGCACCCCGTGATGATGCAACTGCCGCAGTTCGCCGTGAATGGGCACAAAATAGCGCGGCTGTACCAGGCGCAGTAACAGCTTCTGCTCCTCCTGGCTGGCGTGCCCAGAGACATGCACCTGGGCGATGCGGTCGTAAATGACATTCGCCCCGCGCTGGAACAGGCGGTTGATGACCTCGTTCACCTCTTCGTCGTTGCCCGGGATGGGATGGGCGGAGATGACCACGGTATCCCCCGGCCCCACCTGAATCTGCTTGTGCAGGCCGCGGGCGATGCGCGCCAGCACGGCGGTCGGTTCTCCCTGGGTCCCCGTCGCCAGGATGGCCACCTTTTCCGGCGGCAGGTTCTGGGCATGGTTGATGGAAACCAGGAGCTTCTCCGGGACCTCCAGATAGCCCAGGTCGCGAGCGATCTCCACCATCTCTTCCATCGTCCGGCCGGTGATGGCCAGCTTGCGGTTGTGGCGGGCGGCCGCCCAGATAACCTGCTGGATGCGCGGCAGATGGGAGGCAAAGGTCGCCACGATCACCCGGCCCTGGGCATTGGAGAAGATCTCTTCGAACGCCGGCTGGACCGCCCGCTCCGACGGCGTGAAGCCCGGCGATTCGGAGTTGGTGGAGTCGGACAGCAGTACCAGCACCCCCTCGTTGGCGAAGGTCGCCAGGCGCGCCAGGTCCGCCGGCTCGTCGATCACCGGCGTGTAATCGATCTTGAAATCGCCCGAATGCACCACCAATCCTACCGGCGTGTATATCGCCAGGCCGACGCCGTCCGGGATGCTGTGGTTCACGCGGAAAAACTCCACCGTGAACGGCCCAATGGTCACCCGTTCCCCGGGGCGGACGATGTTCAGCGGCACGCCGGCGCGGTCGCGCGCCCGCACCTTGCTCTCGATAAAGCCGATTGTCAGGCGCGTGGCATAGATCGGCGCCTGCACGTGCTGGAGGAAAAAGGGCAGCGCGCCGATATGGTCCTCGTGTCCATGGGTCACCACGATGGCGCGCACGCGGTGCAGTTTGTCCATCAGATAGCCGTAATCGGGGATGACCAAGTCAATGCCCAACATGTCGTTCTCAGGGAACATGATGCCGGCGTCAATGACGAGGATATCCTCGCCGTACTCCAGCACCATCATGTTCTTGCCAATCTCGCCCAGTCCCCCCAGCGGGATAATGCGCAGTTCCTCTAATGCCATATGTACTGCTTCTCCATACATCTGCGCCGGCCCTTTACTACAAACGATACCCCGACGAAAAAGCATGGTTCGTCGGGGCACCCATCCGCGCTGTATCGCCGGCGTTTCCTTTCCTTCGCTACAATTTTATATATCGTATCATGAACGTCACCATGTGTCAAAATCCCGCGTCACCGGGGCAGGCGACAGCCGCCTGCGCGGTAATGCTCACCGTACTGCGCGCTGAAAGCGAGCAGGCTCCCACCCATACGAGCGGGAGCCTGCACCACACCCCTGGCGCGGCAGAGGCAGGAGAAACTGCCGTCGGTAAGACGGCGATCAGGACGCCGGCTCCGGTTCGGCGGCCGGCACCGCCGGCGCTTCCACCTTTGGCTCCTTGACGAACAGGATCACCAGCAGAAGCGTAGCCAGGGTCACGCCGGCCAGCATCAGGGCGGAGCTGGTCGGGCCGGAACGCTCCACCAACATACCGGAGATGCTGGGCAGGATGAAATAGCCCAGGCCGTTGGCGGTCATCACAATGCCCATCAGCACGCCGGCGTTCCACGGTCGCACGCCCGGCTGTAACTGCGCCAGCCCCATGCGGATCGGCATCAGGGAGTTCATGGCACAGCCCATGATTATGATGATGAGGAACGCCAGCCAGATGTTCTGCGGCCCCAGCGGCAGGAAGAAGACCGACAGGAAGGCCAGCACCAGCACCACGGCTCCAAGGCTCATGATCAGTTTGGGCCGGCCCATGCGGAAGGCCCATGCAGGAATGATGAGCGAGGCCGGAATGCCCACCAGGGACATGACCGACAGCAGGAGCCCGACGGTGGTGAGCGCCACGCCGTAGCTGGCGAACTGCACGGGGAAGATCGCCGGCACGATGCCCAGGTAGCCCACCAGGGCCAGGCTGAACGGCAGGAGGATGATGTTGTCCAAGTTCATCACCTGCTTGACCGATTCCCACAGGCCCACTTTGACCATGGGCGGCAGGGGTTCCGGCGGATAGGGAGGCTGTTCGCGCAGGAAGATCCACGACAGTGCCGCGCCGGCGGAGGCGATGAGGCCCAGCGTCAGGAACATGCCGCTCCAGCCGAGGGCGTTCAGCAGGGGGAAGATGATGGCGTTGCCGGCGGCGATGCCGGCGGCCAGCCCCACGTTGGCGATGGCGTTCGCCACGCCGACCTCACGCCGCGGGAACCACTTCAGCACCATGGCGCCGATGACCGATGTCGCCAGCCCCAGGCCGATGGAGCCGGTGACGTTGAACAGGGCGAACAGCGGCCAGATGCGGGTGCTGGCACGCAGTAACGCGCTTACCGCCAGCAGGGTCTGGGCGAAGCAGAAGACCAGCCGCCAGCCGAACTTATCGGTGGCGATGCCGCCGGGGAGCGACACCAGGCCGGAGAACAGGCCGAACAGGACAATGAGCACCAGGTTCGCCTG
>JAPWUQ010000257.1 GCA_028275445.1 Anaerolineae bacterium | reverse complement strand
TTTTGAGGCCCAGGTTGCGGCTGGCCGGGTCAATCAGCCATTCGGCGATCATGGTGTCGAAGAGGGGCCCCTGCACCTCCAGGCCGTGCCGGCGCAGGATGATCAGGTCATAAATGGCGTTGTGGGCCACCATGGGGATGTGGGGATTGGCCAGCACAGGATGCAGGAGCCGGCGCACCGTTTCCATGGGCAACTGCCGGCCGCGCGCATGCCCGACCGGGATATAGTAGCCCTCGCCGGCCTTATCGGAGAGGGAGATGCCCACCAGGTCGGCCTCCATGGGGCGCAGGCCGGTGGTTTCCGTGTCGAAGGCTACTGCCGGCGCCTTCTCCAGCCGCTTTGCCAGCTCCTGAAGCTCTTCTTCGGTCTGCACCAGGTGATAGGTGCCGAGGGCTGGCTTGGGCGGGAGCGTCACGGGTTGGGCCGCAGGCGCCGCCTCTTCTGGGAAGATGGAAAGCTGGGTTGGGCCGGCCGGGACAGCCGGCGCCGGCAGGCGGGAAACCAGTGAGCGGAACTCCAACTCGCGGAACAGCTCCAGCACCCGCTCGCGGTCGTAGCCGGCGAAACGGCAGGCGTCCAACTGCAGGGTGATGGGGGCATCGCGCAGGATGCGCGCCAACTCCTTGCTCAGGAAGGCCTGCTCGCGGTGCTCCTCCAGCGCCTGGCGCAGGCGGGCGTTGGTGATCTCATCCAGGTGCTCATAGATGTTCTCCAGGGTGCCGTACTTCTGCAAAAGCTGTGTGGCGGTCTTCTCGCCGACACCCGGCACGCCAGGGATATTGTCCGACTTGTCGCCGATGAGCGCTTTAAAGTCGATGAGCTGATGGGGCCGCAGGCCGTAGCGCTGGAGCACGGCCTTCTCGTCGTAGATGACGACGTCGGAGAAGCGCCGGCCGGAGGTCATCACGCGCACGAGCGGGTCAATGAGCTGAAAGGCGTCGGTATCGCCGGTCACGATCAGGGTGGGCATGCCCTGCTGTTCGGCCTGGGCGCTCAGGGTGCCCAGCACATCGTCCGCTTCGTATCCCTCCAGGGTGAAGATGGGGATGCGGAATGCTTCCAGGAGCTGGTGGATGCGCTCGAGCTGATAGCGCATCTCGTCGGGCATGACGGCGCGGTGCGCCTTGTATTCCGGAAAGCGCTCGTGGCGGAAGGTCTTGCCGACGTCGAAGGCGACGGCGAGGTACGCCGGCTGAAGCTCCTGGAGCACATGGAGGAGCATGGAGGTGAAGCCGTAGACCGCGTTGGTCAGTTCGCCGCGCGAGGTGGCCAGCGTCGCCGGCAGGGCGTGGAAGGCGCGGTAGGCCAGCGAATGCCCGTCGATTAATACCAACTGTGGGCGGTTGCCCTCGCTTTCTGGTGTCACGTTCGTCTCTCCTCCCAGGCATGGCACTGCCTGGATACCGGCACAGGCACGCTATTCGAGCAAGCCGGCCAGGCGTTCGGCGGCCTGGCGCATCTGATAGCGCAGTATCCCCAGCGGGGTGTCGGCGCCCAGGATACAGGCCAGGAGCCAGCCGGGGCGCACGGTCTGCCAGTAGATGCGCCGGCGCGCCCCTTCCAGATACCCGTGATAGACGCCGGCCTCGCCGGATTCCCCCACCATGCCCATGATCTCCTGCGCCTCCTCGTGCAGGCGGCGCAGGAGCGGGGCGAGGGATTCCGGCTCCACGCGGCCGACCGCGCCGGAGGCCAGCGCCACCCCCATGGGGCCGACCAGCAGTACCGCTTCGGAGACCAGTTCCCGCTGGAGTTCTCCGACCACGCGGATAATGGCCTGATCGCGCGAGGCGCTGGACGGCGGCTGGGGAGCAGGGACGGCCGGCTCCGCCTCTGGCGGCGCGGCCGGCGGCTTGCGCTCCATGGCCTGGCGCAGGATGCTCTGTAAGTCGTCGAAGAAGAAGGGCTTGGGCAGGACGCCCTGCACCTCGATGGAGCGGAAGCCCTCGTCCAGCTCTTCGCCCTCCAGGGGGATGAGCACCAGCCGCAGGGCCGGGTAGCGCCGGCGCACCTCCCGCACGAACTCGAGCGGGATGGTGTCCTGCAGGCCGGTATCGATGATGGCCATATCAAAGGCGGTGCGCGCCAGGCGTGCCCAGGCATCTTTGGCGGAGGTCGCCGCTTCGGCCAGGTAGCCCAGCGCCTGGGTGATGGTCTGGCAGAGCATCTGTGCGAATGCCGGGTCGTTGTCAACGACGAGGACATGCGGTGGCATTGAGCATCACTCCCCGCCGGCCGCGGTGGGTTTTCCCGGGACGCCGGCACTCCGCATTATACGATTTCGGGCGGGGCTTGTCAACGCGGGCACGAGCTCTCACAGGATAGGTTGCGGATGTTCGCGCCGAACATGGGTTCTCAGTGGTTATCAGCACATCCTGATGGGTCGGCGTCCTTGACAGCGCCGGCGCTCCATGCTATCCTCTGCGTGATTCCACCATTTGGAACGGTGCGGAAGGACGATGAGCACTTCCACCGATGATTCCCTGCGCCTCTGTCTGACGACGGGCATCGCCGCCGCCAAGGCCGGCGACAAGCTTCAAGCTCGCCTGTACCTGGAGCGCGTCCTGCGCCTCCAGCCCTCTCCCGAGGAGCGGGTGCAGGCTCTGCTGTACCTCCAGGAGATCGCGGATGATCCGGTGGAGCGTCGCGCCTATCTGGAGCAAATCCTCATCTTCGACCCGGCCAACCCCACCGCCCGGCAGGAGCTGGCGATTCTGGAGGGCCGGCTCACCCGTGACCAACTGCGCGCCCCTGGGGCATCGGAAGAAACGGGGCCGGCGCCGGGGCCTGAACCGGTGCCCAGCCGGCGCTTCGTATGCAAGAACTGCGGCGGCATCATGCGGTTCGATCCCTGGAAAGGGCGTTTGATCTGCCAATACTGCGGCCATACCATCCTCCCCAGCGAGGCGGTGCAGGCCGGCTATGTGGTCGTGGAAGGGGACTTCCTGACCACCCTCCCGACAGAGGCCGGTCACCGCTGGCAGAGACAGTCCTATGTCGTACAGTGCGCCGGCTGTGGCTCCCGCATCATCCTTTCCGAGGGGCAGTTCAGCGCTTCCTGTCCCTTCTGCGGCTCCCCACAGGTAGCCCGCATCGAGCTGGACCCGGACGTTATCCCGCCGCACGCCATCCTGCCCTTCCGCGTTTCGCAGGAGCAGGCTGTGGCGGCGGTGCAGGAGTGGCTGGGATCGGGCTGGTTCGCGCCGGCGGACCTGCGGCGCGCCGTCCGGCTCGCTTCCATCCGGCGGGCCTATCTGCCTTTCTGGGCGTTCGACTTCATCGGCACGGTCAAATGGAACGCGCTGGTGCAGGGCGGTCCCGAATGGAGGCCCACTGCGGATGCCCTGTC
>JAPWUQ010000255.1 GCA_028275445.1 Anaerolineae bacterium | reverse complement strand
GCGCGAGCCGCTAATGGTCGGCGGGGTGGCATCGCGCTTGATGGTGACGGAGGCGGAGCTGGTCCCGCCGGCGCTGGATGCCTTGCAGGTCAGGGTTGTGCCGGCGGTGTCCGTGTTGATGGTGGTGTTTACGCAACCCTCGATAATCGTATATGGCGACTCCGGGTCGCTGATCGTCCACGTCACCACCACGTTGCTGACGTACCAGCCATTGTTCCCAAGGGTGCCCGAGATATTCGGGGTGATCACCGGAGGGGTGGAATCAGACGGCTGGACAATCAGCGTAAACGCCGCCGGCGAGGTATCCCATAGACTGCCAGACCTTCCGCCAGTGACGCTCGCCACCGCAATAGTATAGGTGCCAGGGGTGCTGGAGGAAAACGTGACGTTTTGTACGGTTCCTGGGCCACAGCCGGAAAGCTGGAATGAGACCGGATTCGCGGTAACGCCGGCGGGCACACTGAGCGTAATAGTGGCTGGAGCGCTGCCCGTGGCATTACAGCCGCCAACATCACCTGATGGGACTTTTGCTTCGTTGATATAAAAGCCCACTGCTGTCGAGCCGCCGGCGGGGATCGTGACGGTCTCCAGGGCAGGATCCACTGTCGTGTCAATGGTGTTGACCACATAATCCGCGAAGACCGCCCAGGCAGCACCCAGCACCAGCATGATGGCCACCGCCAGCGCCACGGCGGTTCGCCCCCTCTGGGTGTTCAGGAAAGCCCTCATTTGCACACCTCCTTCGTGTTGTTGTTAAGCGGTACCTTACCCTACAGCGGACATAGCTGTTGCTTGAAGCGCTCATACAGCGGTTCCCGGCACGGGATATTCTGGTACCCCGAACGAGCGTGCACACTCACCTCCTTTCTTACGAAACCACAGGACCCGACCGAGGGCGACATCGATCTCCGGCACACTGCCATCCTGCCCCTTGCGCGAGATAGGCTTCATGCATGGTGGGGCGTGCCTCGTCCTTACTTGATCAGGCTCACTGCCCGGTATTCCCAGCTCTCGCCCGGCTCGCCGGATGTCCCGCCGCAGTTGGTCATGCACGAGCCACTGCAGTCCATGATAGCAACGATGGCCTTACCGATGATGGGATTGCGCGGCTTTTTGGTCGGCGTTGGCACAACCGTGCCCGGAGGGGGTGGGGTGGGCGTGGGAAGCTCAATGGGATCCAGGCGCACGTTCTGGTCCCAGCCGACCACCCGGATGCATCCCACAGAGGTGATCCAATAGGTCAGGCCGCCGGGGCAGTTGCCCGAGGGATTGGTGCATCCAACCGATGAGAACAGCGGCACGGCCACGGTATCGCCGGCGCGCGCGTTGACGCCATCCTTGACGCCGGCCTTCACACCGGAGTCCCCGGAAATGCATACCGGCAGGTCGATCCGTGTCCCGGAATTGTTCCGGATCCAACATTCCACCTCACGCTCTCCGCACCCAGGCTGGAGACATACATGATTGTAAAGCCCTGGCACCCCCGACAGGTCCAGCCAGCCGCGGTCGCCCCCCACCACCACATCGTCATACCCATCGTTATTCAGATCGCAGTCGTAGACCTTGCAGTCCACGATCTGGTCGTCATCCCAGACATAAAAGGGTTGATTACAGCGGGAGGCTTGAACCAGGTATCGCCATCGGTCGATGTCGAACGCCACTGGCCATAGGCCGCAGGCACTGGTGACCTTGCCGCACGCGGCAGTGGCGTCCGCGCTGACGGTCACGGTGGGAATGCCGAAGATGCCGCCGAAAAACACCTCGACGCGTTCGATGGCAACCACGGTAACGGTGTTGCTTCCGACCGTGATGGTCGCTTCCTGGGCGTACGGGCGGTGATTGCGGGTCACGGCATACTCAAAGGCCTTCTGGCGGGCGGCCGATGCGCTGTTGCCCAGGCATAGTTCGCGCGCGCCGGCCAATGCGCCGGCGTCGGCGGCGTTCTGCATATGCCGGCGTTCCGTCCAGACCAGGCCGAAGTCAATCGCCAGACCAATGACCAGCAAAAGCCCCAGCAGGGCGAACGCCACCCATACCAGAGTCTGTCCTCTTTGGCGGGTGAACAGGTTCATCTCTCCTCCTTTCGCGGCATATACCGCTGCGGGTATATGCCGGCCGTTTCCCCCTCATAGCTGATCGTTTCCAAAGACCACCATCCGGGTGGTGCTCGACAGCACGAAATTCCCGATGCCCGTGATGCTCATCAGCCAGGTGTGGTGCTGGTACGAGACTGTCACGCTGATGGGATTCCCACTGCCGGCGCACCGTGACAGCGGATCCGGGTCAATCATCACATTGCCAGGATATAGCTGAATGCCGCTGTTGGCCGCTTCCTGGAGGGCGGCGCTGATGATCTCATTGCGCAGGGCGGCCCGCTGGGCGCTGCTGTCCTGATAGCACGGCAGGCGGGAGGCGACGCGCGCACCTTCGCGGGCGGCATTGGCGATGACAATATAGGAATAGAACGCCCGGCCCAAGTCCACCACGCCGGCCAGCAGGAGGAGCAGAACCGGCGTCACAATGGCCATCTCCAGCAGATTGGCCCCACGTTCCGACTTCTTCATCCATCACTCTCCTTCCCAGCGACGCTCACCAGCCTGGTGAAGGTCACGTTCACCGCAGGGCCGGGTTTACGGCGCACGGCGGTCATAGATGCGTAAATAATACTGGCGCAACAGCTCGTC
Organism: Anaerolineae bacterium; assembly: GCA_028275445.1. Taxonomy (GTDB): domain Bacteria; phylum Chloroflexota; class Anaerolineae; order JACIWP01; family JACIWP01; genus JACIWP01. Next base: position 687 of record JAPWUQ010000255.1, on the reverse strand, counting down.
CACCTCGCTGTTCAGGCGTTCCCAGAAGTTTGCCATCCTTTCTTGTGCGGATGCCCACACATTTTGGACCTGCACGTTCCGCTGGACGCTTTCCACCGCCTGGGGCAGGAGGAGGACCGCGGCGAGCAGGAGCATCAAAGCGATGGCCAGCAAGGCCCAGCGTCTGGCGCGGCCGGCCTTCTCCGGCCTCAGGCGAACGGTGCGCCGGCCTCTCACCAGCTCGCTGATGACGGCCGGCACGATGGCCAGCATCAGGCCGTACAGCACTGCCGAGATCAGCAGTCCGCCCAGCGGGGGCAACGGTATGCCCAGCCGCCAGTATGCCAGCCCGTAGCCGGCCAGGGCGATGAGAGCCAGCGCCAGTGCCCAGAAGAGGACCTGCGCCAGCAGGCGCGGCAGGGCATAAAGGAAAGGCCAGGCCAGTGGGAACAGCGCGCCCCAGATGATGCCGCAGATGGCCCACAGCAAGCCCCCGATGACTGCGCCGGCGGCATATGGGCCGAACGCGGCCGGCGTGGAGGGCATCATGCCCGGCCAGACGCCGGCCAACGCCATCAGCAGGCCGATGCCGGCGCCCAGCGCGCCGGCGAACAGAAGCCCACCGGCCGGCCGCACGATGACCCGTTGAAACAGTGAGGGCCTGGGCACCACGCGGAAACGCACCGGTATTTCCACGGCTTCCGGCAT
>JAPWUQ010000254.1 GCA_028275445.1 Anaerolineae bacterium | reverse complement strand
AGGCAACAACCAAGAAAAAAACAGCGGGGAAAAAACCCACCACCGGCAAGGCGAAGAGGGTAAAGGCCCAGGCGGAGAAGGCCGAGGCAAAGGCTGCTACCGTTTCCCTGGAAAATCCCACCATTTATGAACTGCTGAATCAGGTCGCTGGCGAACACGGATACACGGTGGCCAAGGCCATCGTCTCGGAGGAACTGACCGACGAGGAGATCGCCAAGAGGACCGGCATCAGGCTCAACCTCGTCCGCAGAATTTTGTACGACCTCTATGACAACCGGGTGGTGAGCTACCGGAGGGTTCGCGATGAAAACAGCGGCTGGTACATCTATTACTGGAAGGTTGATCCCGAGCGCGCCCTAGCTTACGTCAGGGCCAACCGCCAGCTCCTCCTGCAAAAGCTGGAAGAACAGCTGGAGCGGGAAAAAAATACCATCTACTTTTCCTGCAGTAACGGCTGCCCGAAAGTGGCGCTGGAGGAAGCCGCTGAAAATGACTTCAAATGTCCCCGGTGCAAGGGCAAGCTGGAGCCCTACGACAACTCGGCCATCATCACCTCGCTCGAGCGCAGGATTCAGACCTTGCGGGAACAGCTCACCCGGAGCTAGCGCCCGGAAGCCGGTTATCCTTTTTATAAAGGGCGGCCCCCCAAAGCTTCGGCGGGAAGGTGCTACCTGACGCGGGCAAAGGGATGACCGCCGGCAAGGCTGACCTTTGGAACACTTCCGGCGGCGGTGAACTGGCAAACGGGAGGAGCCTTAAGGAATTCGGCGCCGTCTGCGACGTCAGCGTGCTGGCGGACCGCGACAGCTTCAAACTGGCCCGGCAGCTCATCAGGGGCGGTGAACTTTACCTGCCCTCCGCCACTTACAGCTGGCTGGCGCGCGACAGGCTGATATCGGTGCGCGGCCAGAGCATCGGTTACAGCCTCGTTAACCAGTTCGTGCGTGATGGGGAGCTGCTCGTCGTTTACCTGCCCGAGCTTCTGGATGAAATCTCCAGGCGGCTTCTCTACGGGGTTGACCGCGAGGTGCCCCTCACCGACCTGCGGGCGGCCATGCTGGCGGCACACTTGAAAATGCCCATTCTGACCCTCAGCGACCAATTCACCGAGCGACTGAACGACCACGTCGGTGGCCAGAAGATCTGGCAACTGGATGTTCACGGGAATGCCGGCGCAATCCTGGCGGCGATCGAGCTCTACGGGGAGCTGGCCTCGGACCTGGGCAGTTACCTTTCCCGCCACCAGAATGGCGCCGAGTTTGAGGCCCTGGTGGAAGAGCTCAAAAGGCTCAGGCTGGACAACTTGAGGGCCATGGCCGCTTGCCTCCAGAAGATCAGGCAGCCGCATCACTCCGGAAAATTGAGCCTCGTTTACCTGGGCTGGGACATCACCCACATTCTGCGCGAGTATCTGGAGCAGAATATAGTCCCGCCGGAGGTGGTGGGTAAACTGTATGAAAAATCACTGCTGCTCATAGCCAGCCCAGCGGACTGAAGCGATGTCCCTGCAGGACTATATTCCCAATTTTTTCCTCTTCATCTCGATGTGGGCTAGGATGGCATCGGCCGCCTTCACGGGGTCCTTCTCCACGTTGACCTTGCCCCCGGTGACGAGCTCACAGTCACAAGTGAGGAGCCGCACCAAGTTTGGCGCACCGGTGATCGTCGGCACTGGATTCACGTAAGTGAAAAGTCCCAGGGCCAGGGCAAAAATTGCATCGATGGTGGCCTTCTGCTCCATGTATTCCGGTGCCGCGGCGGCGACGGGCAGGTCTGGGAGGCTCACGCCGCCCAGTGTCTTCGCAATTGCGGCCAAAAGATCTGCCAGGCGCCCGGTGTCGGTGCAGGTGCCGTAGCTCAGCACTGGTGGTATCTTCAGGGACTCACATACCCTTCTCAGGCCCGGTCCCGCGAGCTCCGCTGCCTCCGGCCTGCAGAGCCCCGCCACCTGCATCGCTGCATTGCCGCATCCCATGGAGAGGACCAGCAGGTCCCGTTTGATCAGCTCCTTGGCCAACGCCACGCTGTGCACGTCCTGCCCGTGATCCCTCAGCGTCGTGCAGGAGACCAGGCCCACCACCCCGCGCAGGGCCCCGGTTTTAATGGCGTCGAGAAGGGGATCGATGGTGCCGCCTAAGGCCTCCACTATGCTCTCGGTGGAAAAGCCGACCAGAGCTTCACCCGTGGGGAGGTGGAGAAGAGGTTCAATCGAACTGCGTCGCTCCCTGAAGTTATCTATCGCCATCTGGAGCAGCTGGGCAGCCTGGGCTTCGCCCTTTTCCGGATCATAGTTCACCCGGTCGCTGACGCCTTCAAAGGCCACCACCTCGCTCACCGGGACCAGCCTGAAGCGGTACTTCTGAGCGTAAATGGGGTCGATCGGCATGGAGCAGTTCATGTCGGCGGCGAAGAGATCCACACAGCCGCTGGCCAAGACCGCCTCCTGGGCTATCCAGTTGCCCGTAAAGCCGTAAAAGACATCATCCATGGTCCAACGCTGTATCATCTCTTGGCCCGTCTCGATGTTGGCGATCACGCGCAGACCCTTGGCGCCCGCGGCCCTGGCCCTCTCCTGCCATTCTGGCCTCCTCGCCAGCTGAACCAAGGCAAATCCCAGAAACGGCTCGTGGCCGTTGGTCAACACATTCACATAATCGGGGTCCAGAACACCGAGGTCCACGCGCATTCGGTGGGGTCGCGGTATTCCGTAGAGTATGTCCTGGCAGAACTCGTTGACGATCTGGCTCTGATATCCCATGGCGATGGCCAAACGCATGGCCTTGAGGGACAGGCTCACATAATAGCCATCAACGTTGGTGAGGCAGGAACTCGTCGCCAAAAGCATCTCGCCGTAAATTCCGCCCGGAAAGATTCCCAGCCTTTTCCAAGTTTCCTTGCGTTCATCCGGCGCCAGGGCCTCCACGATCTGGCTCGGCTCATCATAGCTCCTGTTGAAGTCCTCCTTGACAAAATCACACAGCCGGATGGCAACCTCGCTAACCGAACCTGATGTTTCCAGCCCCAGCCTTTCCGCAAAGTTTCTCAGCTTGGCCGGTTCCTTGATTGTGAACATGGTCCTGCCCTCGGCCGTGGCGCGAAGAGTCTTGATCGTCTGTTCCGTGTGGTAATGGTAAGTGGAGGCACCCATCACATTTCTCAACAGGGACATCCTCGCCGCCATGCCGTCAGCCGTTATTCCGCAGACGCCCCGTTTGCCTGTGGAAGCGTCGGCGCGGCAGGGGCCGTTGGAGCAGAGGTCACATCGGGTGCCGGCCTGACAGAAGGGGCATCTTCGGTCGGGGTCGCCGCCCAGTCCCTGAGCCTCGTAGCGGTCCCAGATGTTGGTCAAGCCATCTTTTTTGATCCGTTCGTATGCCTT
>JAPWUQ010000253.1 GCA_028275445.1 Anaerolineae bacterium | reverse complement strand
GCATCCCCGCCCACCGCCTCGGCGCCCAGACGCATCTCGCGCAGGGGCACCGCCGGCCGCATGCCGCGCAGGCCGGCCAACCCCGACCCGCGCAGGAAATGCATCAGCACGCTTTCCACCTGGTCGTCGGCATGGTGCGCGACGGCAATGACCGGTGCGCCGTGGCGGCCGGCCACCTCGCCGAGGAAGCGATAGCGGGCGATGCGGGCCGCCTCCTCCAGGGACATGCCCGGCTGGCGCGCCATGGCCGGCACATCCGCAAAGCCGATCTCACACTCCAGCCCCCACTCTCGCGCCAGCTCCTCGATGAAGCGCGCGTCCTCGCCGGCCTCCGGGCGAATGCCGTGGTTCAGGTGCGCGGCGATGAGCCGGAGGCCCCAGCTCTCCTCGGTGTTCAGCCGGCACAGCATATGCAGCATGGCCAGGGAATCAGGCCCGCCGGAGACGCCGGCCACCACCGTATCCCCTTTGGCAAAGAGCGCGCCCTCCCGCACGGCGCGCAGGAACTTCCTCCAGGCCTCATCGGCTGTGCTCATACCCTGCACCTCCTGCCAGCGTAATGATACCACAATGGGGCGCTGGCCGGCGAATGAACGATGGACGATTGACTATGGATAATAGACTACAGACTATGGACCACAGACTATGGACGATAGACCATAGACCATGGCACATCGTCCGCCGTCCGTTTCTTTGACCAAACTGCCAAATATATGCTATACTGAGAGAGGCTTTTGTGGATGCAGGTGTTTCCGCATTCGCGCGTCGGCAAGCCCCGCGCCGGCTGTCCCATCACAGGGTGGTGAGATGCACAGCAGTCAGCGACGATGGATGTCCCGCGGTTGTCCCTTTTCCTTGCAGAGCGATAGGCTCATCCGATGCCGCCACTTGGCGATATCTCCATAGCGCAAAGGAGGTTCGATAAACGCATGCCCGCACACTGGTTATCCGAAATTATGCGCCGTTCCCACGACGGGCCGTTCATGCGCGAGCACGACTTCGACATGACCGTCGCCAAGACCGCCCGTCAGCTCACCAAGAAGTACGGCATCCGCTTCGACCCGCAGACCCCTGTCCCCTGGGATGATGACCTGGCAGACCGCGTCTATCAAGCCGGCCTCGAGCTGTTCCTGGAAGTAGGCGTCTACAACATGGATACCTCCCGCGTCATCCGCTTCTCGCGCGATGAGGTCGAGGAAATCCTGCGCCACGAGCCAGGTCAGGTCGTCCTCGGCGAGGGAAAGGACGCCGTCGTCATGAAAGCCCGCAAGGTCGAGGACAAGGAGCGCCCCATCGTGCACTCCGGCCCCACCGGGACGCCCTGCTCCGAGACCATGCACCCCCGCATCCTCATCAGTTGCGCCCAGGAGCCGCTCATTGACTGCCTGGGGGCCGGCTCCGTCGCCATGTACCACGGCCAGGAAATTAAGCCCGGCACACCGCTGGAGATCATGGGTTCCCGGCGCGACGCCATCGCGGCCCGCATGGCCGTGACCGCCGCCGGCCGGCCAGGCATGCACATCAACGACGTCGCCGTCTCCCTCACCTGCGCCGGCAAAATGGCCGCCTGCAATCCACAGTTCGGACTGCGCCCCTCCGATGGCCTGCTGGTCTCCCAGATGACCGAGCTGAAGACCAACTTCGACCAGCTTTCGCGCGTCGCCTTCCTCCTGGACTACGGCATCCGCATCGTGGACCTGATGACCCCGCTCATCGGCGGGGTTGGCGGCGGCGCCGAGGGCACGGCTATCGTCTCCATCGCCACTCACCTGCTGGGCGCCACCTGCTACTGCGCCGACTACCACATGATGAGCCACACCCACCTGAAATGGCTCAACAACACCGACCGCATGGGGCTGTGGATCATGGCGGAGGTCGGCCAGGCGCTGGCCCGCAACACCCGCATTGTCACCCTCAACGATATCTACACCGTCTCCGGGCCGGGCACCGAGGAACTGCTCTACGAGGCGGCCGCCGGCGCCATTACCGGCACCGTCAGCGGCATGAACATCCAGGGATGCGGCTGTACCGGTGGCTCTCTGACCGACCACTACACCGGGCTGGAAGCCCGCTTCGCCGCAGAGGTCTCCCGTGCCGTCGTTGGCATGTCCCGCCAGCAGGCCAACGAGCTGGTGCTCAAAATCCTGCCGCTGTATGAGCACACCTTTGATGCGCCGCGGCGCGGCCTGCCCTTCCAGGAAGTGTACGACCCGCTCACCGTCCAGCCCAAGCCGGCCTGGACCGAGCCATACGCGCGTGCCAAAGAAAAACTGGCCAGCCTGGGCATCCATTTCGTGACCTGATGCCCGCCGGCCGGCATCCCCCTATACCCGAGGAAAGGAGATTCACCTACCGCCATGCTGGAGAAATATCGCGAACCACTGAGCAGTGCCATCGCCGAGGGCGAGGCCGAACAGGCTGTCGAGCTGACCCGACAGGCTCTCTCCGAAGGCGTTGACCCGCTGGATATCATTCAGGGCATACTGGTGCCGACCCTGACCCGGGTTGGCGAGCGCTTCCAGGCTTTCGAGATTTTCCTGCCCGAGCTGATGATGGCCGGCGATGCGGCCGCGGCCGCCACCACCATTTTGGAAGAGGCCATCGCCGCCAAAGGCGCCCAGCGCCAGCACCTGGGCACCATCGTGCTGGGGACCGTGGCCGGCGACATCCACGACATCGGCAAGAACATCGTATCCACCCTCCTGCGCTCCCACGGGTTTAACGTGGTGGACCTGGGGCGCGATGTGCCGGCCATCCGCTTTATCGAGGAAGCGGAAAAGCACCATGCGGCCATCATCGCCATGTCCGCGTTGATGACGACCACGCGGCCGGCCCAGCGTGACACCATCAACCTCCTCAAAGAGCTGGGCAAGCGTGATGCCTTCAAGGTCATCGTCGGCGGCGGATGCGTCAACGCCGAATGGGCACAGGCCATCGGCGCTGACGGCTACGCCGAGAACGCCGCCGAAGCTGTCGTCCTGTGCAAGCGACTGCTGCAAGTGAACTGAACGAGGCTGTCCGCCGGCCTTCCCGTCGTTCGAGGTCTCGGCCTTCCGGTTCCCATACTATTTTCAGAGAGGAGGTTCTCGTATGCTAGGAAGAAGGGCTCGCTCCATCCTTGCAGTGCTGGTTGTGCTGGTGATGGTGGCCATCAGTGTCGGCGCCTGTGCGCCCGCCACCCCTGCGCCGACCCCCGTGCCTCCCACCAACACGCCGGCGCCGACCCCCGTGCCCCCCACTAACACGCCGGCGCCCACCCCCGCACCGGCCACGCCCGCCGGCGCGGCACCCGTCCGCCTGGCCGTCTTGATGACCGGCGAGATCACCGACCTGTCGTGGAACGCCCAGATGTACCGCGCCGCCATGGAAATCAAGGAGAAACTCGGCATTGA
>JAPWUQ010000252.1 GCA_028275445.1 Anaerolineae bacterium | reverse complement strand
CCTCCAGGTGCAGGGTGTACCCCTGCACCACGTTGTCCTCGCGCGTGTACTTCAGCGTGATGCGGCGCTCCTCCGCATACAGCACCAGTACCTCAAACCCATTTCCCAGCGTGTAGCCCGAGTCGGGCACGTACAGCGGCTCGCCGGCGGATGCCGCCAGCCGCGCCAGGGTGACCGGCGGGTCGGTGATGGGTCCGCCGCGCTGGTCGCGCGCCCATTCCCAATCGTACACCTGGAAAGCGGCGGTGAAGCGGGGCGGCCGGCGCGGTACCAGCAGGCCGGCCAACTGCGGCGCGCCGGCATCCGCCTCTCCAGGGATATCTACCAGGCCGAGATAGGCCGAGACGGGACGGTAGCCCCGCAGGGCCAGGTTCAGATCAGGATGGCTGGCCGCCGGCCGGTCGGTGGGGGCTCCCTCGATGGGCAGGGAGGAGTAGGTCTGCGGCGGGAAGGGACCGCAGGCCGGGCCGCCGGCGAGGACGGCCGGCAGGAAGACGCGCCGCGGGGCGCCGGCGGAGGCCGGCATCATGCGCGTGCCGATGACCGCCAGGGCCAGGAGCAATATGGGGACCGCGCGCCAGAAGGGGCCTATGCCGGCGCGGCCCATGGGAATGCCCTTGCCACCCGCTGAAAGGTGAACGGCCCGCCGTGGCTGGGATAGATGAGACGGGGACGTTCCGCCAGCACGCGCCGCAGGCTCTCCCTCCAGGCCGCCTCATCGTGGATAAAGAGGGGCCGGCCGGGGAGTTGCGGGATAGGCAGGCCGCCGATGAGATCGCCGACGATGGCCTCCCCCGTCTCCAGCAGGATGGACAGCGAGCCGGGGGTATGGCCGGGGGTGGGGATGACGCGGCCGGGGATGCCGTACGGGTGCAGGTCCAGCTCGCCGGCGATGTACCAGTGGGGCTGGGCCGGCTCGTGGTTCTCCGTACCCACGTCCACGACCCGGCGCAGTAGGAGGAAGAGCCGGCCGAGCCAGTTGCCGGCGCGGTACGAGGGCGTCTCGCTCTTCCGCACCAGCGCGCCGTCGCCCAGGCCCACCGCCAGGGTGGCACTGCTCATGCGCAGCAGTGCCGCGGCGTTGCCGGCGTGATCGTAATGCCCGTGAGTCAGCAGTATGAGGTCCAGATCCGCCGGCTCGATCCCCGCTTTGAGCAGTGCCTGGACGATGGCCTTGGCGCCGTCCGGCGTGCCGGTGTCCACCAGGATGGGCCGCTTCCCCCGGAGCAGGAAGGCCTGCACGATGCCGAGCTGTATGGGCACGATATATGGGGATGGGCTGGGCGCGGGCATGGGTAATATTCCTCCTTCAGATGCGGTGCGTCTGGGTGCTGAGGGCAAGCTCCACCAGCACGATGAGGGCGATCAGGGCGTTGCGCCAGTCCCGCCGGCCGACGTAGTCCAGCAGGGCCAGCAGGACGCGCAGGGCCGGCAGGAGGGCGAAGAGCAGGATGCCGGCGCTCATACACAGCAGGAAAGGCGATGCCGCCAGCAGGGCGGGATCGCTCCAGGAAACAGCCGGCGGACCGGGCAGGGCGGGGTTGCCGTGGGCGATCCATTCCCCGCAGAAGCCGGCCAGCATCAGCGCCAGGCCGGCCGTCGAGATCACCTGCGCCATGCGGCGTTCTCTTTCATGGATATCGGGCCGGCGAGATGGGGGCAGTGTCGGGTTCACAGCAATCCGAGACCTCGCAGGAGCATCTGCACGCCCATGATGACCAGCAGGGCGATGAGGGCGGCGCGCACCCAGCCGACGCGCAGGCGGGTCAACAGCCAGACGCCGGCGGTGGCGCCGGCGAACACCCCCAGGGCGATGGGAATGGCGAGCATAGGATAGATGTCCCCGCGCAGATAGTACACCAGCGCGCTGACGGCGGCGGTGATGCCGACCATGAAGTTGCTGGTGGCCGTGGCCACGCCCAGGGGCACCTCCATCACGCTGTACATGACCGGCACCTTGATGATGCCGCCGCCGACGCCCAGCAGGCCGGAGAGCATGCCGGCCAGGGCGCTGGCGGAAAGGCCGATGCCCCAGCGGCGCGGGCGGTAGTCGCGGGTGAAGAGCGCCTCCGGCGGCGCGCTGATCGGCCGGCGGCGCGACCGATAGGCCGTATAGCCGGCGTTGAAGAACGCCACCACGGCGAAAAGGATGCCGAGGGCCTGGGAGCTCAGCAGGCCGGCGGCCAGACTGCCGGCCAGGGCGCCGGCGGTCGTGGCGATTTCCAGACGGAGCGCCAGCTCCACATCCGCGCCGCGGCCGCGCGGGGCGAAGGCCACGGCGCCGGCGGAGGTGGCCAGCACCCCGACGATACTGCAGGCCACCGCTGTGCGCATAGGTAGGTCGAACAGGAGATGAAGGGCCGGCACCAGGAACACTCCGCCGCCCAGGCCCAACACCGCGCCCAGTACGCCGGCTGTCACCCCCGTCAGGAACAATGCCAAGAAGATCATCGCATGGGCATCCCCTTGGATATCGCCGGCGGCATCAGCCCAGCGCCAGGAAGCGGTACCAATCCGCCAGGTCGATCTTCAGGTCCTCATAGCGTGCCCGCAGGCTGGCATACAATTGGGCGTTCTCGATGGCCAGGGCGACCAGGCCGGCCACCGAGCGCAGGAAGTTGATGGCCACCGGCCCGAAATGGCGCGGGCGGGCGGAATAGGCGCGCAGTACCCCCAGCGGCCTATCCTTGATGGTTAACGGCACCACCAGGACGGAGCGGATGCCCTCGCGTGCGGCCTCGGCCGGATATTCGAAGCCGGGCTCATGCTCGACGTCGTAAAGGGTCACCGCTTCGCCGGCCAGCGCGCGCTGATCCACCGGGCTTTTGTCCACGTGCACATCCCCCTTGGCCAGATAGGCTTCGCTCAAGCCGTAGGCCGCCACCAGCCGCAGGAGCCGGCCCCGGGGGTCCAGCAGACGGATGGAGCCGGCCTTCAGGTGCAGTTGGGAGACGGTCACCTCCAGCACCCGCTGGAGCATGTCTGACAGCTCCAGGGTGGAGTTGAGCGCCTCGGCGATGCGCAGGAGGCCCTGGTGCAGGCGCACCTTTTCCAGCGCCAGCGCGCCCAGGTCCGCCGTGATAGAGAGGAGCAGGATATCGTCCGGCTGGATGCGGGCGACATCGGGGACATAGACCCGCAGGACGCCGATGACGCGTCCCCGCACGGTGAGAGGGACAGAGATCATGCCGCGCAGGCCCTCGACGGCGGCGGCCTCGGGGTACTGGAAGCCGGGGGTACAGGTGACGTCGGTGCAGGTGACGATCTCGCCGGCCATCACCCGCTGGTCCACCGCGCTCTTGGAGAGCTGGACCGGCCCCTTGTCGAGGTAGCGCTCGCTGAGGCCCATGGCCCCCGCCGGCCACAGCTCATCGCCGTCCGGGCTGAGCAGGCGCA
>JAPWUQ010000251.1 GCA_028275445.1 Anaerolineae bacterium | reverse complement strand
TTATGACAAGGGAAGAATTCAAACCCCAGCCGGCGCAGGAGTTGGGCGCTTCCATCCTGGCCGTCGGGCGACAGAAGCACGGTGACGCCCCCGATGGCCTGGACGTCCTGGCAGGCCGGGTTGGAAGTGAGCCATTCGGCCAGCCAGCGCAGGGAGCGGCGCAGGCGGCGTTCGGTCTGCAGGGCCCAGGCCAGGTCGGGGCCGGCCGGGTCTATGGGTGGGATGTGCTCGTTCCACAGGTGGAGCAGGAGGACCGGCGCGCCGGCGGGAATGGTGGTACCGTCGGAAAGCCGCACCGGGTGGGGGGCCGGCGCGAGCTGTACGCGAAAGATGCAGTGGGGGTCATCACAGTACTCGATGACTCCACTGGCGCGGCGGATGAGATAGTCCAGGAATTTGATGAAGGCACGCATCAGCGTTCAGGGCTCCCTGGCAGTTCGGCTGTATCGTGCGTCCTGATGACAACACTAACCATGATGCGCAACATACCTTTCGTGGCGGCTGGCTCGCCGGGCTTCACTAATCCTGCCCTGTGCTGACCATTCCGAGGCCTCCCAAAATGAAACGAGCGTCGGCGGTAACGCCAGGATACCCGATGATGCGGCCGGCCTATGGCTGGATTGACGGGTCACAGTGCATGATATCGTCATCCTCGCTACAGGTCAAGTCTACTCATGAGTGAGTTGGAAGAGTTATCGCCGGCTTCATATGCAGTGACTGCCTGGCGGCTGAAGCCGCGGTAACTCCACGCCCAGCCCGCCTTCGCGTGCTCGATGCAGTCGGCGTAGACCGATTATACGGGCTTCTCGCAGTGTGAACTGCCGGGCAGGGGATTGCCGGCATCATACGAACTGCAAATCGCTCTGTCCGACGCGTCCTTCGTCTCCAACGATGTCAACATTTTGTGTCAAGGATTTGACAATTTTCGATATCGCTATTAAGAAGCATAAAGATGCGGCAGTTCGAATGGACAACCCTTGCCCTCCAATGCGTTCTCCTGAGAATAGGCCGGCGGGTGTTGTCACACATGAAAGGAGGATCCGGCTATGCACGTGCTGATCACTGGTGGAACGGGACTAATCGGTCGAGCGCTCACCAGTGCCCTGCTGGCAGATGGTCATCAGGTGACCATCATCTCGCGCTCCGCTCAGAGGCCGGCAGGTATACCGGAGCCGGTCGGCATTCTCTCGTGGGAGCAGGCACGGGAACAAGGTTGGGATGCGACGCTGCGCGGCGTGGATGCGGTGGTGAACCTGGCCGGCGAGAACCTCGCCGGCGCCGGCCTCCTGCCAGAACGCTGGACGCCTCAAAAGAAGGAGCGCATTTTGCGCAGCCGCGTTGAAGTCGGGGAACGGCTGACCCAAGCGATTGCCTCCAGTTCCCATAAACCCTCGGTGTTCGTGCAGGCCTCCGCCTCCGGCTACTATGGGCCGCGGGGTGATGAAGAGATTACGGAGGAGCATGCACCGGGAAACGATTTCCTGGCCGGCGTGGCCAAGGCCTGGGAGGCCTCGACGGCCGGCGTGGAGAGCCAGGGGGTGCGCCGCGTCATCATTCGCACTGGGGTGGTGCTCAGCACGCGGGGAGGGGCGTTGCCCCGGCTGGCACTGACTGTGAGGCTCGGATTGGGAGGGCGGATCGGTTCGGGCCGGCAGTGGATGCCCTGGATTCATATCGAAGATGAAGTGCGAGCGATCCAATTTCTTATCGCCCAACCGCAAGCCCAAGGCCCGTATAATCTATGCGCGCCACAGCCCTTGCGCAATGCCGAACTGATGCGCGCCCTGGGAAAGGTTTTGCGCCGGCCCATTTGGCTGCCCATCCCGGCCTTCGCCATGAAGCTTCTGCTCGGGGAGATGTCCACTGTCCTGCTGGATGGCCAGCGCATGGTGCCCTCGCGCCTGCTGGAGGCCGGCTTCGTCTTTCAGCACCCGGAAATCCATGCAGCCCTGCGGGACCTGTTCTCCCGCGGCATGTAGATTTCCTGCATCAAGGGGTGGCAAAATGCCGGCGCACGCCTGGCGCCAGGGACTAATGCCCAGCGTCAGATGATAACCATTCACACGCATACATGAGAGGAGTTATATATGATTCCGAATCAATGGTATGTGGTGCTGGATTCCACCGAGGTGAAGGGGCGTCCCATAGGGGTCACACGCCTGGGTGAACGGCTGGTGTTCTGGCGGGACAGCGCCGGCAAGGTGCATTGTGCGCGCGATAAGTGCGCGCACCGGGGCGCGGCGTTGAGCAAGGGCAAAGTGTTGGGCGATCATATCCAGTGCCCGTTCCACGGCTTTGAATATGCGCCGGACGGGCGCGCGGTCGTGCTGCCGGCACTGGGGCGGAATACGCCGGCGCCGGAGCGGTTCCACCTCGCCACCTATCCGACCTATGAGGCACATGGGTTCATCTGGATATGGTGGGGAGAGAAGCCGCCGGCGGATCTCAGGCCGCCGCGCTTTTTCGACGATCTCGACGACTCGTTCACCTACGGACAGGTCCGCGATCCATGGAACGCCCATTATTCCCGGGTAATTGAGAACCAATTAGACCCCATTCACCTGCCGTTCGTCCATCATAACACGATTGGGCGCGGCGGAAGGACGATCGTGGACGGGCCTGTCATCCGATGGGTGGATGAGGACATGTTCCTGGTCTATGTGTCCAGCCGGGTGGATGATGGGATCCCGCCGCGCCGGCCGGAAGAGGTGGAGATCCGGGAAGGCCAGGTCTACCTGGAGTTCATCTTCCCAAATCTCTGGCAGAACCATATCTCGGAAGACGTGCGGGTTGTGGCGGCGTTCGTCCCCGTGGATGAGGAACATACCCTCCTCTACCTGCGCTTTTATCAGCGGTTTATCCGGATCCCGATACTGCGCGATCTGGTTAACTGGCTGGCGATGCCCTTCAACCGCTTCGTGGCGCATCAGGACCGGCGGGTGGTGGAAACGCAGGTGCCGAAGCCCAGCGCCCTGCAGATGGGGGAACAGTTGGTGCAGGGGGATCGGCCGGTGGTGGAATACCGCCGCCGGCGCCATGAACTGCTCCAGCAAGGAGGGTTGCGATGACGGCTCCTTCCGCGGCCGGCCGCACAACCCGGGGGGCACTGTCTACCCCGGTGGTATTGATATTGGGGTTTGTGTTCATTGACCTGCTGGGTTACAGCCTGATCCTGCCCCTCTTGCCCTACTACGTCACCACCTTCGGGGCATCCTACGCGACGGCGGGTTTGCTGAGCACCGCGAACGCGCTCGCCCAGTTCATCGCCACGCCGTTCATCGGCAGGCTTTCGGACCGCTACGGCCGGCGGCCGCTGTTGATCTTCTGCATCGCCGGCACCTTCCTCAGCTTCCTGCTGTTGGCATTCGCACGCTCCGTGCCCATGCTGTTGTTGAGCCGGGTCACCG
>JAPWUQ010000250.1 GCA_028275445.1 Anaerolineae bacterium | reverse complement strand
GAGACGGGGAACCACTGCAGTTTCAGGGCGAAGATCCAGATCAACAGCGGCCCCATCACGATGGCGGGGATGGACACCCCCACGATGGCGAAGAACGTGGCGAGGTAATCCACGATGGTGTTCTGGCGCAGGGCCGCGATGATGCCCAGCGGAATGCCGATACCAATGGCGATCAGCATGGCCAGCATGCCCAACTGCGCGGAGACCGGCAGTCCTTCAGCAATGATGTCATTCACCGAACGGTTGCGGTAGCGGAAGGACGGCCCCAGGTCTCCCCGCACCACGCCCCATACATAGTCCACGAACTGTTTCCACAGCGGGTCGTTGAGGTGGTATTTGGCCTCCAGGTTTTTCACCACTGCGGGGGGTAGTTGCTTCTCGCCGGCGAAATCAAACGGCCCACCAGGCAGGAACCGCACCAGGATAAACACCACCAGGATCACAAAGAAGAGAACCGGTATCCCCCACAACAGGCGTCGAATGATATATTTCGTCACCCCAGTGCCTCCTTACACCAGTATATGCATCACCTTCTTATCCTTTTCTTGCACTGCCCGCCTGCCCGCCGGCAGACGGGCATTCCAAGAAAAGCATCTTGTGCCAGTGCACCGGGTGACAGTCACCGGGATGGTGACTGTCACCCGGAGGACAAAACCCGATTACTTGCCCAGCGCCGCCTTCTTGGCCGCCCAGTCGATCTTCCAGTTGTAGAAGTCCTGGCCGCCCAGGCCGAAGTAGTTGCGCGTGAGCCACGGCTTGGTCAGGTTGACCGTGGTGTAGTAGTAGATCGGGGCGATGCCGGCTTCGTCGTCCACCAGGATCTTCTCGGCCTGCTTGTACAGGGCCTTGCGCTCTTCCGGATCCTGGGAGACCTCCGCCTTCTCCACGATCTCCTTGAATTCCTGATTGTTCCAGCGGATGTAGTTCTGGCCCTTCTCGGGGTTGAAGACCTCGTTCAACCAGTTGTTGGCGTCCGGGTAGTCCGCGCACCATCCCATACGCCAGACGTGCGGCATCTGCTCGACCGGCGTCTTCTTGCTGATGGTGTTGAGGTAGACCTTCCACTCCTGGTTCTCGATCTTGACGCTGATGCCCAGGGCTTCCTTCCACATGGCGGCGATAGCCTCAGCGATCTTCTTGTGGCCTTCGCTGGTGTTGTACATTAAGGTAATCTCGGGGAAGCCCTTGCCGTCGGGATAGCCGGCCTCAGCCATCCATTCCTTGGCCTTCTGCAGGCCCAGGGTGTAGTCCAGCGCCCACGGGGCGATGTCCGGATCCTGCGCGGCCGAGCCAAACATGCCCAGGGTGGTGAAGGTATTGGCCGGGAGCTGGCCGCCCTTCAGCACGTTCTCCACCAGCGACTTGCGGTCGATGGCGGCGGACAGGGCGCGGCGCACCAGCTTGTTGTCCACCGGCGGCTTGTCGGTAGTGAAGCCGTAGTAGTAGGTGCAGGGGTACGGGCCGATGTGCAGTTCCTTGCTCAGCACCGGGTCGGCCTTGATGCGGTCCATGTCCTCCAGCGGCGGTGCAGTGGTGTCAAGCTCGTTGTTCTCGTACATGGCCATAGCTGTGGAGGCCTCGACCACCATGACGCCGTAGATCTTCTCGATCTGCACGTTAGCGGCATCATAGTAGAGCGGGTTCTTGAGCAGGGTCAGGTGGTCCTCATGCACCCAGTCGGCCAGCATGTACGGGCCGTTGGTGACGATGAAGCCGGGCTCGATCCAGCGCTCGCCGTGGGCTTCGATGGCATCCTTGGGCATGGGCCGGGCGACCCACATGCCGGCGATGCCGGGGAAGTAGCCGGCGGGATGCTCCAGCGTGAACTCAACGGTGTAGTCATCCACGGCCCGCACGCCCACCGCATCGATGAGCTTCTGCAGTTCCTCCTCGCTCAGCGCCGCGGTGTCCGCGGTGTTCAATGCCTCGCCGCCCTTGATGATGTAGAGCACGTAGGCATAGTCCGAGGCCGTGCGCGGATCCAGGGTGCGCTTCACACCGTATTCGACGTCGTGCGCGGTCACCGGGCCGACCTCTTCCACCTGCTTGGTGCCGGGGTTATATCTGACCCACTTGGCATCCTGACGCATCTTGAAGGTGTAGACGTCGCCGGCCTCGTTTACCGTCCACTCAGTCGCCAGCTCGCCCTTGACATTGCCCTCGGGGTCAAAGGCCGTCAGGCCCAGGAACAGGTTCTCGATGACATCCACCGAGGTGGTGTCCGTAGCCAGGGCCGGGTCAAGCGTGGGCGGCTCGGTGCCGAAGTTCCAGTTCAGGGTGATCAGCTCTTCCTCCGGCTTCGGGGTCGGGGTGACCACCACTTCCTTCTCGACCACGACGGTCTTTTCCTTCTCGACCACCACCGTCTCCTTGACCACCTTCTCCACCACCTGCGGGGTGGCGGGCGCGCAGGCGGCCAGGATCAGCATAGTAATGACGACTGCGGCCAGCAGCAGGGCCCACTTCTTGCTAAGCATGGTACATCTCCTCCCTTACATCTGAAGTTGCGAAGGCTACCGAACCAGACGGACGGGGTGCGAGTTTCCCCTTCCTGAGGACTGCCTCACTCGCCGCATCACCTCCTTTCCGGGAAGCCTTCCGACCAGGCCCCATGGGGTACCGGGGGTCAAGCAACATTCCAGATACCGATCGCGCGTTGACCGTGCCGGCTCAATGCCCGACGCGCCAGCAGGCAACCCAATGCTCGCCGCCGACGTCCACAAAGGCCGGCTCTTCCTCCCGACAGATATCCATCACCTCCGGACAGCGCGTGCAGAAGTTACAACCCTTGGGCGGATTGGCCGGGCTGGGCACGTCCCCTTTCAGGATGATGCGCTGGCGCTTCTCCTCGACCACCGGGTCGGGGATGGGCACCGCCGAAAGGAGCGCCTTGGAATAGGGATGCAGGGGGTTCTCGTACAGCTCATCCCGGTCCGCCAGTTCCATGATCTTGCCCAGGTACATCACCGCCACGCGGTTGGAAATATGCCGCACCACCGAAAGGTCATGGGCGATGAAGAGATAGGTCAGGCCGAACTGGTCTTGCAGTTCTTCCAGGAGGTTGATGATCTGCGCCTGAATGGAGACGTCCAGGGCCGAGATTGGCTCGTCGCAGACGATGAAAGAAGGGTTGACCGCCAGGGCGCGGGCGATGCCGATGCGCTGGCGCTGGCCGCCCGAGAACTCATGGGGATAGCGGTTGACGAAGTAGGGGTTGAGGCCCACCACCTGGAGCAGTTCCTGCACCCGCTCGCGGCGCTCTTTGCCGGTGGCGATGTTGTGCACTTCCAGCGGCTCCCCGATAATATTGCCGACGGTCATGCGCGGGTTGAGGGAGGCATAGGGGTCCTGGAAGATCATTTGCATTTTGCGGCGCATGCGGCGCAGTTGTTCGCCCTTGAGCTGGACCAGGTTGACGCCCTCGAACCAGACGTCGC
>JAPWUQ010000248.1 GCA_028275445.1 Anaerolineae bacterium | reverse complement strand
GATGCCATGATCGCTCGCACGGTCGAGCACTACGGGACCATTGATATCGTGGTCAATAATGCCGGCGTCAACCACAGCGCCAACTTCTTTGACACCACGGAAGAAGATTGGGACTGGGTCATCGCTGTAGACCTGAAGGGCACGTTCTTGGTGAGCCAGGCGGCCGCACGCGTGATGGTCGCGCAGCAGAAACCTGGCGTCATCGTCAACCTGTCCTCAGTCATGGCCCAATTGGCGCTGGCGGACCAGATCCCGTACTGCGCGGCAAAAGGTGGGGTGACACAGCTTACCAAGGCCATGGCCCTGGCGCTGATCCCGTACGGCATCCGGGTCAATGCTGTAGCCCCTGGGCCTGTGATGACGGAGCTGATGGAGCGGGTCGTACACACTCCCGAGAAAATGGCTGTGCTGATGGATCGCTTGCCCATCGGGTACATTGCCTCCTGTGAGCAGATCGCCCGAGTGGTGCTCTTCATGGCCAGCGACGACGCCGGCTATTTCGTCGGCCAGACGGTCTTCCCGGACGGGGGCCGTTCGATCCAGGGATTTCCCCGCCATATGGAGAAGTGACGATGTCACAACCGCGCGTAGGGTTCATCACGATTGGCGACGAACGGCCCCACGAATGGGAAAAGGTATTCCGCCGGCTTACCGAGCCCCTGCATGCCGAAGCCATCGCCTTTTTCCAACGCCAGCCCGTCGAGCTCATCGCCTTTGAGTCAGTAGCGCGTTCTCGCGAGGAGATCGAGCGGCAGGCCGATGCCATCACAGCCGCGAAGGCCGATGTATTGATCGCCCATGTCCCCTGTTGGACGGAACCCAATCTCGTGGTATATGCGGTGCAGAGGTTGGGACTGCCGACGGTTCTGCTGTCCAATAAAAGCCCTGCCACACATGGGACGGTGGGACTGCTGGGCGCGGCCGGCGCGCTGGATCAGATCGGCTATCCCCATCTGCGCGTGCGCGAGGACTTCGACAGCCCGCACCTGGCCGGCAAGTTGCTCCCGTTCATCCGGGCCGCATACGCGGTCAGACGGCTGCGGGGCAGTGTCTTCGGGCTGTTCGGCGGACGAAGCCTGGGGATCGACACAGGCTCATTCGATCCCATGCAGTGGAGGAGGATGTTCGGGATCGACACGGAGCACATTGACCAGCTCGAGATCATCCGACGGGCGAATGACCTGTCCCCGGAGCAAGCCCATCCGATGGTGGAATGGTTAACCGGGAAGGCGAAAAGGGCTGACCTGAACACAAAAGGATTGACATGGGAGAAGCTGAACTTCCAGGTCCGCTGTTATCTGGCAACCCAGCAGATCATCCAGGAGAAACAGCTTGACTTCATCGCGGTAAAATGTATGCCGGACCTGAGCAATCACTACGTGCCGCAGTGTATTTCAGCGGCGTTCATCCCCAGTCCGTATGATGCCGCCGGCCCCAAAGAGCCGGTCGCCATGGCCTGTGAAGCGGACGCCGACGGCGCGCTGACCATGCATATCCTGAAGCTGGTTTCGGGCGGCACACCTCCTTTCTTTGGGGATGTCAGCTTCCTGGATGACCAGACCCACACTCTGTACATCCCCAACTGCGGCGCGATGTGTTCCTGGTACGCACACCGTTCTGCCGAGCCGGCGGAGAACCTGGCGCAGATCGAACTGCTCCCCTCCATCCGCCCCGGAGGCGGGGCCATCACGTATTTCCAGATGGCCCCCGGACCGGTCACCCTGGCGCGGCTGTTCCGGCGCAAGGGGGAGTATTACATGGCAATCCTGGCCGGCGAGGCCATCACTCCTCCTGAGGAGCAGTACAAAGCCTTCGTGGAAGCGCGAGGTTCCCATCAGCTTCCCACCGCCTTCGTACACCTGGAGGCCGATTTTGACCGCCTCATCGCCGAATTTGGCGCGAATCATATCTCCGGGGTGGCAGGAAATTATGTGGCAGAACTATGCCACGTCTGCGAATTGACACATGTCACGCCGTTAGTGCTCTCGAAAGGTTGAGAGGCTGTAGGCCGGCTGAAAGACTTAGGAGGGGACACGGAAATGACCGTCTATGCAGGGAAACTGCTGCGGATAGACCTGACCACACCATCTCACACGGTGCAGACAATCGCCGAGGACGATGTCCGGAAGTGGCTGTTGGGTTCCGGGCTTGCGGCCAAGATCTATTACGAGGAGATGGATCCATCTCTCCATCCCTTGGACCCGGCATCCCCGTTGATCGTGATGAACGGTTTGCTGACAGGGTCCATGGTGCCGACCGCCTGCCGAACCTCATGGTGCGGGCGGTCTCCGGAGACACACATCTGGAACGAGTCCAACGTCGGGCATCATTGGGGGGCGGAACTGCGGGCGGCCGGCTATGATGGCATCATTATCACGGGCCGCGCAGCGCACCCAATGTACATATGGATCGATGGGAGATCGGGAGAGGTTCATTTTTGCGACGCCTCCCATCTGTGGGGCAAGGACTGGTTTGAGGCGGGAGAGGCGCTTCTCAACGAGACGGACCGCCAGGCACAAATTGCCGGCATTGGCATCGCTGGCGAGAACCTGGTCACCATCGCCGGCGTCATGGTCGGCCCACCCCACTATGTGCGCGCTGCGGCGCGTGGAGGGATGGGCGCGCTCATGGGCAGCAAGAACCTGAAGGCGATTGTGGTGCGGGGCGACCAGCGGCCCACGTATCCCGACCCTCAACGGCTGCGAGAAGAGGTGAAGCGTCAGACCCAGTTTCTCAAGGAATCTCTCTTGCCGATGACCATGATGGGGACCGCCGGCGGCGTCATGGTCAGCGAAGAATACGGCGATTTCCCCATACGCAATTGGACGCTCGGGAATTGGCCGGAGGTGAAAAACCTGGCCGGCCAGACCTTCTATCCCAAGTATCTCCAAAAGCGCACCCATTGTTTCGCCTGCCCGATCGGGTGCGGAAAGGAGATCGAAATTCAGGAAGGCCCCTATCGCGTGCCGCGCGGTGAAGGGGTGGAATACGAGACGATCGCCGGCTTCGGCGGAATGTGCTACGTAAGCAGCTTTGAGGCAGTCGCCTTGGCGAATTCTCTGTGCAACCGCTACGGCCTCGACACCATTTCCACTTCGGCTGTGATCGCTTTCGGTATGGAGCTGTTCGAGCGCGGGATACTTTCCCTGGAAGACACGGGCGGCATCGAGCTCCGCTTTGGGAACGCGGACGCCATGCTGGACATGATTCATCAGATCGCACACCGCCAGGGCCTGGGAGCGATACTTGCCGGCGGAGTGCGCGAGGCGGCTCGCCGCATCGGCAAAGGCGCGGAGCAGTACGCCATCCATGTGAAGGGATTAGAGGTCGCATACCATGACCCCCGGGCGTTTTTCAGCATGGCGGTCAATTATGCCACCGGGGTGCGAGGGGCCTGTCACCTGGAAGCCGCCACATATTGGAACGGCTACGGCGTGAAACATCCTGATCTGGG
>JAPWUQ010000051.1 GCA_028275445.1 Anaerolineae bacterium | reverse complement strand
GGCGCGCATCTCAGCAACTTCGATCTGGGCATCCAGTACGTCACCTCCCGCCAGATACCCATTCAGCTCCTTTCGTTGACCGAGCCGACCGGCGGTTTTCAGTTCATGAATGCCCTGCGCGCCAATCCATTATGTGAAGTGACGCCGGTGAGCCAGGCCGCCCTGCGCAAGGCCATTCAGCGCCTGCGCGCCGGCGGCATCGTGGCAACCGGCGTGGATCGCCCGGTGCCCGGCCAGCTTGAGATGCTCCCCTTTTTCGGCCGGCCGGCACCCCTGCCTGTCGGACACATCCGGCTGGCCATGAAGACCAACGCCCAGGTCATGGCGATGTGGTGCGAGTGGTCCCCGCAGAGGGGCTATCTCCTGCACGCCGGCCCCCTCATGGACATGGAGCAGCCTCCCCTGCCCCCCGATGAACAGGTGCGGCACAATGCCCTGCGTGTCTTGCGCGTGCTGGAGGCCGCCATCGCCCGCCGGCCCGAACAGTGGTTGATGTTTATCCCGGTCTGGAGTTAGTACAATCCCCCAGGCCGGAATTGTGCGTTTTCGCACGAATGAGGGTGGGAAATTTGACATCTCGGCTCCTTTGTGCTATATTCCCCGCCCGTGCAGAACATTTGACAAGGATGCCATCAACATGAAAATCCTGGTCCTGAACTGCGGAAGCTCGTCCGTCAAATACAGCTTGTTCGACATGACAACGGAATCCATCCTGGCCAACGGCATTGTGGAGGAGATCGGCCTGAATATCCCCTCCATGACCCACCGCCGGCCAGGGCACGACAAGCTTACCTGGCAGAACATCCCTGTCACCAACCATCGCGAGGCCATCGCCCGTGTCCTGGATACCCTTCTGCACCCGGACTACGGCGTCATCCGCGACCTGCGCGAGATCAACGCGGTGGGCCACCGCGTCGTGCACGGCGGCGAAAAGTTCGCCCAATCGGTCATCATTGATGATGAGGTGCTGAACGCCATCCGCGACAACGTGGAGCTGGCCCCGCTCCATAATCCTGCCGCCATCCAGGGCATCGAAGCGATGCGTTCGCTCCTGCCGGCAACCCCGCAGGTGGCGGTCTTCGATACCGCTTTTCACCAGACCATGCCGCCGGAGGCCTATCTCTACGCCATCCCATACCAGTACTACCGCAAGTA
Organism: Anaerolineae bacterium; assembly: GCA_028275445.1. GTDB lineage: Bacteria > Chloroflexota > Anaerolineae > JACIWP01 > JACIWP01 > JACIWP01. The sequence continues at coordinate 13,744 of JAPWUQ010000051.1, read as the reverse complement.
CCGCATCCGCCGCTACGGCTTCCACGGCACATCGCATCGCTATGTCGCCCAGCAGGCAGCGCGCTACCTCGGCCGGCCCATCACCGAGCTGAAAATCGTCACCTGCCACTTGGGCAACGGCGCCAGCATCACAGCGGTGGACGGCGGCAAATCGGTGGACACCAGCATGGGCTTCACCCCGCTGGCCGGCCTCCCGATGGGCACGCGCTGCGGCGATATTGACCCGGCCATCGTCATCTACCTGATGGAAAAAGAGGGGCTGGATACCGCCGGCATCAACGACGTGCTCAACAAACGGAGCGGCATGCTGGGCCTGTCAGAGCTTTCCTCCGACATGCGCGTATTCGAGGAAGCCCTGCATGCCGGCCCTTCTCACCCGAATTACGAGCGCTCGGTGCTGGTGTTGAAGCTCTATACCCGTCAGATCAAGAAATACATCGGTGCCTACGCCGCGGCCATGGGCGGGCTGGACTGCATCGTGTTCACCGGCGGTATTGGGGAAAACTTCAAAGAGGTCAGCGAGTGGGCCTGTCAGGGGCTGGAATTCCTGGGGGTGAAAGGGGTGCAGAGCCGGCGCGCCGGCGGCCAGATCGTCGAGGCCTCCGCGCCTGATTCCCGTGTCAAGGTGCTCATCATCCCGACCAATGAGGAGCTGGCCATCGCCCGCGATACTGCCGCCTTGGTCAACAATCACCATTGAAATTCCCGGACCTCCTTCTTCCTTCCCTCCTTTCTCTATAGATGTTGCCCGGCGCGAGTCAGGCCCCAGCAAATAGGCTGGGGCCTGACACTTTTATCGGGAACCGCCGCTCCGCATCCACAGATGCAGGATATCCCGCAACTGCTGGACCTGGTCGGAAGCCGGACCATTCGCACCCCCTGCATCCACCAGACAGCGGTTCAGCTCATCCCGCAGGAGCAGAAGCCCCACCTCATCCACCGCCCCGCGGATGGCCAGCAGTTGGGTGATGACATCTTTGCACTCCCGGCCCTCCGCCAGCATTTTCTGGATGCCGCGCACCTGCCCTTCCAGCCGGCGCAGTCGCCGCATAATCTCGGCCCGCTCCGGCACGCTGTTCACCTCGCCTTGCCCTTCCATGGCGCCTCTCCTTATACCTTACCTGGGTATTGTATATACCGCAATCGGGCCGGCCTGTCAAATTGACATACCTCGCCCCATGGTGGTAAGCTGTGCATGCCGATCCAGCATCCACTCTGCACAGGAGGACATTATCCATGACCAGCGAACAGCAGAAACTCCCCGCCGCGATGCAGTTGCGCCGGCGCGATGCTCGCATCTTGGCGCGTCGGCTGGAGACCCAGTGCGTGCATGCCGGCGAGCACCAGGACCCTATCCCCGCCCGCCCTTCCACCACGCCCATTCACCTGGCCACCACCTTCACCTACCCGCATACCCGGGAGCTGGATGATGTGTTGGCCTCGCGCACGCCTGGCTACGTATATGCGCGCTATGCCTCTCCCACCACCAACGCGCTGGAGCAGGCGCTGGCCACCCTGGAAAACGCTGATGCCGCCCTGGCCTGCAGTTCGGGCATGGCGGCGGTGCATCTGGCTATCGTGGGTTCCCAGGTGCGCGCCGGCGATGCTGTCCTGTGCGCCGCCGACATTTACGGCACGACCTATGCCCTGGTCAACTCGCTCCTGCCGCGCCTGGGCCTGCAACCCATCATCGCCGATTTCACCCATCTGGATGAGGTGGAAGACATCCTGCGCACCAGGCGCCCCCGGCTGGTAATATTCGAAGCGCTCACCAATCCCCTGCTCAAGGTCATCGACGCGCCGGCAGTGGTGGAGCTGGCACACCGCTACGCCGCCCGAGCCATCATTGACAGCACTTTCACGACCCCTATGACCCTTCTGCCCATGAACTTCGGCGCCGATTTCGTGGTGCACAGCCTGACCAAATTCCTCGCCGGCCACGGGGACGTGCTGGCCGGCGCTGTGCTCTGCCGCGCCCCTGACTTTGAACAGATGTACATCACATCCTATCAGTTGGGGTGCAACCTGGACCCCCACGCCGCCTACCTGGCCCTGCGCGGCTTGAAGACCTTCCCCCTGCGCTTTGAGCGCCAGTGCGCCAACGCCATGGAGCTGGCACGCTTTCTGGAAAGCCATCCCGGGGTCTCGCGGGTGTATTACCCTGGCCTTCCGAGCCATCCGGGCCATGCGCTGGCCGGCCGGCTCTTCCGCAGCGGGCTGTTCGGCGCGGTGCTCAGCTTCGAGATCAAGGATGGCAGTGCGCAAAAGGCCTTTGCGCTGATGGAACGCCTGCGCATCATCCAGCCGGCCACCACGCTGGGCGATGTCCAATCCACGATCCTGTACCCGGCGCATTCATCCCACGCCGCGCTGACCGAGGAAGAGCTGGCAAAAGTGGGCATCAGCCGGGCATTGGTGCGCCTGTCTGCCGGCATCGAGCATGTCGAAGACCTGAAAGAGGACCTGGACCAGGCCCTGCGATCGCTGTAACGCTGTCTCCCCTGCCGGCGGGGAGAAGCCCTCTGATGAAAGATTGCGGAGGTGCGATGTGGGGAACAGTTCTACCACAGTGCACGCAGCCTGTGTGCAGTATCAGGCGCGTGTAGAGGCATCGGTCGAGGCCTACCAGGAGACGATCGAGCGGTTCGCCGGCATGGCACGCGAACGCCATGCCGAACTGCTCGTTCTGCCGGAAGGCATGGGCCTGCTGTTGGCCGCCCCGCTCCTGACCGGCACCCGTTCGCGCCTGGCACGCGCTGCCGCCAGCGCGGCCGACCCGCGCCGGCCGCTGAAAGATCGGGCGCGCGGCCTCCTGGCCCGTCCGCTGGCCGGCATACTGCGCGCCGATTATGCCGCCGCGCTCATGGAATGGCTGGAAAACCCCGACAATCTCGGCCGGTTAGAGGAAACATACGTACAAATGTATGCAAAGCTCGCCAGGCGCTATCAGCTCGTCATTGTCGCCGGCACCTGCCCACACCCAGCGACTCCTCCCTTGGCACTGCACAGCACCTACGTCTTTGGCCCGGATGGCGCACTGCTCGGCCGGCAGGACCAGACCCACATCCTCCGCCCCCGCTGGCGAGGACATGCGCCGGGGAACAACTTGGCCGTGATCCGCACGCCAGCCGGCAACATCGGCGTGCTGATCGGGGAAGATATCCTGTTCCCCGAAACCGCCCGTGCGCTGGCCGGCGCCGGCGCGGATATCCTGGTGCACCTGGCCGCAGTGCATGAGGCAGAGATAGCACATGCCATGCATATCGCCTTTCAGGCCCGCATCATCGAGAACGAGCTGTACGGCATCGAATGTTTCCTGGTGGGGCATATTCCCTGGCGGAGGGAAAGGCAGGAAGCACACGGGATCGGCACATCATGCATCGCCGGCCCGGCTCCCATCACCGGCCGTGTCGACGGCATCATTGCCGGCATGGGCAGCGCAGTGGAAGGCCTGCTGATCGGAGAGTTGGACCTGGAACAGCTTCACGCCTGGTGGGAACAATCGCCTGGCTCGCTCCGGCAGGCCGTGCGTCCCGAGATATATCGCGCCGTCGCGCTTCCGGTCCGCCGGCCGGCGCCCGCCGCCGCAGAGGCGGAGACAGCACCGCGCCCAGACCGCATCCCGGAGGCTCCGGAGCCAGCGCCGCACGAGGCGCTGGAAAAGGAGGAGCCAGGTACACCCGTTCCAGCAGAGGAGGATTGGAAGGCCATCGTGGACGAGACTGCCAGCGACGAGGAGATAGTGCGCTCCGCGCTGGAGGCGCTGGCGAAGGAACAGGACGAATGGGAGCGCCGGCGGGACATCTGGGACTAGCTCTGCGCGGAGGCCTCCTGCTCGCTGGCCGGCTGATTCGCTCGCATAAATCGCTCACCATATGAGCGATTTGCAAAGGAGAAAAACACCTCATCACTGCCGCGCTGGCGGTAGAACAGCACGCTGGCGTAGCGCGGCAGGCCGACGAGCAGGTCGCAGACCCGCATCCAGATAATGGAAAACCCGATGGCAACCCCGAAGAAGAAGATAATCGCTGAGATCACGCTCAGCAGAGGATGGATCGCCCGCAGGGCAGGAAACAGCACCAGGATCGCCAGACCGCCGAACAGCATCCCGATGAAGGCGCCGGCGCGCTCCCAGGTGCGCCGGCGGTGACAGTGGCCGCACAACGGCATTGGGATAATGGTCCCGAACCGCTCCGTCTTACCCTCGCTCTCCAGCCGCAGTGGGTAGGTGACCGCGCCGACGCCCAGCTCACCGTCACAGCTCGAACAGCGCGCCGGCACCACATACTCCTTCTGCAGAGGAAGGTGAAAGGAAAACCGCATCCTGCTCACCGAAGGCGCCGGCCGTAGATCAGTCATCCGGCCTATCCTCCTAATTCATTCTCTTATGTAAGGAACACAGGATTGCTCCAGGCTGTGCGCCCCAAGCGATCCACGACCTCCACCCGCACATAGGACTGTTCCGGCCAGAGCGGCAGACACACGTGCGTGATGCCCTGGGCATTGGCCGCCTTCGCCGCGGAGCAGTGCCAGCGATCTCCGACAGCGTACACCGCTACCGCCGGCGAACAGCCCACACAAACCTGGCCCTCCTCCACCCACACATCCTCAATGACCGGGCCGGTGGAAGAGTAAAAGTCGCCGCGCGCCAGGGCCTGCAGAATCGCCGGCTCCGTCAGTTCCTGCGCGCGCACCATCACCCACCCCAGGCCGGCGTCCATCCTCCACGGCAGCCAGTGCGCGTCATCTACCGCCAGCCCCCATACACGCCGGCCGGCGGTCAGAAGCTCGTCCCACGTCTGCAGGCTGAAGCCCTTATGATACCCGACATCCGCCGTGCCGTTGTATATCTCGATGCCCATCATGGCCGGCACATCCAGGAGCTCCGCGCTGGTCTGGCCGGACCAGTACGGATGGGCGGCGAACACCAGGGCACCCAGCGCGCGCAGTACAGCCGCGTCGGCTGTCAGATCGCCGGCCGCCGGCATGCGCTCACCCGCCGGCAGGGCGCCGCCGATCCCCACCACGTGATACGTGCTTCCGCGCAGGTCGTTGTGATGAATCTCAACGCCGGGGATGACGAGAAAATCCTGGCTGGAGAGACCCGCCGCATCAGCAACGATGAGATGGTCGGTGAAGGCGACGAAAGCATAGCCCTGCTGGCGATAGAAGTGCACTACCTCGGCCGGCGTGCACTTCCCGTCGGAGAAGGTGGAGTGCGTATGAAGGTTCCCGCGAAACCAGTGACCGTGAGCGGAGAAGGCGGAGGGACGAAGCGTCATTTGCGCAGTTCTACGCCGTTCGGGAGCAGCGTCTCGGGAACGGGCTGGCCGGCCTTCCAGCGCTGATAGCGGGCGCAAGCGCTCCAGTCTCCCTCACAATACTGCTTGATGAAAATGGTCTTGCTGGCTTCGAACCGCAGGATGCGGAACATCGGGCAGACGCTCAACCGCTCGCAGGACGGCTTCTCAGGCTCCATATGTCGCTCCATCGGGTGAGATGACACTGCTTCCAGGCGCTATTGTAAAAGATGCGGGGGCCGGCGTCAAATCTCAGCGCACGCAGCGCCTATCTTTCTTTGCGAAAGCCCTCTGTCACCAGTATACTGGTGGCTCTGGAGCGACGCGCCGGCCTGTTTGGCCGCTCCTCTAAACCGTGATACAATAGCCCCTGTTCCACTTCAGCCGACGCAGGAGGATGTGTCATGTCAACCCCTACCCAGTTCCGGGACGGTGAGATCGCCGGCGTCATCGTGCGGCCGCTAAAACAGCACCGCGACCACCGTGGCTGGCTGGCGGAAATCTTCCGCCAGGATGAACTGCCCGCAGAATACCTTCCCGTCATGAGCTACGTCTCCATGACCCTGCCCGGCGTGACCCGCGGTCCCCACGAACATGTCACCCAGACGGATCTGTTCGCCTTCGTCGGCCCCGGCACCTTTCGCGTCGTCCTGTGGGACGCGCGGCCGGACTCGCCCACGTTCGGCGTGCGTCAGGTGGTTATCGCCGGCCGTGACCAGCCAGCGGTAGTCATCGTGCCCCCAGGCGTCGTGCACGCCTACCGCAACATCAGCCAGGAAGAGGGGCTGGTCTTCAACGCGCCGAACCGCCTGTATGCCGGCTGGGGCCGCAAGGAACCGGTCGACGAGATCCGCCACGAGGACCGTCCCGACCAGCTCTACCGCATGGACGAATAACCACCCACTATCCTAGAACCCATTGCTCGAGAGGTTGCAAGATGTGGAACATCGCCGTCATCGCTAACACCGTCGCTGTCATCATCGGCTCCCTCATCGGACTGCTGACCGGTAAAGGCATTTCGGGGCGCTTTCGCAGTGTCTTCTTTCAGGCCATCGGCCTGCTGACCATCGGCCTCGGCGTGAAGATGTTCTTCGATGCCTCCCACGCCCTGCTGGTGCTGATCAGCCTCGCCGCCGGCGGCCTCATCGGCGAAGCGCTCAAAATCGAGGACTGGCTTGGCCGGCTCGCCGACCGCTTCAACCCGAACGAAGGCGCCAATTTCGCCCGGGGCTTTGTGGTCGCGCTGGTGCTCTTCGTCCCCGGGCCGATGACTGTGTTGGGCTCCCTGCAGGCCGGCCTGGCCGGCAACAATGAACTGCTCCTCATCAAATCGCTAATGGATGGGATTTCTTCGGTGCTTCTGGCCACAGCGTACGGCCGCGGGGTGCTCCTGTCGGCTGCCGGCGTCTACCTGATCCAGGGCCTGCTGGTCACCTTTGCCTCCGCCCTATCATTCCTCCAGTCGCCCCAGTATCTCGGCGATTTCTCCGGCGTGGGCGGCCTGATGCTGTTGGGGATTGGCATCCGCATGCTGGAACTGCGCGATATCAAAGTGGGGAACTACCTGCCGGCCCTGCTCATTTCTCCTATCCTCTCGGCCATCTTCGGTTAGTCGGGAATTGGGAGGCGCAATGCCCTACATACAGCGTCCAGATGTGAATCTGTATTACGAGGATGTCGGCGCCGGCCGGCCCCTTCTGCTCATCCACGGCGATTGGTCCTGCTCCCAGGAGATACTGGCGATCCACGCCGGCTGGGCAGAGCGCCGCCGGCTGATCGCGCCGGACCGCCGCGGCTATGGACGCTCCACCCATCTGACAGAACAACCCGACGACCTCTACGGCGTGCACGCAGAGGATATGGTAGCTCTGCTGGAGCATCTTGGCATCGCCCAGGCGGACGTCTTTGGCTTCAGCGGCGGGGGCATCGTCGCACTGCGGCTGGCGCTGGCGCGGCCGGCCATGGTGCGCAGTCTGGTGTTGGAATGCACCCATTACTCCGCAGACATGCCCCCACAGGCGCGCGACTGGTTCCGCCGGCTGAAACAGGAACCAGAAAGCCTGCCGCCGGCGACGATACAGTCCCTCATCACCTGCCACGGCGAGGAATACTGGCGTGAATTACTGCGCGTGTTCGCCGAGTCCTCGGAGCGCATCTTCTTTCGCGGCGGCGACCTGTACGACGGCCGGCTGTCCCAGATTTCCGTCCCAACGCTCATCTTGCATGGTAGTCGTGATCCATTTATCACGGACGAACATGCCCGCGCGCTGGCAGAGGAGATACCTGGCGCGGAACTGCATATCTTTCCCCAAGGCCGGCACGGCCTCTTCGACCGTTCGGGGCCGGAGATCGCGGCAGAATGCCGCCGGCTGGTAGAAGCTTTCTGGAAACGACTGGACACCGGAGCTGGTGACTACATATGATGCGCATCCGATTCTCCTCCCATTTGCCCACCGCGCTGATGCTGATCTTGATCCTTCTACTCCTGGTGGGAGCCGGCAGCGCGGGCCGTGTCTCCGCACAAAGCCCTTTCCCGGACCAACTGCTGTTCGTGGTCACCGCCCAAAGCGACATCGGCCGCTTCAACTTCCCCTGCGGCATCGCGGTGAGTCCTGACAGCCTCGTCTATGTGACAGACTCATATAACCACCGGGTACAGGTCTTCCGCCCGGATGGAGGATTCGTCCGCACCTGGGGTTCCTCGGGCGGCGCGCAGGGCCAGTTCAGCGCCCCGTATATGTTGGACATCGCCGGCGACGGCACGGTGTACGTCGCCGACACGGGGAACCACCGCGTCCAGCGCTTCTCGCCGGCCGGCCGATACCTTGGAGGCTGGGGCAAATGGGGCACAGGCAAGGGGACCTTCAAACATCCTTCCGGCATCGCCGCGGCCCCGGACGGCACGATCTATGTCTCCGATGGCGGCAACTGCCTGATCCAGCACTTCTCCGCAGATGGGAAATTCCTCGGACAATGGGGAGGTTGTGGCAGTAGCCCCGGCCAGTTCCGCTTTCCCCAGGGCCTTACCGTCGCCCCCGACGGCAGTCTCTACGTGGTCGACCGCGACAACAGCCGCGTCCAGCATCTGGCACCGGACGGGAGCGTCCTGCACATCTGGGGCACGCTTGGCAAGGACGCCGGCCAGTTCGATCACCCATACGATATTGCGATAGCCGGCGACGGCACCGTCTACGTCGTGGATACCTGGAACCACCGCATCCAGCATTTCACGGCGGACGGCCGCTTTCTGGAACAATGGGGCGGAGAGGGCAGTGAGGACGGCCGCTTTCGCTATCCCCGCAGTATCGCTGTCGCCCCCGATGGCACCCTCTTTGTAGCGGATCGGGACAATCACCGCATCCAGCACTTCACCGCGGACGGCCAATTTCTGAACGCCTGGGGGGTCTCCGGCGCCGGCACCGGCCCCAACTTCCGCTACCCGCGCGGCATGGCTGTCGCGCCCGACGGCTCATTCTACGTTGCGGACACCGAACAGCACCGCATCCAGCACTTCGCCGCCGACGGCAGTTTCATCGAGGAATGGGGCACCTGGGGCGATGAACCGGGACGTTTTCGCTTTCCGCGCGGCGTAGCGGTCGCCGGCGACGGCACCGTCTTCGTCCTGGATACGGACAACAACCGGGTTCAACACTTCTCCGCCCACGGCGCGCTCCTCGGGGTATGGGGCGCGGCGGGAAGCGGCCCCGGGCAGTTCAACCGCCCCGGCGGCATCGCTATTGCGCCCGACGGACGGCTTTATATCGCCGATACGTACAATCACCGCATCCAGTACTTCCAGCCTGACGGCACCTTTCTGGGGAGCTGGGGGAAGGAAGGGAACGCCGCCGGCGAGTTCAATCTACCATTCGGCGTCGCTGTTGGCCCCGACGGCAATATCTACGTTGCTGACACCGAAAATCACCGCGTGCAGTGCTTCACCCCGACCGGACAATTCCTGCGCACTTGGGGCCAATGGGGCGGGAAGAGCGGCCAGATGGCTTCCCCATACGGCATCTCGGTCTCTTCCCATGGGCTGGTGTATGTCGCTGACCATGACAATCACCGCGTGCTGGTGTTCTCGTCTGCCGGGGATTTCCTGGGAAGCCTGGGCCGGCCCGGCGGCGGAGGCGACTACGGCTTCTTCCGCTATCCGCAGGCGGTAGCGGTGCGCGACGACAGCCGGCTGTACGTCGTTGATACCTATAACCAGCGCATCCAGGTCTTCGGCAACGCCCATGAGCCGGCCTGGCGGGTGGAGTTCTATCCGAACGAATGGCTGGCCGGCCGGGCGATTGGAGTCACATCCGTGCCCCAGGAGGATGGGCTGGTCCTGCCGGCAGACACAGAAATTCCGCCATCAGGAACCCTGGCCTCTCGTTGGTATCGTTATGTCACGTTTGAGAAGGGGATTCAGGTCTTCCTGCTGGAAGGCGCTGGCGGCGCCAGGCTGTGGGTGGATAACCTGCTCCTGATCGATTCCTGGGAAAGCAAGGCCAGCGCTTTCTGGCGCGCCATCCCGCTTTCTGCCGGCGAACACCTGGTGCGCCTCGAATATATCCAGCGGACAGAGACACCCTCCCTGCGCCTGCGCTGGGCCCCCACCAATACCCGACCGACGGTCTTTTTCCCGTTGCTTTGGAAGCGGTAAGTAAAAACCCCGCAGGCGTTTGCCTGCGGGGTCGCTCGTTTTCAGCTCAGAAGCTCCAGCCGACGGCGGAGTTTCTCCAGATTCTCCTGGAACTGCGCCCGCTTCTCCCGTTCTCGCTCCACCACTTCCGCCGGCGCCTTGTTCAGGAAGCCGGGGTTGCTCAGCAGTTTCTCCACGCGGGCCATCTCCGCCTCGACCTGGGCGATCTCCTTCAACACGCGCTGGCGCTCGGCCTCGATATCCACCATGCCGGCCAGCGGCACGTACACCTCCACCCCGCCGATCACCAACCCCACCGCCTGGGTCGGCTTGGCCGGCAGTTTCTCCACCAGGGTCAGCTTTTCGGGGTCCAGCCGGGCCTGCTCAACGATGATGTCGCGATGCTCGTTCAGCACCGGGAAGCGCGTGTCCGCCTCGATGATGGCGGCAATGCGCCGGCCAGGCTCCACATTGTACTCCGCCCGCACGTTGCGGATGCCGCGGATGATGTCAATCAGCAGGGACATCTCCTCCTCGGCGGCCTCATCTATCTGGCCGGCCTCCGGCCACGGTGCAATCATGATGGAAGGATAGTGTTTGCCGGCGATGGTGATCCCGCCGTCGGTGAGATGCTGCCAGATGGCCTCGGTGACGAAGGGCATGTACGGGTGCAGGAGCCGCAGGGTGCGTTCCAACACATATACCAGCACCTGCTGGGCCTGCCGCTTCGCCTCCGGGGTCCCGCGATACAGGTCCGCTTTGGCGATCTCGATGAACCAGTCGCAGTACTCCGACCAGAGGAAGTCGTAAATCTGCCGGCCGGCCTCCCCGAACTGGTAATCCTCGATCAGGCGGGTGACCTCGCGGATCAGCCGATGCAGGCGGCTGATGATCCAGCGCTGAGGCAGATCGAAACGCGCCCAGTCCGAGGGGTCAAACTCCTCCAGCAATTTCGCGCCGGATGCATCTTCCAGGTTCATCACCACGAAGCGGGCGGCGTTCCAAATCTTGTTGGCGAAATTGCGGTTGGCCTCCACCCGCTCCAGGTCCAGCTTCATGTCATTGCCGGGAGTCGAGCCGGTCAGCAGGGTGAAACGCAGTGCATCGGTGCCGTACTGGTCCATGACCTCGATGGGGTCAATGGCATTGCCGGCGGATTTGCTCATCTTCCGGCCGTATTTGTCGCGGATCAGGCCGTGGAGATAGACGGTATGGAAGGGGATTTTGCCCGTCATCTCCAGCCCCAGCATAATCATGCGGGCCACCCAGAAGAACAGGATGTCATACCCCGTCTCCAGCACCGAGGTGGGATAAAATCTGCGGAAGTCCTCGGTGTCGTCCGGCCACCCCAGGATGGAGAAGGGCCACAGGCCGGAGGAGAACCAGGTATCCAACACGTCCGGGTCCTGGTGGATGCGGGTGCTCCCGCAGTGGGCGCAGGCAGATGGGGTCTCAGTGGCCGCCGTCTCCTTGCCGCAGTCATCGCAGTACCAGACCGGAATCTGATGCCCCCACCAGAGCTGGCGAGAGATGCACCAATCGCGGATGTTCTCCATCCAGTTGAAATACACCTTGGTGAAGCGCTCCGGGATGATGCGGATGCGGCCATCCCGCACCACCTCGATGGCCGGCTCCGCCAGCGGCTTGATCTTCACGAACCACTGCGTGGACAGCCGCGGCTCGATGACCGTATCACAGCGCTGGCAGTGCCCCACCGCATGGCGGTGCGGCTCGATCTTCACCAGCAGGCCGGCGCGCTCCAGCTCCTGCACCAGGTTCTTGCGGCACTCGTAGCGGTCCTGGCCGGCGAAGGGGCCGGCCAGCTCATTCATCCGGCCGCGCTCATCCATGACATTGATCTGCTCCAGCCCGTGCCGCAGGCCGATCTCATAGTCGGTCGGGTCATGGGCCGGGGTGACCTTCACCGCGCCAGTGCCGAAGGAGGGGTCCACCACCGCATCGGCGATGATGGGGATGCGCCGGCCGATCACCGGCAGGACAGCGTAGCGCCCCACCAGATGGCGATAGCGTTCGTCCTCCGGATGCACCGCCACGGCCGTATCGCCCAAGATGGTCTCGGGGCGCGTGGTGGCGACGGTGATGTACTCCGCCGGCGCCCCCTCTTCCGCCGGCTCCAGCGGGTAGCGCACGTACCACAGGCTGGTCTCCTCTTCCTGGTGGATGACCTCCAGGTCGGAGATGGCGGTCTCACAGCGCGGGCACCAGTTCACCAGATAGGTGCCGCGATAGATAAGCCCCTTGCGGTACAGGCGGACAAAGGCCTCGCGCACGGCGCGAGAGAGGCCGGGGTCCATGGTGAAGCGCTCCCGCTCCCAGTCGCAGGAGACGCCCAGCCGGCGGTGCTGTTCGGTGATGCGCCGGCCGTGCTCTTCCTTCCACTGCCAGGCCCGCTCGAGGAACTTCTCGCGCCCCAGGTCATGCCGCGTCAAGCCCTCTTTCGCCAGCGCACGCTCCACCACGTTCTGGGTGGCGATGCCGGCGTGATCCGTGCCGGGTATCCACAGCGTAGGATACCCTTGCATGCGGTGATACCGGATCATCAGGTCTTCCAGCGACGCGGTGATGGCATGGCCCAGATGCAGGACACCAGTTACGTTGGGCGGCGGCATGGCGATGACGAAAGGCTCTTTATCCGACTCCATGTTCGGCTTGAAATAGCCCTGCGCCTCCCACCAATCGTAGAGCTTTTTCTCGTAGGCGTTCGGGTCGTATGTCTTGGGCATCTCTTTCGGCGCCATGGTCAGAACCCCTTTCCCAGGATGATATCCATCATCAAAAAAGCCCTTTCGTCACAAGGACGAAAGGGCCACCCTTCCGCGGTACCACCTCGTTTCCAGCGCCGGCATACAGCGGCGCTGGCTCTCATCGCGATAACGGGCGAACCCGGACAGGCTTCAGGCCGGCAATGTGCTGGCGTTCGGCCTGCCAACTCCCAGGCGACCTTCGGCGGCTCGTGTTGCGGAAGGCTTCCAGCCGGCGACCTTCCTTCTCTATCAACCGGCGACCGCCTACTCCTCCTGTTCAGCGTCGTTCCGCTCTGCAGTTGACACCCATTATTATACTGCCAGTAGGCCAGTATGTCAAAAAAGGCCCGACCATCATTGGTCGGGCCAGGCGGAAGGGAAGGAGGGAGCACGGCATATCGCCGTATTATACAGTGGCCGCCGCCGGCGCTTCCTCCGACAGGAGCCGGCGCTCACCCTGCAGTTCGCGGATGTGGGTAATGTCCTGGGTCACCTCCAGGGTGCCCATATATTCCCCATGCTCATCCCGCACGGCAAAGTAGCGGATGTGCACGAAGCGCCCCTGGAACTGGATCCAGAATTCGGCGCTGTTCCGCCGGCCGGCCTTGAAATCATCCAGGATGCGGTTCACCACATGCACACTGGCCGGCGGATGGCAGTTCTGCACCTTGCGGCCAATGACCGCCGGCGTGCGCACGAAGATGCGGTCCGGGCCGGCGGAGAAATAGCGCACTACATCATCCTTGTCCACAAAGGTTATGTCAATCGGCAGATGGAGCAGTATGCGGTTCAGCTCGTGCAAGCTCAGCGCGCCCGTGTCCAGCGGCAGGAGCTTGCCGTTGCCGGCATAGGCCTCGGGCGTCAGCGCCGGCGCCATTTCCTGCTCCGCTATATATTTCTCCAGTCGGACCGGCCACTCATCCCCTGGCGTGATATAGGCGTAACCGATCTCCCCGCTCTGATTCTTGATGGCCAGCCACTCATCTTCCGTCAAATGCTCCAGCGACATGGGGAAGAGGATGTTATCCTCTTTGTAGAACATGCTCCGGATA
>JAPWUQ010000247.1 GCA_028275445.1 Anaerolineae bacterium | reverse complement strand
GATGGCATCCTCCGAGCCGGCCAGGCGGATATCCAGCAGGCTCTGCTCCAGCTCCGACAGCGTGGGGTTGAAGACGAACTGGCCGTTCACATAGCCCACCCGCACTGCCCCGATAGGACCTTCCCAGGGGATGTCGGAGATGGTCAGCGCAGCCGAGGCGCCGATCATGCCCAGGATGTCCAGCGGGTTCTCCTCATCCGAGGAGAGGGCGGTGACGATGACCTGGACCTCGTTGCGGAAGTCCTTGGGAAACAGGGGCCGGATGGAGCGGTCAATCAAGCGCGCCTGCAGGATAGCCTGCTCCGTGGGTTTCCCTTCGCGGCGGAAGAAACTGCCCGGGATGCGGCCGGCCGCATACAGCCGCTCCTCAAACTCGACGCTGAGCGGGAAGAAGTCGATCCCCTCGCGCGGCTCCTTCGCCGCAGTGGCGGTCGCCAGCAGGACGGAATCGCCACTGCGCACCGTCACCGCGCCGCCTGCCTGGCCGGCGAGCTTCCCAGTCTCGATGATGACCTCTCGCTCGCCCACTTTTGCAACATACCGTTTCACTTCCATAGCTGTACTACTCCCTTTGTTTTGGAAAAATACGTCACGGAGACAAGGGACATGGGGCAGGCATGGGAGATGCGCCGGCTGAATGGTTCAGCAAGGCGAGCATCGGGGGCCAGAGGTCAGGGACTGGGAAGCCGGCCCAAGGACGCCGAAGCGCATCCTTTCCCGCCTTGGGCATGCTTCCCAATTCCTGTCCCTTCTGGCCACCGCGCCATGCCCTGCTCGGCATGTCCATTGTCGTTACTGCCGATAGTACTGTATCACAAAATCTCTAATAATGAAAATGCGGACCCCTCAGCCCCACGTCTTCGGGCATCACAGGCGTCCGCCAGATAGACATCGTATCGAAAAGAGCCTTCGCGAAGCGGTGTTATTTGCGCAGGCCTAGCCGATTGATCAGGGTCTTATAGCGCTCCGCATCCGTGCGGCTGAGGTAGGCGAGCAGTCGCCGGCGCTGACCTACCATCTTCAGCAGGCCGCGGCGCGAATGCTCGTCGTGCTTGTGCACCTTGAGATGCTCCGTCAGCTCATTAATGCGCTTGGTGAGCAGAGCAATCTGCACTTCGGGTGAACCTGTATCGTTAGGATGGACGCGAAATTCCTGAATGATAGCGTCCTTTTCCGCCTTTGTGAGCGACACCGAAATCCTCCTTTTCCGCATCAGTCTGGCACGTTCTGTCCTATGACAGGCATCATTATAGCATAAAACGTAAGTGCCAGCAAATTTTGAAGGTAGAGGGTGTCGGAAAAGCATAGCTGGTAAATCCGGTACGGAAGCCCTACCGTCCAGCGACCCGGGGTTCTTTATCCCACCCAGTAGGGCCGGCGTTGGCCGTAACGCGCTCGTTTGCGCCGGCTCTGGCATACCATATCTCACAACCTTTTTCACACCCTCTCGAAAATACGTTTGCCACCAACCACGATTTTATGCTATAATTATGTTGACATTGCGCTACGTAAAGCGAAGCAATATTACAATGATTCAACGAGCATCCTGAATCAGAATAGAGGTATCATGAGCCCTTCCACCCAGAGCGAACTGGAGCGGCACAGCAGGGAACTGGCCCTGCTCTATGAGATTATCCGTTCCACCAACTATCATCTTTCCCTTCAGGATATCCTCACCAGAGCGGTCCAGACGCTGGTCGCCGGCATGGAGGTGCAGGCCGGCGCCATTTACCTGCGCGCCGGCGATGAGATGCTGCTCAGCGCCGTCGAAGGACTGCCGCGCCCCCTCCAGCGCCAGATGGAGCGTTTCGATCACGAGCAGGCGCGCCGCCTGCTGGAGCTTCAGCTCGTTGATGCCCATCAGCTTGCCGGCACCTTCCCCTTCTGCGCCGGCGCCGTCGAGGCGGGTCTGCCCGCCTGGCTGGTGGTCAACCTGCACACGCGTGAGGTGCAGGCCGGCCTGCTGATGCTGGCCGCCGGCGAGCCGGCGCGCTTCGACGCGCGCGACGTGGACCTGGTGAGCCGCATCGCGGACTACCTGGCCATCGCCATCGAGAACGCCGTCCTGTTCGAGGAAATGCGGCGCTCCCTGCGGCGCCAGCAGGCGCTCAACTGGGCCAGCCAGACCATCAATGCCTCCCTGGAGCCGGAGCGCGTCTTCTCCTCCATTGCCCACGTGGCGCGTGAGCTGGCCGGCGCCGATGCGGCCGCGGTGTTCGAAAACGATGATTCACCCTACCATCTGACCCTGCTGGCCGAAAGCGGCCTTTCGCCCTCCTTCCGCCAATCGTTCATCGCCCTGCTGGCCGCCGGCCGCCTCCCCGACGCCGTGCTGGAAGCCCTGGCGGCGTCGGAGGCCGCTCCCCTGCCCCGCCTGGATAAGGAGCCGGCAGGCCCTCTGGTCCACCTCTCCCTTGCCGAGGGCTATCAGGCCTTTCTGACTGTCCCGCTCCTTCAAGAGGGGAGGAAGCAGGGCGCGGTGGCCCTGTGGTGGCGCGAACCCCAGCGCTTCACCATGGACCTGGTCACCGCATTGACCACCCTGGCCAACCAGTCCATCAGCGCCATTCAGAATGCCCGCCTGAGTTCCTTTAACGAGCGCATTATCCGCTCCATGGACGAGGGCATCCTGATAGAGGATGCGGAGGGGTATATCACCTTCGCCAACCCGCGCATGGCGGAGATGCTGGGCTACCGCTCCCCCGAAGAACTCATCGGACAGCGTATCCTGTCCTGGATCGACACGCGCGATCGCTTCGTGGCCCGGCTACAGCATGATGCGGTGCTGGCCGGCGAACGCCGGCGCTATGAGGCCACCTTTCAGACCAAGGACGGCGGCACCCTGCCCGTGCTGGCCAGCAGTATCCCCCTGCTCCAGCGGCCCGGCCAGCCCCCCGAAATCCTGACGGTGGTCACCGATATCAGCGAGCTGAAGCGCCTACAGCAACAGCTCATCCAGTCCGAAAAGCTGGCCGCGCTGGGCGGGCTGGTGGCCGGCGTCGCCCACGAGCTGAACAACCCGCTCACCTCCATCATCGGCTATGCCCAGCTCATCAAGGCCGGCGGCGTGTCCGCCACTGCCGCTGAGGACCTGAAGCGGGTCATCCAGCAGGCCCAGCGCGCCGCCGACATCGTGCGCAACCTGCTGGCATTCGCCCGGCAGGAACGCCCGCAGCGCAAGCTGGTGGATGTCAACGACATCATCGAGCGCACCATCGCCCTGCGCTCTTACGAACTGCGGGTGCAGAACATCCAGGTGGAGCTGGACCTGGACAAGGGAGTGCCGGCCACCCTGGCCGACCCGCAACAGCTCCAGCAGGTGATCCTGAACCTTATCCTGAACGCCGAGCAGGCCATGTCCAAGTCCGGCGTCGGGTCCCGCCTGACCATCCGCACGCGCCGCACTGACGCCGGCGTCATCGTGGAGGTGCGCGACAACGGCCCGGGCATCCCGCCGGCGATCATGGG
>JAPWUQ010000050.1 GCA_028275445.1 Anaerolineae bacterium | reverse complement strand
CTCGACCAGCTTATCGGGGAGCTGACGCGCCGGCTGGACGAACACACCGACCTGCTCATCATGTCCGATCACGGCTTCTGCACGTTGGAGAAAGAGGTGTACGTCAATCACTGGCTGGCCGAGGAAGAGTGGCTGAAATTCGCCGTGCCGGCGCCCAAGTCGGTGGCGGACATCAGCGGCGAAACCATTGCCTACAGCATGGATCCCGGGCGCATCTTCATTAACCTGCGCGGGAGGGAGCGGGATGGGCGTGTGCCGCCGGCGGAATACGAACATTGGCGGGAGCGCATCATCCAGGGTGCGCTGGCTCTGCGCGACCCCGATACCGGCAGGCCCCTGTTCCGCGCTGCCCTGCGGCGCGAGGAAATCTACCATGGGCCTTTGCTCCCGCAGGCGGCGGATATCATCCTGGTGCCGCACGAGGGCTTTGACCCCAAGGGTTCGGTGAACAAGGAGCAGTTGACCTACAAAGGGCCGGCGCTGGTGGGAATGCATACGTATGATGATGCGGCGCTGGTGATTGCCGGCCGGCGCATCGCGCCGGCGCGCACCCCGTGGGTCGCCGATGTGATGCCGGCGATCCTGGAGCTGATGGGCGTGGCGAACCCTGGAGACCTGGACGGCCAGTCTCTGCTGAGCCTTACATGAAAAGAAAAAGGGGCTCCTTTCCCGGAGCCCCTTTCTTCATGTCCACGATGTTGGCTGCAGTGTACCTGCTGATCCTAGCTCAGCGCGCTCACGATCTGGCTGAACACGTTGCCGACGGTCGGGCCGAGCACCATCAGAATAGCGATAACAACGATAGCGACCAGAACAAGAATCAGTGCGTACTCGACCAGCCCCTGGCCCTCCTCACGAGGAAGAAACAACATCGCCGTTCACCTCCTTTCTTTGTGGTTTCGAGTGCTGAGTCCCTGCTCAGAATGCCGTCCCCGTTTGCTGGTTTCATTGTATTCCATAAAATATCGGGTTTCAATAGTACTAGGGTACTACAATTTTTGTTTTAAAGTAAATAATCCCGCAGTTTGCGGCTTTGGTCGAGGTGCCGCAGTTTCTCCAGCGCCTTGATCTCGATCTGGCGGATGCGCTCGCGCGTCACCCCCAGCTCCGCGCCCACTTCTTCCAGGGTATGGGGCTGGCCGTCCGCCAGGCCGAAGCGCAGTTCCAGCACCTGGCGCTCCCTTTCCGTGAGGTCCGTCAGCACTTCCTGCATCTGTTCCCGCAGGAGGTTGCGCGTGGCCACATCCACCGGCGCCTGGACGGCACGGTCCTCGATGAAGTCGACCAGAGAGGAATCCTGTTCTTCATCTACGGGGGTTTCCAGAGACAGGGGTTCCTGGGAGACCTGGATGATCTGACGGACCTTGCTAACAGCCTTATAGAAGCGCCGGCGCACTTCCGCCGGCGGCTCCGCCCCCTTGACGCGGCACTGCCGGACAGCCTCCAGGTCGCCGGCGCTGAGGAACCCCATCTCCACGGCGATCTCCTCCGAGGTAGGCTCACGTCCCAGCTCCTGAAGAAGCTGGCGCTGGACCCGCAGAAGCCGGTTGATGCTCTCCACCACATGCACCGGCACGCGGATGGTGCGCGCCTGATCGGCGATGGCGCGGGTGATGGCCTGGCGAATCCACCAAATGGCATAGGTGCTGAACTTGTTCCCCATGTCTGGGTCGAAGCGCTCCACCGCCTTCAGCAAGCCGATATTGCCCTCCTGGATCAGGTCCAGCAGGGACATCCCGCGGCCCACATAGCGCTTCGCCACACTGACCACCAGGCGCAGGTTGGACAGGATGAGCTTGCGCTGGGCAATATCCCCCGCGCTGACCACCTCCTCCAGCTCCTGGCGTTCCTCCTCGTCCCGATACTGCTTCTTCCGCAGGCGCTTTTCCGCTTCCTGGCCGGCGCGTATCTCGTTGGCCAGTGTGATCTCCTCTTCGGCGTTCAGCAGGGGCACCTGTCCGATTTCCTGGAGATACATATAGACGGGGTCCTCACTGCCCTCCAGCCAGGCCTGCCGGCGCAGTTCCTCCGCGTCGAACCCCTCCAGCTCCGCCAGCAGTTCCTCCGGGTCTTCCTCATGAGGCGCATCCGAGCGCGCAGAGGTGGGATGAGTATTATGTGGAGCATGCCGGCCGGCGGAAGATGTGGATAGGCGGGGTCTCTGGGCCGAACGGCGGGAAGCACTGGCCTGAAAGGACCGCGCCGGCGTGAGGGACGGCAACTGCGTGCAGTGACAGCGTGCCTTCATAATACTATTCCCCCATCCTGTTGGGATGCATAGTTCGCTGGGGGCTGAAATGGCTTCCCCCGAATCCCTACACCACGTCCCGCTTTCCCCGCAGGGAAAGCCGATACAAGGCCTGGTCGATCGCCCCCAGAGTCATCGAATACTGCTGGATCAGCCGGGCAAAGCGGCCGGCCTGCTCCCCATCTCCGGACTGCTCCGCCTCTTCCAAAAGGAAGCGCAGACTGCTTAACTGCTGGCGGATGCCGCGCCCTTTCAGGGAAAAGGCACTGCGCGAAAGGTCCTGAAGAACCTCGTCCTCATCCAATCCCTCCAGCGGTATCTCGGCCCGCTCCAGAAGCTCCTGGAGATAGCCGGCCAGGGGCGCCGGCAGTTGGCCGGCCAGCACGACCGGCTCCGCCAACTGCCCTTCCTCCGCGGCGCGCTGGATCTGCTCAAAGAGATAGCGGTTCTCCGGCCGCTGGAAATCCTCGGGTGCCAGGAAGGGCACGCCGGCCTCGGCAAAGGCGAAGGACAGCGGGAAAATGGTCCGTGGATAGCGCAAAAGATAGAGAAGGCACAGTTCCTCCAGCGTCAGCTCCCGCCGGCCGGCAGGCAGGGGCCGCTGTTCCTCCGCCGGGCCGGCCTCTGGCGGCGCGCTCGGCCGGCGCCCGCGGCCCGGGCGGGCGCTCGGCCGCGCCGTCCCCGCCCCAACGACCTCGCGCTCCACCACATGCTCGTCCAGCATCAGCCGGCGGGCCAGCCGCTGGATATAATGATAGCGCTCGATGTCATCCTGCAGTTCCAGCAGGATGGGCTTCATCTGGCGCACGGCGGCGGCCTTCTGGAGGGGATCCCGCAGGTCCACATCCCGCAGGATATGGGTCATCATATATTCCACCAGCGGCTGGGCGCGCACCACCAGCTCGTTCCAGCGGGCGATATCCTGGCGGATGAGCTCGTCCGGGTCCATGCCGGCCGGCAGGGTCAGGATGCGCAGGTCAATCGCCAGCCGCTCCTCCTCCCCCACTGTGCCGTCGGGGCGCAGGGTCGGCACGCGCCGCCGGCCGATGCTCTGGCGGGCCAGGTTCAGGCCGCGCAGGGTCGCCTGGTCGCCGGCCGCGTCCGCATCCAGGGCCAGCACCAGCCGGCCGGCCAGCCGCGCCAGGACGCGCAACTGCTCCTCCGTCAGCGAGGTGCCCATCGCCGCCACAACGTTGGTCACGCCGTGCTGATGGGCCATCATCACATCCATATACCCCTCGACGATGACGGCCTCACTGCGCGCCCGGATGGTCTTAGCGGCCCGGTCCAGCCCGAACAGCACTGCCCCCTTGTCGAAAATGGGTGTCTGCGGGGAGTTCAGGTATTTGGGTGGAGTGTCATCCAGGGCGCGTGCCCCGAAACCGATGACCTGGCCGCGCAGATCGCGGATGGGGATCATCAGCCGGTTGCGGAAGCGGTCATAATGGCCGCCCTCTTCGCGAGCGATGATCAGGCCGGCCTCCAGCAGTTCGGCGATGGTGTACCCCTGCGCCGTCAGATGGCGCGACAGCGCCTCCCAGTCGTTCGGCGCATAGCCCAGCTCAAAGGACTGGATGGTCTCCTGGGTAAGATAGCGGCCGGCGAGATAGCGCCGGGCGAATTCCGCCTGCGGCGAATGCAGGAGCAGTTGGTGGAAGAAGGCGGCCGCGGCGGCATTGGCCCCCCGCAGACGGTCCAACAGGTCCTGGCGGGCTTTCTCCTGCGGCCGGCGCTCCTCCAGCAGGACGCCGGCCTTCTCCGCCAGGATACGCAGGGCCTCCCCGAAATCCACCTTCTCGATGCGCATGATGAAGGTGAAGATATCGCCGCCCGTCCCGCAGGCCCCGAAGCAGTGCCAGGTGCCGCTCTCCGGGAAAACCACGAAAGAGGGGGTTCGTTCGGCGTGGAACGGGCAAAGCCCCTTGTAGGTGCGCCCTGATTTTTTCAGGGGCACGTATGCGGAGATCACATCCACAATGTCCAGGCGGTCTTTGATCTGGTCAACAACCGTCATCAGCGCCGCTCATCGCCGGCCATTATATCCCAGGCCCGGGAGTATCCTCCGCCAACAGCGGTCATAACGCACAATGTCGCATACGGGGATGATATCGCTGTCCTCGATCATCTGCGATCTGCACCCGATGTGCACGGCATAATGTAGACCGAGATGGCGTTTTTGTCAAAAGGGTCACGGCCGGCCCGAGCGGACACCTCGCCCCAGCCCCTCAGCACGCGGCCATTTCCGACACTTCGCCGGCCAGAATTGGACAAAACCGCCCATTTCATGTATAAAGGTTCAACGCGATGCCAGAAAAGCACACCCGTTCGCCAAGGTGAGTGTAGGTCCGCATCGTCAGGATGTGCGGGGCCAAACGGCTGGTAAGCGCTCGCCGGCCCCAGGAACCCGCCATCCGCACCAGTTCGCTAGTGTGGTCTGAGGAGGATACCGTTGCCCAATACGAAGTCTGCCCTGAAACGCATGCGCCAGGCGGAGAAGCGCCGACTGCGCAACCGCTTTTACCGCTCCACCGCGCGCACCTATGTGAAGCGCGCCCGTGCGGCCATCGCGGCCGGCGACCTGGAAGCCGCCAAAGAAGCCATTAAGCGGGCCGTCAGCGCCCTGGATCGCGCCGCGGAGAAAGGCGTCATCCATAAGAACAACGCGGCGCGCCGCAAGTCGCGCTTGATGAAGGCGTTCAACGAGGCACTGCGCGCGGCCAGCGGCCCAACGGCGCCGGCCTCTTGACGTAAGCCGCTCACCGATCCCTGCTCACAAGAAAGGGCCTATGCCCCTGCACTGGCATAGGCCCTCTTTGTGTTTCCGCAAGCCGGCCTACCGCAGTTCCGCCCAATCCAGCGCCGCAGACAGGGTGCGGGCATCCGGGTTGCTCCCCACCCTCAGCCAGGACTGGCCGGCCTGCCATACCTCCGACGCACTGCCGGCCGGCGCCCCCTTGACGCCGATGAGCGCGTGGCTCCACGCCGGCTGTTGGCGCGGGTCCACCCCCGAGCCAATGCTCCGCAGGGCCTGCACCGCCTCATCGGTCAGGCGATCGGCGCCGCGCCCGCGCACTGCTCCCACCACGATATAGCCGGCCGGCACATCCGCCAGAAACTCCGCCATTTTCTGCGCCTCATAGGCGCTGGCGGCAGTGTCGAAGGCCGCCTTCTGCACCAGCCGGCCGGTGCGCGGCTCCAGCACGGCGAAATTATAGCCGCGCCGATGCGTCGAACCGTCCACCTTCTGCCGCTCGTCCCCGATGGTGATGTAGGCGAAATCGCCGGCGGCCTCGTCCGCGCTGTGGACCTCGATATCCACCGGCGTTTCCACACCTGTTGTGCCGATAGCGCGCTGGGCCGGCAGGACCCGCCGCGGCGCGTCAAAGCGGGAGAAGGTCAGCGCGATGACGTTCAGACCAGGGCGCTGGTAACCTGCCGGCACGTCCCAGGCGTACTCCTGCCAGCCGGAGGCCAGCTCGCGCGCCGGCGCCAGCAGATGCCCGTTCAGCCGCACCTCCACCTTCTGCGGCTCCGCACCGGGGAAGTCAAAGGGGAGCAGGCGCAGGGTCAGCCGGCGGTCCTTCACCTCGCGCAGGGGCAGGAAGAGGCGCGCCGGCGCCCCCGTCGCCCAGACCGCCGTCGCGCCGCCGATGTCCTCGTTGCGATCCCATCCCTCGCCGCGATAGATTTCCCAGCCGGCAGTGCCGGCATCCACCCGGAACCCGTCCTGGGCCGGCGGCTGAAGCACCCGATACACGCGCAGTCCTCCTTGCGCATACACCGGCGTCGGGTCCAGCGGCATGGTCTGCAGGACGAACTGCTCCGCCTCGTCCCAGGTGTCGGAATAGGGCGGCCGGCCGGGCACCGGCGGATGCACCACCACATAACGCAGGTCATAGAGATAGGCCAATGCCGGCGCCTGCTCCGCCGCCTGCCGGACGAGGGCCGGGTCCGCCGGCTGATACAGCTCGATGCCGGCCAGCGCCTGGAAGAAGGGGATGGAGGCATAGTACTCGGTTTTGGCGGGTTCATGCCGGCCGGAGTTGCCGCTCAACAGCCGTTTGTGATGCACCGCCTGGTAGTACTGGGTGCGGGTGTCCTCGGCGCCCAGCACGCCGAAGCTGTCGCGCCAGCCGAGGGGCAGGGTAAGGATGGTGAAATCCCCCGGCTCCTGCGCGAGCTGATAGTAAAAGGCCGGCACCCGCGCGTCGGTCAGCGGGAGCGGCACGGAGAGATGCTCCACCAGCAGGCCGGCGCACAGCAGGAGGGAGAGGGCCGGCGTCGTCCAGCGCTTCCGCCACCTCCCCTCGGCGCGCTCCAGGATCCAGGCCACCGCATAGCCGGCCAGCACCGCCACCGCCAGCATCAGGATGACGCTGTTGCGGTTGGGAGCGCGGTTACCCTTGGCGATGGGGATATAGTGCAGGATGATAAAAGGCAAGGGCACCGTCGTCTGCAGGCCGTCCAGGTCAAAGAGATAGCGCCCGTTGATCTGAAGCAGGGGACCAAGGCACAGCACGGCGAAGGTAACGGCGCTGGCCAGCCAGGCGCGCACAGTCCGCCGCCAGACCACGCCGGCCAGGATCACCAACAGGATGGCGGCAATGCCCACCACCACCGTGTTCACGTCGGAGAAGCGGGCGGTGCCCTGTTTGACGGCCGCCAGCTCCGCCGTCCAATCATTGCCGAAGATGGGGTTCAGCCTGGTCGGGGTGACGAAGCTGAACAGGTCCGCCGAGAGGATGAGGGCATCACCCCAGCCGCTGAGGAGGTAGCCCTTGCGCATCTCGCGCAGGATGAAGACCAGCATCGGGGCATATAAGGTGCCGGCCGACAGCACCAGCAGGCCGAGCCGGCCCAACAACGCCGCCCATTCCCGCCGGCCGGCCTGCCACCATTCCTTCAACGGGCGCTCGCACAGCCACAGCACCAGCGCCAGCAGGGCCAGGAAGACGCCGAAGATCATCTCGCACAGCATGGCGAAAGCGGCGAAGATGCCGGCCAGCACCGGGTGGATGGGCCGGCGCTCGCGCAGGGTCTTCAGGAAAAAGAGGGCGAAGAGAGGGAGCCATTCGGTGCTGACCATATCGTAATGGCCCAGCGCCAGATAGACGAAGCGGTTGCCGGCGAAGGCGTACAGCGCTCCGCCCACCCACGCCGCCCACCAGTATGCGGAGGGCGAGAGCCGGCCGCTGCGCCGGCGCTCCGCCAGCAGATAGCGCAGTAGCAAAAAGACGCCGAAGCCGCTCATGGCGGTGGAGAAGAGCATGATGAGATTGCTGGTCAGCGCCAGGTTGAAATAGGGCTGGAGCGGCAGGGAGAGCGCGGCGTTGAAAATGGTATAGGTGTACAGGACGAAATTGATGCCCACCGGCACCCAGATGTAATCGGAGTAAAGGGGGTTGGTGCCCAGGTCCAGCAGGGCATATTTGAACCACCACTGGTTGTACACAAAGGTGTACTCGTCAAAGGCCCAGGTCTCGCTCCCCGGCACATGCGTGCCCAGGTGCAGGACCAGGGGATAGGTCAGGGCCAGGCTCAGGAGCACATATGCGGCCAGGGCGATCAGCGCCGGCCCATAGCGGCGCCAGCCGGCCGGCGGAGCGGGCCTGTCCGAAACACGGCTCACAGGTCACCTCCTGAAGGTGCTGATAAGATGCCGGGCCACGCGCCCCAGGGTGGGCGGATGCAGGAGCATGTTGGCATAGCTGGCGTTGGCCATGGGGCAGGCGCATTCGCCGGCGGCGATGCTCCGCCGCAGTCGGCCGGCCTCCTCCCCGAACCAGATGCGCGCCAGGTCGTAATCGGCCTGCCGCAGGTTGCCGATGGGTTCGGCACGGATACAGCAGGTCCACACATCCCCATCGGGCGCGATATGTCCGCTGGCCCAGCCGGCGTAGCAGGGGATGACCTGCCGGCGCTCGAACAGGATGCGCTGGGCCAGGCGGTAATACTCGGCGCGAAAGGCCTGCGTGATGCGGGCAAAGCCGGCGAAGCGGTGTTCCGCCAGGCGCTGGATAAGGAACCCCGCCGCCTGGGCATATTCCTGCGGCGACGGCGTGATGGCCAGCCCGACGGTGCCCAGTTCCCCCCGCTCCTCGGCAATTTCCGTGATGTACGAGTCCGGCTCCAGCGCCATCAGGCCCTCGTAAATGCGCGGGATGTCCCGCACGTTGAGGGTGGAGATGACGGTGTGGATGCTGATGGTCAGGTTCGGATGCTTCAGGGCCTTCAGCCGGCGGTAGGTCTCCATGGCGCGCTGCCAGTTGCCGGGCACATTGCGGATGCGGTCATGCCCCTCGCCCACATCGTCCAGCGAAAGATTGATGCCGATCTGGGCACCCGGCGCGGCGCGGGCGATGGCATCCACGCCGGCCGCCACCCGTTCGGTCAGCAGGCCGTTGGTCGGGATGGTGATGACCGCCGGCCGGCACAGCTCATAGGCACTGCGCACTATCTCGACCAGATCATCCCGTAGGAACGGCTCCCCGCCGCTGAAGGTCATGTAATAGGGCGTCTTCCCCAGATGCGCGAAGACACGCCGCCACTCCTCCAGGCTCAGCTCCTCCGCCTGCCTCTGCCAGACCTTGCAGGTGCTACAGCGGGAGTTACAGCGGTAGGTGACGCTGATGACCAGGCTGAAGGGAAGCAGTCGCGGCCGGCCGAACCGTCGAAAGAGCCAGTATGCGGGCAGTCGGGGAAGCAGACGCACCAGGGACACCGCGGGGCTTTACCTCGCTTTCACGGCAATGAGATAGCGGTGATGGGCCCAGACAGCTTTCAGCGGCCAGGGCAGGGGCGCCCGGTCCAGGAACGCGTACTTCATAACGCGGGCGCGCAGGTCCGGCTGGCGCCCCAAATAATACTCCATGATGTTCCAGGACCATGCATCGCCGGTGAAGCGGCTCTCCAGACGCTGGGAGCGGATGCCCAGCCGGCGCAGGACCTCCGCCGCCGGCATGACCGTGTCCGGCCAAGGCGGCACATCCAGCACCCCCTGCGCCGCGATGCGCAGGCCGGCCCCTTCCAGCACCTGGCGGATGCGGCCCATATCCGCCCAGCGCTCATCCACGTAGCGCACGAACTCCGGCTCCAGCACGTGCTTGCGCAGCCAGTACCCCACCTGCAGGGTATTGGGCATGGCGACGAAGACCACCCGCCGGCTCAGCCGCGCCAGCTCTCGCAGGAGGCCGGCGGGGTCGGATAAGTACCACAGGCCGGCCCACTCCCAGCAAAGGTCAAAGGATTCATCGGCAAAGGGGAGGCGCGCCCAATCCTCCACGGCCACCAGCCGGACGGGAAGCCCCAGCTCGCCCCAGATGCGCTGGACGCCGGCCAGCCGCTGAGGAGCATCGTCCGCCAGGGTGACCGCACAGCCGGCCTGCGCCAGCACCACGGAATTAATGCCGGTGATGCCGGCCATGCCGTATATCGGCGCCTCCAGCACCGTCTGGATGGGATACTGCCGCAGTAAATCGCGGAGAAAGTCGTTCAGCACGAAGCGCTCATAGACCAGGCCAAGGCCCTCGTTGTAATCGTGCAGGTGCTCTTCCCAGGCCGGCGGCATACGGTTCACCCCTCCTGCGAGGCGTGCTGGGAATTTTCGGCGAAGGTGACGGTCAGGACGTTATCGGCGTACTGGGCGCCCAGCACCTGCCGGCCGGCCAGCACCCTCGGCAACAACAGGGTGCGCTTGAAGTTGCCGATGTGAATGACCAGCTCTTCGCCGGCGTGCGTGAGCTGGATGGCCTCTTTCGGCGCCAGCGCCAGGGGCAGGCGCAGGTAATAGCGGTCCCCCTCTTTCTCCACCGTCTGGGTGAGCCCCCGGAAATACAGCCTGGTCGGGTCCTCATCGCCGTAAATGCGCTCCGCCATGCGCCTGAGCATCTCCAGCCCCACCACCTCGTCCTCGAACATGGGCACCAGGCGCATCGGCAGGGGCGAGAACATTTCCTCGATCATTTGCAAGTAGCGTGCCTGGGTCTGGCGCCAGGTATCGAAGTAGGGGCCGGCGGCATCGGCCGGCAGTACGCGGTTGACGATGACCAGGTCCACCGAATAGCCGTACAGGTTGAGATAGGTCAGCGCGCGCTGTGCCTCTTTGATGACCATTTTCTCCGGATTGAGCACAATGCGCGCCGAGGACAATTCCGGGTCCGTCAGCAGTTGATGCATGCGCTCCAGCTCGCGGATCAACTGCTCGATAGTGCGGAAGAAGTGATCCTCCGGGATGGGCATGTCGGTCACGGCGCGCAAAATCGGGCGTGAAAGCTGGATGGCCTTGGTCTGAATGGGGAAGATGCGGTCCAGGTACCAGCGCGCCATCTCCGGGAAGGCCAGCAGTTGGAGCGTCGCCCCGGTGGGGGCGCTGTCAATGATGATGACATCATAGTCGCCCGTGTCGTGCAGATACACGATCTGCAGGAGGCTGGCCAGCTCCTCCATGCCGGGCAGTACGGCGGTCTCCTCCGCCAGGAGCTGGTCCAGCCCGCGCCAGGCCAGCAGGGCGGACAGATACTCCTGCACCGTGCCCCAGTACTTTTCCATCTGATGGAGCAGGTCGATCTCCTGCCCCCACAGGTTATCGGTGATGGGCGTGGGTTCGGCCCCCAGCGGCATATCGAAGGAATCGGCCAGGCTGTGGGCGGGGTCCGTGCTCACCACGATGGTGCGGTAGCCCAGGTCGGCACAGCGCAGTGCGGTGCTGGCCGAGACACTGGTTTTGCCCACGCCTCCTTTGCCCGTGTACAGCAGAATGCGCATGATGGGAATCTCGTCCTCTTGGCCCCGCGCCGGCGGGGAAATTTTCAGCCCCGGCATTATACCATGTTCAGGCGCGCTTGCCAATTCATCGGCGCAAAATCCCCCCTTGACTTTCCGGATAATTGGTGCTATAATGTCAGCAGTTGTATGATGACCTGATGAGTATATGACATGACATCATATGTCAGGGAGGTATGGCGGATGCAAGAGATGCTGATGGCCCCCGTCAGGAAACAGCGCCTCCACGAGATCATCGCCGACCGCCTGCAGGAGATGATCGTGCGCGGGGACTTCCGCGCCGGCGAAGCCCTCCCCACCGAAAACGAAATGGCCGAGCAGTTCCAGGTCAGCCGCACCGTCGTGCGCGACGCCATTCGCGTCCTGGCCACCAAAGGCCTGGTGGAAATCCGCCACGGCGTCGGCACCTTCGTCACCCAGAGCGGCCGCGACCGCCTGGCAGAGGCCATCGCCCTCTCCGTGCGCCGCGGCGACTACACCCCCTGGGAACTGTACCTTGTGCGCCGCGCCCTCGAGCTGGTCGTCGTGGAGGAAGCCATTCACCACGCCACCCCGGAACACATTGCGGCCATGCGCCAGGCCATGGACGATTACGAGCGAAACGCCTTCGACCCCGAGAAAGCCGTCGAGGCCCACATCCGCTTCCATCGGATCATGCTGGAATCCACCGGCAAACGCATCTTGATGGACCTTCTCGAACCTATCACCGTCTTCCGCATCCCCTATGAGTGGGGGACGGAGAAGGGAGAGGTGCCGGCGCCGCAGAAATACGCCGCCGGCCACCGCCGCATCGTGGACGCCATCGAGGCGCGCGATCTGGAACGCGCCCGACAGGCCATGCTGGACCACCTGGCCGACCTGGAGCGGCGCGCCCGCCGGGCCATGGAGGCCAGGAAGCCGGCCGAATAATCAGCCCCTCGCTGATCCCAGCGCATGCACACCACGGAAAGGAGGATGGACGAGAAGGAAGAACGACTGCGCGTTTGACCCGAAAACCCGTGACACACCCTAATTCTAATTTAGTTAAGGAGGGAGTACCATGCGTCGGCTGTCGTATGCTGTGCTGGCCATCCTGGTCATCGTCATGATGCTGGCCGCCTGCGCTCCTGCCACCCCCCAAGTCGTCGAAAAGGTGGTCAAGGAGACCGTGGTGGTCAAAGAGACCGTGCCCGTCAAGGAAACGGTCGTGGTCAAAGAAGTGGTCACCCCCACCCCCGTGCCCCCGCCGATCAAGCAGGGCGGTCCGGTCTTCATCGGCACGGGCGGCATGACCGGCAAGCACTTCAACCCCATCTGGCTGACGTCCAACCCGCAGTTCCTGGCCTTCCCGCTGATCCTGCCGGCCCTCACCTGGTTCGACGACAAGGTCCAGCCCATCCCCCACCTGGCTACCTCCATTGATGTCAACAAAGATGCCACCGAGTACATCTTCCACCTGCCGGAGAACGCCAAGTGGAGCGACGGCACCCCCCTCACCGCCGATGACGTCGTCTTCACCTATCACCTGGCCCTCCATCCGGTGGTCGGCCAAGCGGTCTGGGCCAACAACTTCTCCAGCGTGAAGGGCGCCACCGAATACCAGAAGGGCGAGGCCGACAAGATCGAGGGTATCCAGGCGGTGGATGCCCACACGGTGCGCTTCGAGCTGAAACAGCCCAACGCGGCCTTCCTGTTCAACACCTACCTGGGCATCCTCCCCAAGCACATCCTGGGGGACGTGAAGCCGGAAGAGCTGGAAAAGCACCCATATGTGGATGCGCCGACGGTCACTTCTGGCCCGTATGACTTCGTGGAATTCGTGCCCGAGCAGTACATCCACCTGAAGAAGAAGGCGGATTACTGGGGAACGCCGGCCACCCTGGACGAGGTCTACATCAAGCTCTTCGAGTCCACCGCCACCACCCTGGCCCAGTTGGAAGCCGGCGAAATCGATGTCGCCCTCATCCCGCCCGAGGAACTGGAGCGCTTCGAGGGACTGCCGCACATCGAAGTCGCCAAGGTGAAGGGCATCGGCTACTACGTCACGCACTTTGACTTCCGCAACGAGGAGCAGATCGCCCAGCTCAATAAACCCAAGGAGCAGGGCGGCAAGGGCTACAACATCACCAAGACGCCCAAGCCCTATCTGCAGGACAAGCGCTTCCGCCAGGCCCTGGCCTATGCCATTGACACCAACGCCGTCATCCAGGTGGTCGCCGGCGGCGAAGCCACCCCCATCTACAGCTCCATCTTCGGCCCCGACTGGGCGGTCAATCCCAACCTCAACAAGTACGACCAGGACCTGGACAAGGCCAAGGAGCTGATGACCGCGGTGGGCGTGACCTTCGACGACAAGGGCACCGCCCTCTGGGAAGGCAAACCCATCACCCTGGTCTACCTGTCCAACACCTCCGAGGAAGCGCGCAAGCTGGGCGAGGTGCTCCAGCAACAGCTTGGCAAGGTCGGCATCCGGCTGGACATCAAGCTGGTCACCAGCTCGGCCTTCCTGAGCGCCGCCATCAACGGCGAGGGTGACCTCATCCGCAACGCCGGCGGCCGCTTCGGCGCCGATCCCAGCGTCTCCTCCCTCTACTACACCTGCAAGGCCGGCTGGGCGGAGCTGGTCATCGGCTTCTGCAACCCGCGCTTCGACGAGCTGATGAACCAGGGCGTCGCCACCAGCGACATCAAGGAGCGGCAGAAGATCTACTGGGAGGCCAGCGCCATCCTGAACGAAGAGCTTCCCAGCCTCTTCTTCTACACGCCCAACGTCTTCTTCGGCATCAACAAGGGCCTCAAGGGGCTCAAGCCCAGCGCCGACCCGGGCTATTTGACCTGGAACATCACCGAATGGTATTTTGAGAAGTAAGGCTTCGACCGCGGCGGCATAGCAGGTGGGAAGCTCCCCGCCTGTTATGCCGCCGTATCCCAGTCTGTCAGGTTGGGCACATGACCAAATACATCATCCGCCGGCTCATCATCTCTATCCCAGTCTTGCTCGGCATCACGGTTATCATCTTTCTGCTCATTCACTTCGCCCCGGGCGACCCGGTAATGGGCATGATCGATCCCACCCAGGGAGGCTTCAGCGCCGAACTCATCGAACGGGAGCGCGCCCGCTTGGGGCTGGATCAACCCCTCCCCGTGCAGTACGTCATGTGGCTGGGGCGGGTCCTGCGCGGTGATTTGGGCTACTCCCTCATCACCCATAAGCCCGTCGCCAAGCTTATCGGCGAGCGCATCTGGCCCACGATACAGCTCACCATGTCGGCACTGCTCCTGAGCATCATCGTGGGCATCACCATAGGCATCATCTCGGCGGTGAAGCAGTACTCGTGGATCGACTATCTCACCACCCTGTTCTCCTTCGCCGCGGTCAGTGTGCCGGGATTCTTCCTGGCCCTCGGCCTCATCTTTATCCTGGCGCTGAAACTCCAGTGGCTCCCCACCTCCGGCATGCAGACGCTGGGACAGCCCTTCTCGGTGGGGGACCGCCTGAAGCATATGATCATGCCGGTCATCGTGCTGTCGGTGAGCATCACCGCTCCCTTAGTGCGATACGCTCGTTCTTCGATGCTGGACGTACTGCGGCAGGACTATGTGAACGCGGCGCGGGCCAAGGGACTGCGGGAATGGGTGGTCATCCTGCGGCATGCCCTGCCCAACGCGCTCATCCCGCTGGTCACGGTCATCGGCCTGCGCCTGCCGGCCCTCTTCGAAGGCTCCGTCATCGTCGAGCAAATCTTCCACTGGCAAGGCATGGGCTCCCTCAACATCTGGGCGGTGCTCAACCAGGACTACACCACCCTGATGGGGCTGAACATGTTCACCGCCATCCTGGTGCTGGGCGCCAACCTGCTGACCGACATCGCCTATGCCATCGTTGACCCGCGCATCAAGTACGAATGAGGTCCCTATGAGCGCCCACGCGGCAGGAAAGGGGTTGAGGCTGTGGTG
>JAPWUQ010000049.1 GCA_028275445.1 Anaerolineae bacterium | reverse complement strand
AAGCCGTACAAGGGCAAGGAGGTCATCTTCGGCATCCGGCCCGAGGACATTTTCGCCAAGCCCTACGTCCCACCCGGCATCTTCGAGGCAATCATGAAGGCCGACGTGGACGTCACCGAGCTGATGGGCAACGAGATTTTCCTGTACCTGCTGACCGGCAAGCGGAGCTTTATCGCCCGCGTGGACCCGCGCACCCCGGCACGCGCTGGCGACCAGGTCGAACTAGTGGTGAACATGCACAACGCCCACTTCTTCGACCCGCAGACCGAACGCGCTATCCGCTGAGGCGGCCACAGCTTGCCGTTCTCCAGGTTCTTCGCAACAACGACGTGAACTGACGCAAAGGGGCAAACCGTACGGCGGCGTATGGTTTGCCCCTTCTTACGCGCGGTAAGGCGGACAAACTACGCACTGCATCGAGGAGCACACGCTATGGTGAGTTTTGAGGTACTGCGGGAACTGCATATCCCGGCGGAAACGAAGATCGTCATGCTGGTGATGGATGGGCTGGGCGGCCTTCCGCTCCAGGCCGGCGGGAAAACCGAGCTGGAGACCGCCCGCACGCCGAACATGGACCGGCTGGCCAGCGAGGGCATCTGCGGTC
Source organism: Anaerolineae bacterium (assembly GCA_028275445.1). GTDB lineage: Bacteria > Chloroflexota > Anaerolineae > JACIWP01 > JACIWP01 > JACIWP01. The sequence goes on along the minus strand of JAPWUQ010000049.1, from coordinate 14,389 downwards.
TCAGCGTCCCGGTAGCCGCCGGCATCACCCCCGGTAGCGGCCCGTCCCACCTGGCCCTTTTTGGCTATGACCCCTTCCGCTACGAGATCGGGCGCGGCGTGCTGGAGGCGCTGGGCATCGGCTTCGAGCTGGGTCCGGACGACCTGGCGGCGCGCGGCAACTTCTGCACGGTGGATGAAGAGGGGCGCATCACGGACCGGCGCGCCGGCCGCATCCCTACCGAGAAGTGCGCCGAACTGGTGGAAAAACTGCGAGCGATCCGGCTCCCCGGCGTCGAGGTCTTCGTCGAACCGGTCAAGGATTACCGCTTCGTGCTGGTCCTGCGGGGGCAGGGATTGTCGGACAAATTGACCGAGACCGACCCTCAGCAGGTGGGCAAGAAGCCCCTGCCGGTGACGGCGCTCAGCCCGGAAGCCGAACGCACGGCCCAACTGCTGAACACCTGGATCGCGGAAGCGGCGAAGATCCTGGCCGGCGAGAAGCCGGCCAACATGCTCACCCTGCGCGGCCTGGCCAAAAACCCCGGCCTGCCGCCCATGTCCGAGGTTTACGGACTGCGCGCCGCCGCCATCGCCACCTATCCCATGTACCGCGGCGTCAGCCGGCTGGTCGGCATGACGGTGCTCGAGGTCGGCGGAGAGACCCTGGAGGATGAGGTTGCGGCTCTGCGCCGGCATTGGGCCGATTTCGACTTCTTCTATGTGCATGTGAAGAAGACCGACAGCGCCGGCGAGGACGGCGATTTCCAGCGCAAAGTCGAGATTATCGAGCATGTGGACACTTTGATACCCGATATCATGGCCCTGAACCCGGATGTGGTCATTATCACCGGGGACCATTCCACGCCGGCGCTCCTCAGGAGCCATAGCTGGCATCCCGTCCCGACGATCCTCTGGTCGCGGGTTTGTCGGGCGGACGCCGTGCGCGAGTTCGGGGAAACGGCCTGTTCCCAGGGTGGGCTGGGCGTATTTCCTGCCACGGACCTGATGCCCCTGGCGCTGGCCAACGCCGGCCGTCTGACGAAATTTGGAGCATAAGAAGCGGATGCGTACAATTAGCTGTACCATTTGGCCCTGCCTGATGCGCAGGGCTGGGAGCGACCCGTATGGCGGGTAATCTGCTGGTAGCACAGTCGGGAGGGCCTACCGCGGTCATCAACGCCAGCCTGGCCGGCGTCGTGCAGACTGCCATCGAGTCCGGGCGCTTTGGCCGCGTCTTCGGCGCGCTCGATGGGACGCTGGGCATCCTGCGCGAGACCCTGGTGGACCTGACCCAAGAGGAGCCGGCCGTCTGGAAGCTGGTACTGCAGACGCCGGGCGCGGCACTGGGCACCAGCCGGCTGAAGCTCACCGACGCCCATTACGACCGCATCCTGGCCGTGCTGAAGGCTCATGACGTGCATTACCTCTGCCTCATTGGCGGCAACGATTCCATGGACTCCGCATACAAGCTGTCGCGCCTGGCGGAACACAGCGGCTATGAACTGCTGGTGGTGGGCGTGCCGAAGACCGTGGACAATGACCTGGCGTACACGGACCACTGTCCGGGCTACGGCAGTGCCGCCCGCTTTGTAGCGATTACCGTGCGCGATACCTGCATTGACAGTTGGTCGGGGAAGCTGTCCACACCAGTCAAGATCGTGGAGATCATGGGCCGGCATGCCGGCTGGCTGACCGCTTCCGCCGCCCTGGCGCGTGAGAGCACGCCGGACGGCGCCCCCCATCTCATCTATGTCCCGGAACGTCCCATCACCCTGGAGCGATTCCTCGAAGACGTGGAAACGGCCTACCGGCAGTACGGCTATGCGGTGGTCGCCCTATCGGAAGGGGTGCGCAACCCGCAGGGGGAACTGCTCGGAGCCGTGGTGGAAGCGGTGGATGCCTTTGGTCACCGGCAACTGGGCGGCGTCAGCGCTATCCTGGCGGAGAAAGTGTCGGAACGACTGCGGCTGAAAGCCCGCTTCGAGAAGCCGGACACCATGCAGCGCTCCTCTTCGGCCCTGGTCTCGCATGTAGATCGGGAGGAAGCGTTTCGCGTCGGCCAGGAGGCGGTGCGCGCCGTACTGCAGGACATCAGCGGCAAGATGATCACGCTGGAGCGGGAAGAGGGGCCGGCCTATCACTGCCGCACCGGCCTGGCGGACCTGAATAAGGTGGCCGGCGTCGAGCGTTTGCTGCCGGATGCGTACCTGGATGCCAACGGCCATGACGTCACGCCGGCCTTTCTGGACTATGTCCGCCCGCTCATCGGCGAACCGCTCCCGCCGGTGGGCTTCCTGCGGCGCCATCCGGTGCCGGCGGGCCTGCCGCCCTGGACTGAAGCATGAGTGAATTTGCGTAAACCGCAAATCATAATTATACAGGCTGTAATGCCAGCCGGCCCTGCAGTTGTCCAAAATTCATGCGTAAGGAGGAGCATCAAGGGGTATGTATGAACTACATCTGACCACCTTGGAAATCGCAGGCGTCTGGAGCGTCATTGGCGTTGCCATCCTATCCCTGCTGTACGCGCTCTGGCTGCGCAATGACGTCCTGTCCAACGACAAGGGCACAGAGGCCATGCAGAAGGTCTGGCTCGCCATCAAGGAGGGGGCGGAGGCGTATCTGGGCCGGCAGTTGCGCACCATTCTCCCCTTCATCGGCGTGCTGGTCTTCGTCCTCTTCGCCAGCGTCTGGATCGCCCAACCGACGCCCGAAGCCCGGGAGATGTTCGGCGACAAAGCCCATCTCTACATCGCCATCGGGCGCGCGGCGGCCTTCATCCTGGGCGCCACCTTCTCCCTGCTGGTAGGCCAGTTGGGCATGCGCATGGCCATCGAGGGTAATATCCGCGTGGCCGCGGCTTCCATGCGGGATTTTGGTGATGCCCTGCGCATCGCCTACCGCTCGGGCACCATCACGGGCATGCTGACCGACGGCCTGGGCCTGCTGGGCGGCACCACCATCTTCATCATCTTTGGCAAGGCGGCGCCAGACGCCCTGCTGGGCTTCGGCTTCGGCGGCACCCTCCTGGCGCTGTTCATGCGCGTGGGCGGCGGCATTTATACCAAAGCCGCGGACGTGGGCGCCGACCTGGTGGGCAAAGTCGAACAGGGTCTGGAAGAGGATGACCCCCGCAACCCGGCCTCCATCGCGGACCAGGTGGGGGACAACGTGGGGGACTGCGCCGGCATGGCCGCCGACATCTTCGAGTCCTACGAGGTGACCATCGTCTCGGCCCTGATCCTGGGCCTGGCGCTGATGCGCATCACCGGCAATGTGCACTGGATCGTCTTCCCGCTGATGGTGCGCGCCATCGGCGTCATCAGCTCCATGATCGGTACCTTCTCCGTCCCCATCTGGGAGCGCACGGTGGCCAAGGGCGACGCATGGCACAGCATGGAGATCGCCTACGAGGTCTCCTCGGTCATCACCATCGTCAGCTCTTCCCTGCTCTCCTGGTTCTACATGCATGACCTGCGGCCGGCCATCATGGTCTCCGCCGGCGTCATCTTCAACGTCATCGTCAACCGCCTGACGGCCATGTTCACCGCCAAGGAGACGTCGGCGGTGCAGGAGATCGCCAAGAGCACCCGCTTTGGCCCCGCTACGACCATTCTCACCGGTCTGGCGGTGGGCTATGAGTCCAGCGTCTGGGCGATCCTGGCCATCGCCGCCGCCATCCTGGTCTCGGTCATCACCTACCAGTCCCTGGGCGTGCAGTACGTGCTGTACGGCGTGGCCCTGATCGGCATCGGCTGGCTGACCCATGCCGGCAACCTGGTCTCCATGGACTCCTTCGGCCCCATCTCCGATAACGCCAACGGCATCGGCGAAATGGCCAAGATGGACGAGAAGGCTCGCCGCATCATGACCGACCTGGATGCCGTCGGCAACACCACCAAGGCCATCACCAAGGGCGTGGCCATCGGCTCGGCCGTCATCGCCGCGGTCTCGCTGTTCGGCTCCTTCTTCACCGACATCAAGCTGGTGGATCCCACCTTCGGTGATGTCATCAACATCGCCAGCCCGATCGTGTTCATCGGCCTGCTCATCGGTGGCGCGGTGCCGGTGCTGTTCGGCAGTCTGCTGGTGAAGGCGGTGGCGCGCGCCGCCGGCGGTATGGTGGCAGAAGTGCGCCGGCAGTTCCGCATCCCCGGCGTCCTGGAAGGCAAGGTCAAGGCGGACTATGCCCGCACGGTGGAAATCTCCACCCGCGCCGCCCAGCGCGAGCTGATCCCGGTCGGCATCCTGGTGGTGCTCATCCCCATTGTGGTGGGCTTCCTGCTGAAGGCCGAGGCCTTGGGGAGCTTCCTGGTGGGCGTCATCCTCTCCGGCCAGCTCCTGGCGGTCTTCATGGCGAACGCCGGCGGCGCCTGGGACAACGCCAAGAAGCTCATTGAGGATGGCCTTTACGGCGGCAAAGGCTCCGAGGCGCATAAGGCCAGCGTGGTGGGCGACACGGTGGGTGACCCGTTGAAGGACACCTCCGGCCCGGCCCTTAACCCGCTCATCAAGGTCATCAACCTGGTCAGCCTCATCATCGCGCCCATCGTGGTGCGCTACAAGACCACACCGCCGCTGATGTGGGTCATCATGATCATCCTGCTGGCCGTCATCGCTTGGGCCATCTCCATGAGCAAGCGGCCGGCGGACTACGGCGCCGACGAGGCGCTGGAAGGCGAGCCGCTGGCCTCCAAGGCCGGCGCCAGCAAGTGATCTGGCGGTCCATTCGCGTTCGCGATATGTGCCGGGGAGGGCTATCCTTCCCGGCACATCTTTGTCTTGGCGATGGAACATGACGAAACGACGATGGATTCTGGCTTCGGCATCCCCGCGCCGGCGCGAACTGCTTTCCCTGTTCGGCCGGCCGTTCGAGGTACTGCCGGCGGATATTGACGAGACCAATCACGGAGATGCGCCGGCGGACGAGTTTGTGCAGGCGCTCAGCCGGGCCAAGGCGCGCGCCGCGGCGCAAAAAGCGGCCAGCGGCCTGGTCATCGCCTGCGATACGATTGTGGTGCTGGACGGGCGCGTCCTGGGGAAACCGGGATCGCCGGCCGAGGCGCGGGAAATGCTCCGCGCCTTGCGCGGCCGGCCCCATCAGGTCATGACCGCGGTGACGGTGCTGGACGCCGCCGGCGGCCAGGAGCTTGCCGCCTGTGACGTTACCGAGGTGTGGATGCGTCCCTACGCCGATGCGGAAATAGAGGAATATGTGGTCAGCGGGGACCCCATGGATAAAGCCGGCGCCTACGCCATCCAGCACGCCGGCTTTCGGCCAGTGGAAGCGGTGCAGGGCTGTTATGCCAGCGTGATGGGACTGCCGCTGTGCCTCTTATACCGCCTGCTCCGTCAGGCCGGCGAGGAGGTTGCTCCGCCGGCGGAGGCCTGTCAGCGGCACACTGGCTGGCAGTGCCAGGTGTATCGGGATATCCTGGGCGAGTAGGGCCTTCAGCCGGCCTGGTCCTCAGCGGCCGGCGCCGCCTCCGTCCCATTGGCTTCTCCCTCTTCCAGACGGTAGAACAGCAGGAGGGTACTGCCGTAGCGCCGTTCGTCGAACAGGCGGAGCCGGCGCAGGGGCACGTCCTGGCGCTCCTTGGGGTGAATCTGGACGATGGCAATGCCGCCGGGCGCCAGCACATCCCCTTCATCCACCGCCTGCAGGGCGCGGATCCAGATGCCCTTGTACTGCGGTGGGGCAATATACACGAAGTCGAAGCGCTCACCGCCCGGGTTCCTGAGGAAGCGGAAGGCATCGCCGGCCACCACTCGCGCCCGGTCGGCCAAGCCGGTGGCCTGCAGGTTGTGGCCGATGGTGCGCAGGGCCAGGCGGTCGCGCTCGCAGAACACGGCGCGCGCCGCGCCGCGGCTCAAAGCCTCGATGCCGACGGCGCCCGTGCCGGCGAACAGGTCGAGGAAGCGCGCCCCTTCGATGGAGGCTCCCAGGATGTTGAACAGCGCCTCCTTGACCCGGTCGGTGATGGGCCGGGTAGATGTGCCGGGAACGGATTCCAGCTTGCGGCCCTTGGCACTGCCGGCAATCACCCGCATGTTATCTCCCCTCCCGCAGGAGCTGGATCAGCCGCGCCGGCCGGTACCACCCGCGCTCCACGACGGTCCAGGCCAGGATGACCAGCCCCAGCAGTTCGAAGATCACCAGCTTCGGCTCCTGGCGCACCACCTGGCGGTAGGCGTCCAGGAAGGCCGCCGGCGACCCGACATGCCGCCACTGGTGGAAGGATGGGCCGCGCAGGGGCCACAGGAAGGTCTGCGGGAAGCCCCAGATGCGGTCCTCCAGCAGGTGGCCGGAGAAGGCCAACAGATAGGGCAGCCACTGCCGGCGTTTCCGGCCGGCGGCCAGCCATACCAGCGCGTGCATCAACAGGGTATGCCCGAAGAGCAGGGCGGCGTTGGAGCGCCGAAAGACGAACATGGCCAGCGGCTTGTCGAGCGCGTCCGGCGCCAGCGCGGCCAGGGCGGCCAGCCGGTAATCGGCGTCCGGGAATTTGCCGGCGCGCTGAAGGGCGTGCAGGGTGCCCCAGGTGAAAGCGAGATGTCCGAGCGGGAGCATGGCCGCTATGGCTTCCTGGTATCGGCCGGCGGCTCGGCGTTGCGCGGGAAGACATGCTCCGCCGGCCGGAAGATGATGCGGTGAAAGCCCTCGGCGTAGGCGGCGCCGGCCTTGGCGCCCACATCGGCCGCCCACTGGCGCACGCGCTCCTGCCAGTCGGGCATCTGCGCCAGTTGGGTCTGATGGCAGGCTACCGCATCCAGCTTATCCTGCAGGGTCTCGCTGATGTCCTCGAAGTAATCCGGGTCGTCGGTGCCCCACAGGTACAGCTCCAGCGGCGCAAAGGGCGGAAGCCCGACGACTTCCAGTACGGGCACAAAGAGATGGTCGCGGGCCAGGACGATGGCGTCGCAGGCGGCCAGGCCGGCGGCGCGGTGGTCAGGATGAATCTGGTAGCGCCGCCAGGGATCGTGGGTGAAGATGACCTGGGGGCGGAAATGGCGGATGAGCATGGCCAGCTCCATCCGCAGGTTCGGGCAGGCCTCCAGCTCCCCGTCGGGATGCCGCAGGAAAACCACCTCTCTGGCGCCGATGCGTGCCGCCGCCTGGCGCTGTTCTTCCTCGCGCAGTTCCGCCAGGCGGAACGGGGAAAGCCGGCGGTCGTGGGTGCCCTTGTCGCCGTTGGTGCAGATCACGTAAATCAGCTCGCGGCCGGCCCTGGCCCATTTGGCCGCCGTGCCGCCGCAGGAAAGCTCCACGTCGTCCGGATGCGCCGCGATGAAGAGCACGCGCAGATTGTCACCTTCCATACGCAACCTCGAAAAGCGATGAAGTTTAGGATGAGCAGGCGAGTCCCTGGGAGGAAGCCGTGCGCCGGCGCGCCGGGAGCGCCTCCCGCCGCACCTCGGCGTACAGCGCCGTGATCTGATCGGCGATGCGCGACCAACTGTACTGGCGGGCCCATTCGGCGGCCTGCCGGCCCAGGCGCGCTTGAAGATCGGGGTCCAGCAGAATCTGCTCCAGCCGCTCCGCCAGGGCCTGGTGATCGCGGTACGGGATATGGAAGCCGGTCACGCCGTCCTGGACGGTGAAGGCCATCCCACCGACCTTGGAAGCGATGACCGGCGTGCCGCAGGCCATGGCCTCCAGCGCCACCATGCCGAACGATTCGTAATGAGAGGGCACAACCACCACCTCGGCGGCGGAGTAATAGCAGGGCAGGATATCCTGCGCCTGCGCGCCTCGGAAGGTGACCACGTTCGCGATGCCCAGCTCGGCGCGCAGGGCGTGCAGGCGGGCCATCTCCGCGTCCATTTTCTCAGGCGGCTGGTCCGGGTCGCCCCCCACAATGGTCACTACCAGCTCCTCCGCCCATTCCGGCCGGCGCTGGATCAGTACCGCCACGGCGCGCAGGAGCGTGTCAATGCCCTTCAGCGGTTCGATGCGCCCGACGAACAGGATCATGCGCTGGTGCTGGGACAATCCCAGACAGCTCTTGGCCCACTGCCGCGGCTGGGGGTAGAACTGCTCCGTGTCCACCCCGCATGGGATGACATGGATGCGGGCCGGGTCGGCGCCGTACAGCCAGGTCATCTGGGCCTTCTCCAGCGGCGTGGCGGCCACCAGCGCGTCAGCCTCCCGCATGAGTTCCGTTTCCACGATCAGCCGGCGTTCCGGCTCGTATTCCTCCGGCCGCTGGGCAACGCTGTTCTTCATATGCCCCAGCGTATGAAACATCTGGATGAAGGGCACGCCCCACCGCTCGCGCAGGCAGACGGCCACCTTACCTGACAGCCAGTAATGGCTGTGAATGATGTCGTAGCGGATGCCTTCCTGGCGTGCGAAGGCATCCACGCCGGCGATGAACTCGTCCAGATGATCGTACAGGGCATATTTGTTGTACGGCGCCGGCGGGCCGGCCTTGACGTGAATCACGCGGGCGCCATATCCCAGGCGGTCGGTGACCCGCGGGCGGTCCGGGTTCTGCAGGCGGGTGAAGACATCCACCTGGTAGCCGCGCCGGCCCAGCTCGCGCGATAGGTCGCGCACATAGACGTTCATGCCGCCCGTCTCTTTGCCGCCCAAGGTGGCCAGCGGGCAGGTATGCACGCTCAACATGCACACACGCAGAGGTTCCATGGCTTCAACGACGCTCCATCTCGATCTGGTACACATAGGTATCGCGGGCGCCGAAGCGGTACTTGTATTCCTCGTCGCCGCGCAGGAAGTCAAACTCGCGCCGGCCCAGTTCGATGGCCTGCTGGATGCAGAGGGCAATCAGCACATTGCCCGGGCTGAGCTGCGGGTGCCCCTCGGGATCGAACCCCGAGTTGTACAGAAGAACGGCGTTATCATAGTCGAAGGAGAGCATGGAGGCCTCATGCCGGCCGTCCAGCACCAGATGGCTGAGCCGGAGCCAGCCGGCATCGAACAGGGCGCGCGCCATGGCGCGGAAGAAGGCCTCGGTGCGCGGCGTCATAAAGGCATGCTTATCCGGCCGGCTCTTGCGGTGCAGTTCTATGAAGATATCCAGCTCCCGCTCGAAATCGTGCGCCGGCCCGACGATATACCATTCCAGCACCGCCTCGCTCTGCGCCCGGCGCAGTTTGCGGCGGATCTCATGCCGCTGTTTCTTGTCCAGCATCATCAGGTACGCTTCCCAGCTCGTCGGCAGGGGGATTACGGGGCAGACGTCCCTCTGGCGGACATCCACCGAGAGGCCGGCCGCGCCGGCCAGCTCCGGCAGAAGCCGCAGGGTGGCCGACGCCTGCGGGATATTGCACAGCTCGACCTTGTCCCACGGCGGCGCGGCCGGCCCCAGCAGACATTCGACGAAGAGCGGGAGCAGGGCCTCCTCATGCCCCTTCGCCAGGATGAGGTCAAGGTAATCGGTCACCTCGACACAGCCGATGAAGCGCAGTATCCGCCGGCCGTCGGCTTCGAGCACATGGCAGGGGAAGATGGCGAGGAGCGCGCCGGCGGGGTCCCGCACGGTCGTGACCCACAGCTCGCCCTCTCCCAAATGCCGCCACCAGGACTCCTGCCACTCGATGGTCAGGAAGACCTCGTTGGTGGAGCTGGTGAAGACCAGATGATTCCATTCAGGGCGCAGGATATCGAATGCGCCGGCGTCGTGATAGTGCTGAACCTGCATGTGCCCCTCTCGCTTGCCATAGAAAGGGCCGGCTTACCTGTGCGGCCGGCCTTTCCTCCCATTGTAATCATTTCAGGGAAACCGTCAACTATTATCCCTGGGGCCAGGCGGACGCCCGTGACCAGATTTCGTACACGAACTCATGGACGGCCGCACGGAAATTCCCCCAGTCCTGCCACTGTCCGCGCAGATCCGTCAGTGCACGGGCCACTTTCGCCAGCTCGGCCGGCGGCACCCGCTGGAAACTGGAGATAGGCTCCGCGCTGTCCTGGGGATGGGGTTCCGCCGTGCCGGCATCGAAGCGGAACACAACGGACGAGAAGTGCAGGGAGCGCCCCCTGCGGAACATCTCATAGCGCAGTAAGCCCAGGCACTGCGCCGGCTCGCCCTTCAGGCCCATCTCTTCCCACAGCTCGCGCTGTGCCGCCTCCCAGGCGCTCTCGCCCAGATGGACGCCGCCGGTGGGCAGGCGGTAGATGCCGGCGGGGTAGAAGGGCTTGGCATGCAGCCAGATGGTGCCATCGGCGTGACAGACGACCAGCACCACTTCCCCGCGCCGGCCCTTGGCCGGCCCCTTGCACAGCTCGTCGAAATAGGACGGGTCAGGGCCGTTCATCACCAGCACGTAATTGCGCTCCTCCAGGGAGGGGAAGCGCTGGCGCAGGGAGCGCAGGTCTTGGTCCTCCGCCAAGACGCGCTGGACCTCGAACGGGTCAATGGCCGGTACATCGGATGACATGTTCATGCGCACCTGACTTTCAGGGTTGTTGGGCCAGGGAGCGGCGGGCCGGCCGGCGCCGAATGAGCCACAGCACGCCCCCCGGCAGGCTGGAGAGGTAAATGATGCTCTGCATCACCAGCGAGAAGGTGATGGCCAGCTCGCTGGAGGTAGTGCGCCCCAGAGTGGCGTAGAGGAGATCATAGGCGCCCTGATTGACTCCCAGCCCACCGATGGAGGGGATCAGGATGGGGGCGAAGGCCACCAGCGGATTGAAGATAAAGATATAGATGAGCGGGATGCCGGCCCCCACCGCCTCTGCCAACAGCCAGTTCACGATGTTGGTGATGAGCAGGACCACCAGGGAGATGAGGAAGGCCTGGGCCAGCCGGCCGGGGTTATCCCGATAGGCCTGCACGGCGCTGGAGAGACGCTGATACGTGGGCGCCAGGCGGCGCAGGAAGGACAGGCCGAACAGCCGTTCGAGCAAGGCCCGCAGGCGCCGGCTGAGCAGGACAGCGAAGCCCACCAGGAAGGCAAGGAATGCCGCGCCGGCGACCAGGGCCACGCCCTGGAGGTCGGAACGGCCCATCCCCCAGACCGCGTACAGGCTCAGCAGGGCGCCGGCAGTGATGAAGGCGGACATGCCCACCAGCTTGTCCACCAGCACGGAGATGGCCGCTTCGGCGGCCTTTTCCGTATCGCGCGCCAGGCCGTAGCCGCGCACCACATCGCCGGCGACCATGGGGAGCAGGAAGTTGCCGAAAAACAGCCCTACGAAGGTGAAGGAGAGGAGATGGGACAGCGGCACCGCAAGCCCCTGGGCGCGCAGGAGGATCTGCCATTTGTAACAGCCGACCGCGATGGCCAGGAAATAGAGGGCCAGGGCCAGCAGGAGATAGAGCGGGTTCGCGCCGGCGATGGCGCGGCCGACCTGCGCCAGGTCCACTTTGAAGAGCAGAAGGTAGCCGATCAGCCCGAGGCTGATGACTACCTTCAGCAGTGTCATCAGGCGGTCCCTCATGACGACATTTTCTCCGAGGTGGAGATTGGTGGTTCGGGCAGAGAGCCGGCGGTCCCGACGCGCGGGTTCTTCTGCTTCTCGATGGCCACCGGCTTGGTGCTCCAGGCCATGTCCCAGACCACGTGACGCTCGTGCCGGATGTAATAGTCATAGGCGCCGAGCAGGCGGGAAATGGCCTCCAGGCTGGCCAGGGCGAAGAGGACGTAGAGCAGGCGGATGGCGCCCCATATTTCTCCCAAGGCGATGCGCAGGACGCGCTTGGTGTCCAGGCTGGAGACGCGGTAGCCGTACTTCTTCTTGAGGTGGAGGTGGCCGGCGTAATTGCGCCGGCGCTGTTTGATGAAATCCCTCACGGTGGTTGGCCCCATGTTGTAGACGATGGCGTCCGGCGCATAGCGCACCTGCAGGCCCCGCTGGATCACCAGCGCCTCCACGAATGCCTCATCCATCGCCACATCCGGTGGGATGGTGTCGAACACTTTGCGGAAGGCAATCAGCTCTCCCAGGCGGGGAATTTCCATGCAGAGCTGATGCTCCATCTTCAGGCGCAGATGCGAGAGGTAGTCCACGATGTGGTCCGGGGTATTGACCGCCACTTTCTGGGCGCCGGTCATGCCCACTTTCGGGTCGGTGAACATGCTGACCATGCGCTCGATGGCGTCTGGATGGGGCAGGGTGTCGCCGCTTTCCAGCACGCAGATGTCCTCCCTGGCGGCCTTGAGGAAGAGGTTCACCGCCGCGCTTTTGCCTTCGCGCCGCTCCTGGACGATCAGCTTGATACGGGGACAGCGCTGCATCCATTCCTGCACGATATCCACGGTGCGGTCCGTGCATCCGCTGGCCACAACGATGATTTCGGTGATCTCGACGGTATGGAGCCGCTGATTGACCAGTGCTTCCAGGAGCGCGCCGATATTGGCTTCTTCGTTGTAGGCGGTGACGCCCACGCTACAGCGGATTTTGGTGGGAGATAACTCGCAGGCAACCGTGTCTTGCTCTTGACTCACTCTCACTCCTCCCCGTCTCTCTGTGTAACCGCGGGCGGTCTGCCGGCGACCATCCGGATGACCGCGCCGCTTATAAGGCGCCGGTCACCACGGTGCGCCAGGCCATGCGCAGGGTGCGCGGGAGCTGAAGCCAGGTCTGCTTGCGCATGAGCGTGCGGGCGATGCGGTGCGGCCGCAGGTAAAAACGTCGGTAGGCTTCTCGCCATTTGCGCTCCACCAGCTCCGCCGGCAAATCCGGCAGTTCGAAACGCGCCTTCCCCTCGAAAAAGACGAAATCATCCCAGGTTTCCGCCAGGATGCGCCCGCGGGCCTTGACGATATCATACAGCTCGGTGCCGGGGAAGGGAGTGGCGATGGAGAAATTGGCCACCAGCGGGTCCAGCTCGCAGGCGAAGCGGATGGTATCATCCATCGTTTCCTCCGTCTCGCCCGGCATGCCGATGATAAAGAAGCCAATAGTCTCCATGCCGACCTTTTTGGCGGCGGCGAAGGCCTTGCGCACCTGGTCCAGCGTGAGCTGTTTGTGGATGATGGTGTCCAGGATGTGCTGGTTGCCGCTTTCCACGCCGAAGGCGGTGCGGATACAGCCGGCCTGCCGCATTTTGCCCAGCAGTTCCTCGTCGGCCAGGTTGGCGCGGATGCCGTTGATCATGATCCAGGGCACGTGCTGGAGGTTGCGTTCGATGATGAGGTCGCAGATGCGCAGGACGCGCTTGCGGTCAATGTTGAAGGAATCATCCAGCACGCCGATCTCGGCGGCGCCCATCTCCCGCACCAGCCATTCCCATTCGTCCACCACGTCCTCCGGCGTGCGCATGCGCCAGCGCCGCTCCATAATCTGGGAGCAGTAGCTACAGCGGTAGGGACAGCCGCGCGAGGTCATGATGGGGAAGCTGTAGCCCTCCACATGGTCCACGGTGGGCTGGAGGTTGGTGTAGCGGTCCATTTTGAAATAGTGGTACGCCGGCCGCGGCAGGGTGCTCAGGTCCAGCGCCGGCCGATCGGGTTCGTCCACGATGGTGCCGTCAGGCCGGCGGTACGTGATGCCGCGCACGCCGGCGAGGTCTGCTCCATTCTCAATCCGTTCGGAGAGCTCCTCCCAGGTGGCCTCTCCCTCCCCCCGCACGACGATGTCGATCTCCGGGCGGGCGGCGGACTCATGGGGCAGTACGGTGGGATGCGGCCCACCAATCACTATGGGCACATCTCCCAGTACTGCTTTCAGGCGGGCGGCCTCGCGCCAGGCGGACATGACCTGCGTGGTGTTGGCGGTGATGCCGATAAGATGCGGCCGGAACTCTCGCGCTACTTCTTCGACCGGGCGGTCTTCTACGTCGCCGTCGTGGACCCGCACCTCGTCCCCGCGGCGCTCCGAGACGGCGGCGAGGTATGCCAGCCCCAGAGAGGGGGAAGTGCGGGTATCAATAGGTAACTTGGACTTCGGGTTGACCAGCAGTACGCGCATGGGACGTCCCTTCAGCGTGTGTTTGACCGTAAGACGAGCCGCGGGGGCTCGATTGTTCCCATCCATCCTGCCGCCATTATACCCTGATTGGGGGAAAGGGAGAAATCGGGCCGGCCGCTCGCATCGCGCCGGCGGCCAACAGCTCACCGGCATGCATGGCGACCTTACAACCCCCTTGACCGCGCCCCTATTATGGTGTATGATAAAAATGGATGCGGTCCCTTGATATCAGATCGCCTTCCTGGAAACAGGCCAGCGCGAATTGGAGGTGACCGATGGCAGTGAACAGAGTGAACATCAATCGTGCTTCAGCGGAGGAGCTGGAGCGCCTGCCCGGTATCGGCCCGGTCCTGGCCAGGGCGATCGTGGAACTGCGGGAGCGCCAGGGACCATTTCAGAGCGTTGACGACCTGCTTCCCATTCGCGGCATCGGGCCGGTGTTGGTGGAGCGCCTGCGCCCTCTGGTGACGTTTGGGGAGGAGGCACCCCGCCGGCCCATGAAGGACGAGACCGAACCCGACGTCCGCCC
>JAPWUQ010000048.1 GCA_028275445.1 Anaerolineae bacterium | reverse complement strand
CCGGCGGCACGACTGGCGTCTCCAAGGGCGCTATGCTCACCCACCGCAATATGGTGGTCAACACCATCCAGGTGCGCTCCTGGCTGACCGACACCAAAGAGGGCCAGGAAGTGGCCCTCTGCGCCGCACCCTTCTTCCACGTGTACGGCATGACGGTGGGCATGAGCTTCAGCGTCTATGTCGGCGCCACCATGGTGCTGATGGCCAACCCGCGCCATATTGATGAAATGCTGATGCTCATTGACAAGTTCCGGCCGACGGTCTTCCCCGGCGTGCCGACCATGTACGTGGCGATCAATAATCACCCGGATGTGGCCGCCGGCAAATATCACCTGCGCTCCATCCGCGCCTGCATCAGCGGCTCCGCGCCCCTGCCGGTCGAGGTCAAGGCCAAGTTCGAGGAACTGACGGGCGGCAAACTGGTGGAGGGCTACGGCCTGACCGAGGCGGCACCGGTCACCCATTGCAACCCGATCTACGGGTTGAACAAGGCCGGCTCCATCGGCCTGCCCTTCCCCGACGTGGACGCCAAAATCGTCGATCTGGAAACGGGCGAGAAGGAACTGCCGGTGGGCGAGATCGGCGAGCTGGTCCTGCGCGGCCCGCAGGTGATGAAAGGCTACTGGAACATGCCGGAGGAAACGGCCATCGCCCTCCGCAACGGCTGGCTGTACACCGGCGACGTGGCGAAAATGGATGAGGACGGCTACTTCTATATCGTGGACCGCAAGAAAGACATGATCATCTCCGGCGGGTTCAACATCTACCCGCGCGAGATCGAGGATGTGCTCTATGAACATCCAGCAGTGAAGGAGGCGGTGGCCGCCGGCGTTCCCGACGAGTACCGCGGCGAGATGCTCAAGGTCTATATCGTGTTGAAAGAGGGCATGACGGCGACGGAGGAGGAGATCATCGAGTTCTGCCGCCAGCGTCTGGCCAAGTACAAGGTGCCGCGAGCGGTGGAATTCCGCACCGAACTGCCGAAGACCCTGGTGGGCAAGTTCCTGCGCCGCGCTCTGGTGGAGGAGGAGCGCCGCCGGCTGGAGGAGAAAAAGAAGCAACAGCAGGCCTGAAACCAAGCCTCTGCGCGGAAACGGGTGACCGCCCCCCAGAGGTGACGGTCACCCGTTTCTTGTTGCCGCGGCCCAGCCGTCGGGCGATCACACGCGACGGTCCCTCCGGTGGCTGTCACCTGGCAGCGAGCCGCCGGCGCGCGCTCTGGAGTCTGGCGGCCGTTGCACCTTACAGCGGAGTGTGCTATAATATGGTCAAGTGTTAAGCATCTATCTTCTCCATGGGCCTGTGAACGGTTGGGGTCCGGGGCGCCGCGCAGATGACGGAGGACCATGCCGGCTGTCCCGCAAACGGGTGACGCAGGATTACCTCTTTTCGGCCGTCGGGTGTCAGTTTCTTTCCACATTTCATTCCACCAGGAGGGAGGAACAAATGGACGTCGGCAAGTCTTTTTCGTACGTTTTCGAGGATGAGCAGTGGCTCACCAAGGTGCTCATCGGCGGCCTGTTCATGCTGGCTTCCGTGGTGTTGGTCGGCATCCCCTTTGTCCTGGGCTATATCGTGGAGACCCTCCGCAATATCATGGAAGGCCAGGCAAAGCCCCTGCCCGAATGGGTGGATCTGGGGGAAAAGTTCAAAAAGGGCCTGCTCCTGGCGGCCATCCTGATCGTGTGGGGCATCCCCATCTGGATCATCGCCTGCTTCCAGGTAGTGGTCACAGCCATTATTAGGGACAGCTCTTCCCTCGCCGGCCTGGTGACAATCGTTTCCTGCCTCACCTCCATCCTGATCATCTTGTGGAGCATCATTATGGCCTTGTTTGAGCCGGCCATCTTCACCCGCTTCGCCCTGAAGCCGGAATTCAGCTCCGGCTTCGCCTTCGAGGAACTGTGGCGCTTCACCGTGGACAACATCGGCAACGTGATCATCGCCGTCCTGCTCTCCGTCGTGGCCTCGGTCCTCGCGAGCTTTGGCGTCATCCTGTGCGGCGTGGGCGTCTTCCTGACCTCTTTCTGGGCGTATCTGGTCATGGCGCATCTGTTTGGCCAGGTCTATTTACAGCGCAAGGGGGGCGCCGGCGAGGAGCTGACGGCCGCACTGTAACTGCCGCGCCATAGGGGCGTTTCTCCGACATGGTGCACAGCAGGCACTGGAGCGCGCGGGTAGATGACCTGGCTGAGCGCGCCGGCCGCTGGGCGGAGGCGCGCTGGCCGGTGATGCTGGCGGCGGCCTGGGGCGGGGTACTGCTCCTGGCCGCCGCGGCACCGCTGGCCCGGGCGGCCGGCCTGCATTCCCTGTCCGCCGGCCTGTATGCCCTGTTCCACCTGATATGTCATCAGGAGCCGGCGCGCTCCCTCTGGATCGCCGGCCATCCCATGGCCCTCTGCGCTCGCGATGTCGGGCTGTACGGCGGGCTGTGGCTGGGCTTGCTGATCACCCTTTGGCGCAGGGTCGTCATCCCCGGCTGGATAGCCCTCCTGTGCGTCCTGCCCATGGCGCTGGACGGCGGCACGCAACTGCTGGGCCTGCGCGAGAGCACCAATGCTTTGCGGCTAATCACGGGCGCGCTGGCCGGCGTGGTTGCCGGCATGTATCTGGGTGCCAAGATAGGGTATCTCCGCGTATCCATCACACCATCTCGCTCCGGGGGAGCCAGGACCAGTGGCTGAGGAACACGAATCTCCCACCGGCGTAACCGTACCAGGGGAAGGGGCGGGGCCGGCCCATCCCGGCTGTACCGCGGTGCTCATCCTTTTGCTGGTCGTGCTGTTGCTGTGCTGTGGCCTGGTGGTGGCCGGCATCGGCATATATTACTCCAACCCCGCATTCCGCGCCTTCATCATCAACTTGATGGGACTGCTGACCGGCTAGCGCACCCAGCCGTCCGATATGGCGCTGATCACGAGTGACCTTTCCCTCATCGCCGGCGTTGACGCTTCCTCATGCAATTTGTGCTTTCTGGCAGTGTTTGCTATCATGATAGCAGCCTCATGCCAGAGGAGGATTCCAGCGTGGCAGTCAAACTGTTGATGAGCTGGGACATCAAGCCGGGGATGGAGACCGCTTACTTCAATTTCGTCATCCATGAGTTTGGCCCGCGCATGATGAAATTGGGCCTGCGGCCCACCGATGCCTGGTACACGGTCTACGGCAACGCGCCCCAGATCCAGACCGGCGGGGAGGCTTCCGACCGCGAGACCCTCGAGCGCATCCTGGAATCCGAGGAATGGCAGGAGCTCAAGCGCAAGCTCCTGGAATATGTCACGAACTACCGCCAGATTATCGTCCCCTCCACCGGCCGCTTCCAGATTTTCTGAGCTGAGCACATCTTTCCCAATGGAGCTGTGACCATGCCGGCCCTTGCCCGACGCCTCCGCTATTTGTTCGCCACGCCTGCTGGCAATCTGCTCACCGTCACCGCCTGGGAAGCGCTTATTGTCGCCTTTCTGAGCACCTTCTCGGCGCCACTGCGTGCCCTGCTGGGAATCCCGCCGGCCGACCTCCCCGAGGCCCTGCGGGTGGGCCGCATCATCATGGTGTATCACTCCTTGTCCGTCCCCTTTGTGGCGGCCGTCGCCTATTTGACGCTGGACCTGGTGCCGGCGCCGGCGGAGCTGGCGCGCTCGGTGCGCCGCATCATCACGCCGGGCTACATGCTCACCAGCATCGGCGCGCTGGGGTTCGCCTATTTCGGGCGCAACTGGCTCCTGCACGGCATCTTCCTGCTGGGGCTGTCGCTGGTCTTTTACGCCGGCGTCCTGCTGGCGGCCGGCCTGTGGCCGGGAAGGGAGCGGCTGTCCTCGCCCGACTATGCAGGCTGGGGGAATATCTCGCTGGAACGGCTGGCATTCTTCGTGACTGCGGCGGCACTGCTCATCTCCGCCGTCATCGGTGCCGGCGCCGGCTCCTTCTTCGGCAACGGCTTCCGCGCTGTCCTGGCAGAGGATATCGTGCGCCAGGAGCATAACCTGGGAGAGCTGGCCGTCATCGCTCATCTGCACATTATGCTGGCGCTGATCGATGTGGCGATTTTGCTGCTCATCGTGCGCCGCTTTGACCTGAAAGGGCGCTTGCACAAGATCGCCATGCCCCTGACCATCGCCGGCACGGTCGTGCTCTCCATCGGCGCCTGGAGCGTCATGCTGTGGGAGGGCATCGCCCACAAGGTCATCTACGTGGGCAGTACCCTGCTTCTGTTCGCCGCCCTGTTGATGACCATCGCCGGCATCGGGGCCGTTATCCGAGCACACAGCGCGGCGCGCGGCTGGCGCCGGCCGACCGCCGGCCAGCGACTGCGTGCCCTGCTGGCCGACCCCCTGCACTTCGGCCCCTTCTTCCAGATGATCTGGCTCCAGCCGGTAATGGTCTTCCCCGGCCTGTACACCGCGGTCAAGCTGGATGAGATATACCGGGCCTGGCCCTTCGAGGCGGAGCGGCGCATCCTGGTGGGGCACTGGCATATCCTGGCGACGCTGTCCGCCACCATTATGCTGTTGCTGGTGGCGGACCGACTGCGCCTCGCCGGCCGACTGCGGCAGTGGGTGGGGTGGGGGACCATTATCGGGAGCGACCTGGCCTTCGCCGCCGGCGTGTTCTATGAATATCTCCCGCCGGCCGCCGACCGGAGCTGGGTAACGCCCCTGCTGGACGTTGGCCTGGGCGTTGCCCTGCTGGCCCTGGCGGCGTTCATGGTGAGCCGGCTGATTGACCTGTTCCGCCCCCAGGGCCAGTGGGCAGAGGAGCTTTCTGAACGTTAACCCTGCGGCTCCTGCGCCGGCTGTGGCCGCCACAGCATCATGCCGGCCGCCGCCAGCAGGGCCATGATGGCGCCGAAGAGGAAGGGGGCGGAGGGGCCAAAACCGCTCCAGCCAAAGGCGCCGTCCCACAGGATGCCGGCGATGAGCGAGGCGGGGAAATCCAGGATGCCCAGCACCGCGTTGTACGTGCCGTAGGCGGTGCCGCGCAGTTCCGCCGGCACGATATCCGCCACCATCGCCTTGGCGGTGCCGTACGCCATGCCGTAATAGATCCCGTACAGCGCGTACAGCGCCCAAATGTGCCAGCCCTTCTGCGCCAGCGCGAATCCCAGGTATATCAGCCCATAGACAACCCATCCACCGATGATGACCCTGCGCCGGCCGATGCGGTCCGATAGGGAGCCGGCCGGCGCCGAGACCAGCGTATACACCAGGTTGAAGGTCGCCAGCATGCCCAGGACGCCCAATACGTTCAGGCCGCGCTCCTGCGCCCGCAGGATGAGGAAGGCGTCGGAGGAATTCCCCAGGTCGAACAGCCCCACCAGGAGCATGAAGACGAGGAACTGCCGGCCCAGGCCCTTGAAGCGGACCGGCACCCCTTCGCGTCTGCGCACCGGCACGTCCTGTGCACCGATGGCCAGGGACAGCACCGCCAGTGCGGCGGGTATCAGGCTGATGAGCACGACCGTCTGGAAGGTGCGGCGCGCCAGCAGGCTCTGGGTGGATTGGCTGAGCCAGACCAGCAGGAGCGCGACGAGGATGCCGACCACTGCGCCGGCGGTGTCCGCAGCGCGATGGAAGCCGAAGGCCAGCCCGCGATGCTGTTCCTCGATGGAATCGGCGACCAGGGCATCGCGCGGCGCTGTGCGGATGCCTTTGCCGACGCGGTCCGCCCAGCGCACTGCCGCCACGCCGGCCCACGAGTTGACGAAGTAAAAGAAGGGTTTGGAGACGGCCGAGATGCCGTAGCCGGCCACCGCCAGCCATTTGCGCTGATTGAGCTTGTCGGAAATCCAGCCGGAGAACACCTTCAGCAAGCTGGAGGTTGCCTCGGCGATGCCCTCGATCAGGCCGATGATATTGGTCTTGACCCCCAGCACGTTGGACAGGAAGAGCGGGACGATATTGAGCACCATCTCGCTGGAGACGTCCATGAAGAAGCTGGTCAGGCTCACCGCCCAGATGTTGCGGGGCAGTTGCCAGATGGAGACGCGCTCGGGGCGCGTCGACGTCGTCGTAGAAGCCATTGCGCACCTCCTAATCCGATTGTAAACGGAGGCATTATAGGCCGGCGGAAAGGGATGTCAAGAACGGGGAGTACCCGGTGACAGTCACCTCACAGGTGACCGTCACCGGGCAAGAGGACTCAACCTTCGCAGTAGTCGCCAAGCTGGGCGTTCGGGATGATTTTGGGGAGGTCCGCCGGCGACATCTCGATGCCGGCATCGGGCCGGCCGGCGCTGATAATAATGCGCTCCGCCGCCATCACACTCTGGTCAATGAAGCCCGGGATATCGTCCCGCCGGAAGCCGGTCACCGAAACCGAACCCACCTGGTAACCGGTGGCGCGGAGCACCTCGCGCTCCGGCGCCAGGGATGCGCCCTTATCGTTCAGCGCCGCCGCGACCTTCTTCATGCTCAACCGCTTATCCCCGGGCACGACAAAGAGGGCAAACCGGCCGTCGGAACGCTGGACAATCATGGCCTTGACCACCCAGGCCAGCGGCACCTTCAGGTCTTCCGCCACGCCCTCGGCAGTATACTGCTTGCGGGCGTGGATGTGCACCTGATAGGGGACGCCGGCGGCCTCCAGTGCCCGCATGGGGGGTGTCTTGGAAATACCCTTCTCCTTCGCCATATCCTTGCTCCCACGTCACTTCACGGCCGAAGCCAACGCACACGGCCCCACAGCGCATTTGCCACAGCAGTCCGCGCCCAACTGCGGTTTGACCACGTCCCGAAGGTGAGCATGACAGGCCCATTTGTCCAGGTTCATCTGGCCGAAGGGCGCCGGCCGCAGGGCCTGCACCGGACAAGCATCCACACAGTAGGTACAGCTTCCATCGTAGAAATAGAGACAGCGCTCCACATGGGAGCGCGATGTCGGCGGGACTTCCGCATCGATCACCAGACTGCCGCATCGGCCGGCACAGCCGGCGTCGGTGATCAACATGCGGTGCAGGCCAAAGGTGCCCAGGCCGGCGACGGCCGCGGCCGATTTGTGGGACCAGCGGCTGATCAGCGTCACGGGGTCCCAGTTATAGGTGGCCGGTTGACCCGCCGCCCGAATGCCGCGCTTACCCAACCGGGCGATCAGCTCCTGCACGATCTGGTTGATGAGGGCATTGGTCTCCAGGTAGGCCGTCGCCCATGCCGGCGCGGTGCCGTCCGCCTCCCGGTTGGCGCGCACAATTTCCTCGGCGAACGGCAGGAAAAAGGCGACCACAGTGCGTGCCTCTGGGAGCAGGTCCTGGGGCAGGAAATGGGACGGCTCGGCGATGCGGCGCAGTTCCTGCCAGCGGGGGTCATCGGCGGAGGCGAAGCCGACCAGCGGCCGGCGGTATTTCGTGCGGGTGCCGGCGGTTGTTACCGTCTGGACGATGAAGTCCTCGATCTCCCGCGCCAGCATATCCATTTGCGTCCTCCGGAAGGGGGAAACAGCTTCAGACCAGGCCCAAGGCGCGCTCCACCAGCGCCTGGAAATCCAGCACGTGCTGATGCATGAGGCCGGCGGCACGCTCGGCATCGCGCGCCTTGATCGCCTGCACCAGCTCCGCATGGCGGTCCAGCGCGCGGAGCACCCAGTCGATCTGCGGCGAGGCCAGGTACCACAGGCGCTCCGACAAGCCGAAGAAGCGCTCCAGGGTCTCCCGCATGTAGCGGTTGTGGGCGGCGTCGGCCAGTGCGCTGTGGAAGCGGTGGTCCAGGTCGAGCAGGGTGTCCACGTTGCCGGCGCCTTTCACCCGCTCGTATTCCCGCACCAGGGCGTCCATCACCACGATATCATCCGCGGTGGCGCGCTCCGCCGCCATGCGGGCGCATAATGTCTCCAGCGGCAGGCGCATCTCGAACAGCTCGCGCAGTTCGGCCGGGTTCGCCTCCGCCACGCGAATACCATGGCGCGGGGTGATATCCACCAGATGGTCGTGGGCCAGCCATTTCAGCGCCTCGCGCACCGCCGTCGGGGTCAATCCCGTCTCCGCGCACAGCGCGTCCTCGTCGATCGGCGCCCCTGGCTTGAGCTGGAGCGTGATAATCTTCTCCTTGATAAGGTTATATGCTTTTTGCGTATCAATGCGTTCCAGTTCCACCATTCCCCTCCTGCTCGATATGGAGCACATGCACCGGTATTATGCCAGGCGCGGTGTTCCCATGGCGCGTGCCCGGATGCGGTAGGTATCCAGGCCATCCTCGACCTCTTCCAGGGTTACCTGCGGGGAATGGGCGCCGGCGCGCACCGCCCCCTCCCATGCCAGGGTGCGGACGCGCTGGCGCGCATATCCCAGCGCCTCCTCCAGGCTCTCGTAATACGTGCGGCCCTCTGAGGTCTGCACGTAGTAGCCCACTACCTCGGACTGGTCCTCGGAGAGGCGGGCGTAGACCAGGGCTTCCTCGCTCACCATGACACTGCCGGCCACCGCGCCCACCGCATTCGCCACCCAGTAATAGGGCGGCAGGATCAGCTCCGTGTGGAAAATGTCGGCCACCCGCTCCAGGAAGATTTTCGCCGGCGCGCCAATGCCGATGATGGGCACTTTCAGGCGGATGGTCGTCTCCAGATGCGGGTGTGCCGCCTGCAGGCTGTTGTGGAAGAACCAGCGGCCCATGTCCACATCGTGGAGCGGGTCCGGGGCGGCCAGTTTCTTGCCGGTCAGGAAGGATAGGATGACTTCGGTGATGATTTCATCCACCCTTTGCCACAGCAGATCGCGGAAGGTCTTCACGTCCAGGCCAAGGTTGCGGCAGAAGAGCGCGGCGGCAATCTCGGACATTTCGGCGTCCCAGGCCCGGTAGATGCCGTCCAGGTGCATGAAATCGGTGGGGGTCAGGCCGGCCCTGCCGATGATCTCCTGCCGCCAAAGCTCTGCCGCGCCGATCTGGCCGGCATGGAGCAGTTTCAGCCGGCGCACGATGTCGGTGACGCACATCGGCCCCTCGCGCAGGAGGGCCACCACCTCGGCCTCGCGGGAGCCTTTCTCCAACATGCCGGGGGGCGGTTCCCGCTGTAAGAACCAGAACTCCAACTGGTCCAGGTCAATCTGTCCCCAGCCCTTCTGCAGGAGTGGGGCGATGCGGCGCTTGACGGCGGGGTGCTGGTGGGCCAGGTACGCCAGCGGCACGACGCGCGCCGGCCCGATGGTCCACTTCTGATCGCGGCCAATGTGAATGTGGCTGTCGCCGCCCAGCGCGATGGAGAGGATATTGGCCGCCTGCACACAGGTCTTGTAGTTGCCGACAGTGGCGCCTTCCTCGCTGACCCGCACCCGCCCATCCTCGATGAGCGCGATGTCCGTGGTGGTGCCGCCGACATCCACTACCAGCGCGGTGTCCACCCGGGAGAGGAAGCGCCCGCCCATGGCGCTGGCCGCCGGCCCAGAGTGGATGGTCTCCACCGGGGTGCGGGCGGCGAATTCCTCGCTCATCAGCGTGCCATCGCCGCGCACCACCATCAATGGCGCGTGAATATGGCGGGCCTCCATGGCGCGGCGCACGGCGATGACAAAATCTCTCAACATGCCCAGCAGGGAGGCGTTCAACGCGGCAGTAGTGGCGCGCTCCACCGAGCCGAGTTTGGTCGAGAGCTGATGGCCCAGCACGATGGGCAGGTCGCAGATGCGCGAGATGGCCTCGAAGGCGCGCAGTTCGTGTTCGGGGTTCATGGGGCTGAAATAGGCCGAGACCGCCAGGGCGTCCACGGAGTCCTTGACGCGGTGGACGTAGTCCAGGATGCCCTGCAGGTCCAGCGGTTCCTTCTCTTCGCCGAAGAGGGTGTGGCCGCCGGCGAAGAAGGCATATTGGGTCGTGCCAAAGCGCTGATGAAGCTGAAACGCTTCGGCAAGCTCTTTGTCATAGCCGATCAATATCAACGCCACCCGGGCGCCCTTGCCTTCGGCAATGGCGTTGGTCGCCAGGGTCGTGGAGATGGAGACCATCTTCACTTCGGCGGGGTTGTCGATCTGAATGCCTTCAATGACCCTGCCGATGCCCTCGGCATAATCGTGCCGGGTGGTGAGGCTTTTGCAGGAGGCGATCACCTCGCGCGTGTGATAGTCCAGCAGTACTCCGTCGGTATAGGTGCCTCCTGTGTCAATGCCCAATACGAGGGTGCGTGTAGCAGGCTGGCTCGCTGTCAAGGGTCACCTCTTGGCGTCGTTCGTTTATCTGCGATAAGGATATGGCGGGGCCAACGTTACCGCCGGCCCCGCCATGGCGCTTTCGTTTCCGCCAGGTCTCACGGCCTGGCAGGATGGGTTCGTCTGGTGCGCCGGCTTACACGATGCCGATGCCCATCTCCTCGCCTTTATGGCGCTCGTCCGCCAGCTCGCAGATGCGGCGGAGCTCTTTGTACATCTTCTCATCGAAGAGCGGCTCGCGCTCCGCCTGCAGGATCTCCAGCACGCGCTGGTGGACGCGCTCGCGCATGGGCTTGGAGCCGGCCTTTACCCAGCGGTCCCAATCCAGGCGGTCCATGAGCACCGGTTTCCAGAACTCGGTCTTGAAGTGCCGCAGGGTGTGATCGGTGCCCAGATAGTGGCCGCCCGGCCCGACCTGGTCAATGGTCTCCAGCGGGACGGTCTCGCGGGTCACCGGGATGCCCTGCAGGAAGCGCTTGACCATGCCGATGATCTCATCGCAGGCGACCAGCATGTCGGGCGAGCTGGTGAGGCCGGACTCGATGTAGCCGACGTCGTGGATCATGTTGCCGCCGATGAGGCCGGCGATGAAGGTGTTGAGCGTCGCCTCCATGGCCGCCTGCTCATCGAACATCTTGGCATCGCTGCAGCCGCTGGTGTTGTACATGGGCACCATGAGCCACTTGGTGATGTCGGTGTAGGCGGCGCTGAGCAGGGCCATCTCCGGCGAGCCGTAGGCCATGACGGTGGTCTGCATGTCCATCTGGGAGAGCAGGCCGCCGATGATGACCTGGGCGCCGGGTTTGCGGAGCTGGCTGAGCACGATGCCGAACAGGCTTTCGGTGAGGGCCTGGACCAGGACGCCGGCCAGGGTGCAGGGAGCGGTGGCGCCGGCCTGCGGGCAGGGCGTGTAGACGAACGGGATATCGTTGTCACAGCAGAAGAGCAGTTTGCCGATGACGATGGGGTCATGGCTCAGCGGCGATACCGGCTCGATGTACAGGGAGAATGCCGGCGCCTTCTTCCACTCTTCTTTGCCGCCCAGCCGGATGTACGCCATCTCGAGCTGGTCGCGCAGGCCTTCCACGTCCACCGCGGTGATGTTGATGGGCTTGTTGGTGCCCTCCAGCATGGCCAGGTACTGCCAGCGGTCATAGGTGCCGACCGCGGTGTCCTGGGTGATGCCCAGCGACATGAAGAAGTCAATGTTGGGCAGGGCCTCGGCGATGATAGCCAGGTTCTTGACGTCCTGGTAGGTGGAGCGCCGGCGCTTCAGGGTGTAGGGATCGATGGTATAGGGCGTATCCGAGCCTGTGCCCCAATAGGCGGAGTTCTTCACCAGGTCCATGCGGTACTTGCGCTTGCCGTCCTTATCGGGCATGCCGACGACGGTGACCTTCTTGGGCAGGGTGGAGCGCGCCCGTTCCACCATCCAGGAGGGGACCTTCACCAGGTTCTTATCCTCGACATGGGCGCCGTGGGCATGCAGGATGTCAACGCCCTCCGGGTTATAGCACCGCACGCCGGTCTCTTCCAGGACTCGCAGAGACGAGAAGTAGATCGCCTCAATCTCGTCCTCGGTGAGGATTTGGAGAGTAGGCGTAGCGTTCACTTCGTAATTGACCTTATGCACTTCCATGCTACCTTCTCCTCTTAGATCATGTGGCCCAGGATAATGGGCATTGCGATGCGGCGATATTACGCGGCACCGACGAGCTTCTTGGCCAGTTCCGCGCCGGCGGCGGCGTTGGAGCCATACCCATCCGCACCGATCTTCTTGGCGAATTCCGCATCGACCGGCGCGCCGCCGACCATGACCTTGACCTTGTCGCGCAGGCCGGCCTCTTCCAGTGCCTTGATGGTATAGGCCATCTGGCGCATGGTCGTGGTCAGCAGAGCGGAGAGGCCCACGATATCGGGCTTGTGCTCCTTCACCGCCTGGACAATGCGCTCCGCCGGCACGTCGAATCCCAGGTCGATAACCTCGAAGCCGGCGCCTTCGCACATCATGCCCACCAGGTTCTTGCCGATGTCATGCAGGTCGCCCTGGACGGTGGCCATGATGACCTTGCCCAGCAGTTTGGCGCCGGAGGAGACCAGCAGGGGCCGCAGGATTTTCAGGCCGGCCTGCATGGCCTCGGCCGACATCAGCACTTCCGGCACGAACATCTCGCCGGCCTTGAAGCGGCGCCCTACCTCGTTCATGCCCATTACCATGCCGTCGTTCAGGATGGAAAGGGGTTCCAGCCCCTCATCCAGCGCCTTCTGCACCAGCTTGGGCGTGTTGTCAATATCGCCTTCGATAATGGCAGTCGCCAGTTGTTCCAGGATCTTGCTCATTGTATCTTGCCTCCCCCGTTCGAGTTACTTTTTCTTCGTGTCCGTGCTCTTGACGCGTGCCTCGGCATCCGCCAGCACCTTCTCGATGACATCCCGCGTTTCCTTCTTGATGGGCGGCGGGGTATGGGTCTCCAGGATCTCGCGCACCTTGGCGATGACCCGCTCGCGCATGGGCAGGCTGCCGGCGGCCGACCACTCCTCATAATTGTGGCGATCGCAGAGGGTCGGATACCAGAACTCGGTCTTGAAGAACTTGCGGGTGTGCGGATGGCGCAGGTAGTGGCCGTTGGGACCCACGCTCTTGATGACCTCGACCGCCAGCGTCTCCTCGTTGACCTCGATGCCGCGGGTCACCCGGCGGGACCAGCCGATGGCCTCGTCCATCATGCAGAGCTGGAAGAGGGAGCCGGTCATGGCGCTCTCGGTGTAGCCCACGTCGTGGGTCAGGTCGCCGCCGCACAGCGCCGCCGCCATGACGGAGAAGGAGCCTTCGATAGCGGCCTGCTCGTCGAGGGTCTTGGAGTCGGTACAGCCGCCGGTGTTCCAGAGCGGGATGCCGGCGTAGTGGGCCAGCTCGGTCAGGCCGCACTCGGCCAACGCCAGCTCTGGCGCGCCGTAGCTGAAGATCATGGTCTGCATGTCGAGGATGGAGGTCACGCCGCCCATGAAGAAGGGGAGGCCTGGAGCGATGGTCTGGGCGAGGGTGAGGCCCATCCAGGACTCGGCTGCTGCCTGGGCGATGAGGCCGGCCAGGGTGCAGGGGGCGGTGGCGCCGGCGATGGGGCAGGGCGTGAAGACCAGCGGCACGCGATGCCGGGCGGCGAAAATGAGCTTGTCCAGCGCCTCGAAGGTGCTCACCAGCGGCGAGACCGGCTCGCAGTAGTGCACGTAGTTGGGGCGCCGCTCGAAGGCTTCCTGGCCGCCGGCTTCGGTGATGGCGATCTTGTGGATGGCCTCGGAGTCATCCCAGCGGAAGGACCAGGCCACGATGGGCTTGCTGGTGTTGGGGAACATGTAGGCGAACTCGTACAGCGCGCTCAGGTCGACATGCACGTCGCTGATGGAGCCCAGCGACTCGCAGAAGTCAATGTTGGGGAGCGCGTCGACGACCTTGGCCACCAGCTCCGCGTCGCCCTTGACATAGGGCCGGCGTTCCAGCGTGTACGGGTCAATGAAGTTGGGGCAGGTGGGGCCGGGGCCAAAGTAGGCGCGGCCAGGGCCAATGTGGATGTTCTTCTTGGGGTCGCCGTCGCGCGCCCACAGCGTGAACGAGCGCGGGGCCATGGAAAGGGCTTTGCGAACCATGTACGAGGGGAGGCGGACACGGATACCGTCCACCCATGCGCCGGCCTTCTTCAGGATCTCGCGCGCTTCCTCGTGATGCACGTCCAGGCCGGTATACTCGAGGATGTGCAGGGTGTCCCAGAAAAGCTGTTCCAGTTGATCCTTGGAGAAAACATGGAAGCGCGTGCCAGAATTCACTCGGTAGTTCGTTCTCATCTGTCGTCTCTCCTTCACCTTCGTACGACTTGGGCCGTATTGGGCACAGAGTGCGCCGGGCAAAATGGCCTTAGGATGGTGAGCGCAGTGCGCGCTCCAGAACTTGCCAGGCGGCGGTGGGTATCCTGGCAGGGTCCAGCACTTCTACGGTATCGCCCGAATCCTTCGCATCACCTCCTTTCCCTTTCCCAGACCTTCAGCCCGCAAGGAATGGAATCGTCTCGGAACTCGTACCTTCACAGCAACGCTCGAATTGCTTTGTGGAAGTTGTGGATATGTTCCTGCATCAACGCTTCGGCGCGCTGTGCATCGCGGTTTCGGATGGCATCCAGCACCTGGAAGTGCATGTCAATATCGAGGTCCTGGGTGCGGACCCGGGTGAGGGCGACGTACCACAGGCGCAGGGACAGGCTGTAGAAGCGTTCCACTTCGGTCTTGAGGTAGTCGTTGTGGGAGGCGGATGCGATGAGCTGATGCAGCCGGCGGTCAACGTGGATGGCTTCGTGCGCCGGCCGGGAGACTGCCTCAGCGGCCTGCCGGCAGGTCTCCTCCAGTGCCATCAGCTCCTCCGGGGTGGCCCGCTGTGCCGCTAAACGCGCTGCCAGCCCTTCCAACTGCATCCGCACTTCAGCGATCTGCTGTAAATCCGTGATGGAGATGCTGGAGACGAACATCCCCCGTCGCGGCACCGTCGTGACCAACTGCTCCGCCTGGAGGAGCTTCAGGGCTTCGCGAATGGGGGTGCGTCCGAGCTGTAGTTCCTCAGCGAGGGCGGTTTCGTGGATGGCCGAACCCGGTGGGAGCTCCAGGGTGATGATTTTCTCTTTGATGATTTGGTAGGCTTTATCGGCGTCCGTGCTCAAGTTCCAGCCCCTTTGCGCCAGTCATTCGGAATACACGAACAGGATATTCGGGGTGTTGCGCAGGGTTGTCCTGGAAAATACAGCTAATATATTAGCTGTATGCCCATAGCATACCATATTTCCGCCATTTTGTCAAGCCGACAATTGCGCCGATGAAGCAGAAGGACAGCATGTGGAATGAGATGTGCCG
>JAPWUQ010000246.1 GCA_028275445.1 Anaerolineae bacterium | reverse complement strand
CATAGTTCTGGATCGCCGCCCGCAGGCCGTCAATGGCCAGCACCGAGCAGTGCACCTTCACCGGCGGCAGTCCGCCCAACGCCTCGGCGGCGTCCTTCCAGGTCAACTGCTTGGCTTCCTCAATGGTCTTGCCCTTCGCCAGCTCCGTGATAATCGACCCGGTGGCGATATTGGAGGCGCAACCATAGGACTCGAACTTGATATCGGTGATGCGGTGCGTCTGCTCGTCCACCTTCAGGTACACCGTCACCATGTCGCCGCACGCAGGGCTCCCTTCGGTCGCCTTGGCGTCAGCGTCCTCCAGCCGGCCCACATTGCGCGGGCGCTTGAAATGCTCCATCACGATCTCGCTGTATGGCAGTGGCATATTCCACCCCCTTGTTCTAGTCTTTGCCCAATGGGCTGATGGCGCGCAGTACCGCGACGATCTCGTTCATAGCCTCCACGACTTTGTCCACCTCTTCCTCCCGGTTGAAGCGCCCCAGGGTGAAGCGCACGGAGCCGTGCGCCCGCTCGTGGTCGCCGCCAATGCCCAGGATGACATGACTGGCCTCCAGAGAGCGGCTGAAGCAGGCGGAGCCGGTGCTGACGGCAATGCCCCGCATGTCCAACTGGAGCAGGATGGATTCCCCCTCGATGAAGCGGAAGGAGATGTTGGCATTGGTGGGAAGCCGCCGGCTCGGATGGCCGTTCAGCCGCGTGTGCGGGATTTGCAGTAAGCGCTCGATGAGGGCATCCCGCATGCGGCGCAGCCGCTCCGTCTCCTCCGGCGTGATCAGCTCGATGGCCTTGGCGAAGCCCACCGCGCCCGGGATATTCTCCACGCCGGCGCGCAGGTTGAACTCCTGAAACCCGCCGTCCATCCACTTCACGATGGGTGTCCCCTTCCGAATGTACAGCCCACCAATGCCCCGGGGGCCGTGAATGGTATGCGCCGAGACCGTGATGAGGTCCACCGGCACCTGGCGCACGTCCAGCGGCACCCGGCCAAAGGCGTGGGTGGCGTCCGCATGGAAGATCACGCCGCGCTCCTTCAGGATGCCGGCGATGGCGGCAACATCCTGCAGGGTCCCGATCTCCTGGTTGGCGACCTGGATGGAGGCCAGGATGGTATCCGGCCGGATCAGACTGCGCAGATGGTCCAGGTCCACCAGGCCGTGCTCGTCCACCCGCACATAGCTGACCTCAAAGCCCTGCTTTTCCAGCGCCTTAACGCTTCCCAGCACGGGGAAGTCCTCGATGGGGCTGGTGATGATATGCCGGCCCTTCTTCGGCGCCAGCGCCGCGGCGACGCCTTTGATGGCCATGTTGGTGGATTCCGTGTCGCCGGAGGTGAAGATGAACTCCTCCGCGCTGGCACCTAACGCACCGGCCAGCGCGGCCCGGGCGCTTTCCAGCGCATCGCGGGCTTCAATCCCCAGGGAATAACCGAACTGGGAAGTCGCCACGGCGAAGGTATCGAAGTAATACGGCCTCATGGCCTCCCACACCCGCTCATCCAAGCGGGTTACCGCCGCGTTGTCCATATATATCGTCGTCTCGAACATCGTCTTTCCTCCTTCAGCCGGCAGGATGCCTCTTGCGTACACCATAATTATATACCAAAATCGTAAATTATGCAAGTACTGCAGATTACGCTGTCGGAGCAGACGAGCAGGCAAATACAACCAACGCCGGCCCTATGTCCAGGGGATACGGCCAGCCCCTGCCCCCCGATCCGCGCTTGACGCCGGCCCGAAATCTCGCTACAATGGGCGTGCCGTCCTGTCCGAGGGCTGTGAATGGCCGGCGCGGTGCCGCCGTCGTGACATCATCAAAGGGACCGGCCGTATTATGGAATCCCGACTCCGTCAGCTCATCAACCAGATTGACCCCACGCGCCTGGCGCACCTGACCATGGAGCTGGCCCGCATCCCCAGCCCCACGCGCCAGACCGAAGCGATTGCGGCATGGTACGCGGGGTATGCCCGCGACCGCGGACTGCCGGCGGAGGTGCGCCGCGATGCGCCCGACGGGGCGACCGTGGTCATCTCCCTGCCCAGCGCCGGCGTCGGCCCCACCCTCACCCTGCTCGGGCACCTCGACCATCGGCCGCTGGACCATCCGCCGGCGTACCAGGAAGGGGGGCTTATCTACGGCCGAGGGTGCGCGGAGGGCAAAAGCGGGGTTGCGGCCATCACCGAGGCACTGCGCGTCCTGGCATCCTCCCCCTACCGCTTGCGCGGCCGGCTCCAGGCGGTCATCCACACTCTGCACGAGCCGCCCGGCCGGCGCGAGGGGCTGGACGCCCTGGCGCGGCATGGGAGCCTGGGCAACGCCGTCATCTGCGCCGCCGGCCCGCACCGCTACGTGCCGGTGGCCGGCCGAGGCTGTGCCCAGTTCCGCTGGAGGGTGCGGCAAGAGGGGGAGCCCATGCACGAGTTGTACACGCCGGCGGACGCGCCGCATCCCATCTGGGAGAGCCGGATCATCCTGGAGCGCCTGGAGCGCTGGAACGAGGAGCTGGGGCAGGTCGCGTGGCCGTACATCGGGCCGGAGACGGTGCAGGTGGGCAGTATCCACGCCGGCGACGAGCCGGAGCGTATGCCGGCGGAATGCGCCATCGCCGGCACGCGCCGCTTCAGCCCCGGCAAGACCGAGCATGAGATTGTGGGGGAATTCCTCCTGCTCCAGCAGGAACTGCAGGCCCGCACCCGCGCCAAGATCGAATGCCAGGTCAACGTGCTCGGGTTGGGCTTCCGCCTGCACGAGCGCGAGCCGATCATCCAAGCCCTGCGGCGGGCGTATTCCCTTGTGACGGATCAGGACCTGCCGCTGGGGGGCTTTCTGGACGTGGGGGATGCTTCCAAGACCGCCGGCGAGTACGGCATCCCCACCGTCTACCACGGCACGAACCGGGAGCGGTACCTCGCCGACCTGGAATATGTCAGCCTGCGCGACGTGGTGCGGGCAGCGCGGGTGTACCTGGCCGCCGCCGTGTACTACCTGGGCTTTGAGGACGCCGGCCGGCAGTGAGCTGGGCCGGCCTATGCCGGCCAGGCGGTAATGCCGTCGAAAATGAACCGCGCACCGAAAAAGAGCAGGAATGCCCCGCAGGCCGCCAGCAGGACCTGCTGAAAGCGCTTCCCCAGGAATTTCCCGCCCCGGTACGTCACTGCGGATAAAAAGTAGTACCAGCAGAAATCGCACAGCCAGTGGGCGACGGCGAAGGCCAGGAACCCCAGCAGGCCGAATGTCACAGCGCGCAGTACCAGCGCCGCCCCGACCGTGCCCCACCAGACCAGGAAGTACGGATTGCCCAGGCTGAGGAGGAGGCCGGCGGCCAGCGGAGAGCGATGGGCGGCCAGGGGTGGGGCACCCGTGAAGCGGGCCAGCGCCCGGAACATATCCACGCCCATGTACAGCATGAAGGCGCCGCCGGCGATGGCGATGCCGGCCTTCACGGCCGGGATGCCGAAGAGGCGGCCGGCGCCGTACAGCACCGCCAGCATGAGGGGAAACTCGACGATGCCGT
>JAPWUQ010000062.1 GCA_028275445.1 Anaerolineae bacterium | reverse complement strand
TTAACCTGAACACCGCCAAGCTGGTCTTCGACGAGATGTTCCAAACCGGCCGGCGGCCCCAGGACATCGTCCAGGAGAAGGGCCTGGCCCAGATTTCCGACACGGACGAGCTCCTGCGCGTGGTGCACCAGGTCATCGAGCAGAACCCGGAGCCGGTCCAGCAGTACCTGAAGGGCAAGGAACAGGTGCTGAGCTTCCTGCTTGGCCAGGTGATGCGGGCCACGCGCGGCAAGGCCAACCCCCAGCTCGCCGGCGAATTGCTCCGCCGTTCACTAAGGGGGGAATAATTTGGAATCTTTCCCCTGAGGTGGTATAATTTTGGCCGGGCAGGCAACGGCGCCTGAATTTCGTACAGATTGACGTGACAAGCCGCCGCTTCGCCGCCCGTTCTCTATCCCAAGAGGAACGGGCGGTGCTGTGTGCGACGAGACAATTGGATACAGTATATTAAGGTATTGTGAAGAGGTAATACTATCATTTTCAGGAAAAGGAGACCCACTATGCCAGAGAAACCGAATCCTTTTGAAGTCGCTCAGCGCCAGTTGGATATGGCCGCTCAGATCCTCCGCCTGGACCCCGGTGTGCATGCGCTCCTGCGGGAACCCATGCGCGAACTGCATGTCACCATCCCGGTGCGCATGGATGACGGCACGGTCAAGGTGTTCAAGGGCTTTCGCGTGCAGTACAATGATGCGCGCGGGCCGGCGAAGGGCGGCATCCGCTTCCACCCCGAGGAGACCATTGATACCGTGCGCGCCCTGGCGGCCTGGATGACCTGGAAGACCGCCGTGGTGGATATCCCCCTGGGCGGCGGCAAGGGCGGCATCATCTGCAACCCGAAGGAGATGTCCCAGGGCGAGCTGGAGCGTCTGAGCCGCGGTTACATCCGCCAGGTGGCCCGCATCATCGGGCCGGATAAGGACGTGCCGGCGCCCGATGTCTACACCAATCCCCAGATCATGGCCTGGATGATGGACGAGTTCGAGACCATCAATGCCTCTCATCTGCCCGGCGTCATCACCGGCAAGCCCCTGCCCCTGGGCGGTTCGGAGGGCCGCGGGGATGCCACGGCGCGCGGCGGCATCTACTGCATGCGCGAAGCCGCGAAAGTGCTGGGGATGAACGTGCGGGGCGCCACCATGGCTATCCAGGGCTACGGCAACGCCGGCTCCTTTGCCCACAAGCTCGCCGTGGAACTGCTGGGCGTCAAGGTGGTCGCCGTCTCCGATTCCAAGGGCGGTATCTTCAACCCCGAGGGGCTGGACCCCGCCCAGGTCGCGGCGTTTAAGGACGAGACCGGTTCCGTGGTCGGCTTCCCCGGCACCCGCAGTATCACCAACGAGGAACTGCTGGAGCTGGACGTGGACATCCTGGTGCCGGCCGCGCTGGAGGGCGTCATCACCGAGAAGAACGCCGGCAACATCAAGGCGCGCATTGTGGCGGAGCTGGCCAACGGCCCCACGACCCCGGAGGCGGATGATATCCTCTACCGGAACGGGGTGTACGTCATCCCGGACTTCCTCTGCAACGCCGGCGGCGTGACTGTCTCGTATTTCGAGCAGGTGCAGAACGCCTATAACTTCTACTGGCCGCTGGAAGAGGTGCATCAGCGGCTGGACCAGAAGATGACGTCTGCCTTCCACGCGGTGCATGATATGGCCCAGAAGCACAAGGTGAATAACCGCATGGGCGCCTACCTGGTGGCAGTGGCGCGCGTGGCGGAAGCGGTGCGCCTGCGCGGCTGGGCATAATTCACGAGCAAACACAACCTGGGCCCTTGCCATACTCCTGGCAAGGGCCTTTTTTCCACCGTCAGCCGCTTGAGGGAAGGGAGATGGACGATGGGCAAAAAGGGGCAGGCGCCGGCGGAAGAGGGCATCGTTGTCGAGCTGGAAGGTATGGCGCACGGCGGTATGGCTATGGGGCGGGCCGGCGGCCGCGTGCTCTTTGTCCCCTACGGCGCGCCCGGCGACCGCGTGCGGGTGACCATCACTGAGGACCACGACTCCTGGGCACGGGCGCACATCCTGGAAATCCTGCGGCCCTCGCCGCACCGCGTCGAGCCGCCCTGCCCCTATTACCCGCGCTGCAGCGGCTGTCAGCTCCAGCACATCGCGTATGAGAAGCAGGTGGCGGAGAAGCGCCGCATCGTGCAGGATCAGCTCGAGCGGCTGGCCCACCTGCGCGGCGTGCGGGTCGAGCCGGCGGTGCGCATGGAGGACCCGTGGGAGTACCGCAACTCGGCCCAGTTATTCCCGACCCCAGAAGGGGGATTGGGCATCCGCACCAGCTTCCATCCCGGCATCGTGCCCATCGAGGACTGCAAGCTGTTCCACCCTTTGCTCCGCGAAATCTACGACGTGTTGGACATCGAGGCGGAGAAGCTCCGCCGGCTGACCCTGCGCGCCGGCACGCGCACCGGCGACCAGCTCATCATTTTCGAGACCGAGGAGGGCTGGGTGCCGCACCTTTCGACCGACCTGCCCATCGCCTGCGCGCTGGATGAGGGGAAAGAGGTGCGGGCGCTCATCGGCAGTCCGTGGATCACAGAGGAGATCGCCGGCCGGCGCTTCCGCATCTCCGCCCTCAGCCCCTTCCCGCCCAACTCCGATATGGCAGAGCACATGCTGGACATCGCCTACGATTATCTTTCCCCCGAGCCAGAGGATATCCTGCTGGACGCCGGCTGTGGCGTGGGGTTGTTCAGCCTGTCCTATGTGGAGGATGTCGCCGGCGTGGTGGCGGTGGAGGACAACCCCTGGGCGGTCAACGACTTCGTGGTCAACGCCGGCGAGGCCGCGGCCGGTGTCATCTACGGCACCCTGGCGGAAGGGCTGGATGAGGTGGAGGGGCCGGTGGACCTGGCGCTCCTGTCGCCGCCGCATGAGGGGATTGACCGGGCGGTGGCGGAGAAGCTCGGCCGGCTGGCGCCGCGCCGGCTGGTCTATTACGCGGCGGACGTGGCGGCGCTGGCGCATGACGCGCGCTTCCTGCAGGAAGCCGGCTTCACCCTCGTGGAGGTCCAGCCGCTGGACATGACCCCGCAGACCTATCTGATAGCCGTGCTGGCGCTGTGGGAGCGCCGGCGAACCTCCGCGCCGGCGCGCAGGTGACAATTTGCCGGCAGGTGTTGTATAATACCCGCAACCCATACATAGAGGCTCGCCATGGAAATCCAGTTCCTCGGCGCAGTGCGCACCGTTACCGGCTCCATGCACTTGCTGGAGGTGAACGGCTTCCGGCTCCTGCTGGAGTGCGGGTTGTTTCAGGGCCGCCGGCAGGAATCCTACGAGCGCAACCGCCAGCTCCCCTTTGACCCATCTTCCATTGATGCTATGGTGCTCTCGCACGCCCACATTGACCATTCGGGCAACATCCCGAACCTGGTGCGGCTGGGCTTCGGCGGGCCGATCTATGCCACGCCGGCCACCCGCGACCTGTGCAGTGCCATGCTCCAGGACAGCGCCCATATCCAGGAGGAGAACGCCGCCTATGTGAACAAGCGGCGCGCCCGCCAGGGCCTGCCGCCGGTGGAGCCGATCTACACCGTCGCCGACGCGGTGGCCTGTCTGTCCTCCTTTGTCAGCGTCGGCTATCACCGCCCCATGCGCATTGGCCCGGGCATCACGCTGACCTTTTACGACGCCGGCCATATCCTGGGCTCCGCCTTCGTCGTGCTCGACATCGAGGAAAATGGCCGCACGTATCGGCTGATGTTCAGCGGGGATGTGGGCCGGCGCGACCTGCCCATCCTGCGCGATCCGGAGACCGTGCCGGGGGTGGATTACCTCATCCTGGAGAGCACCTACGGCAACCGCCGGCATGAGACGCCCCAGGATGCCGAACGCCGGCTGAAGGACATCGTCAATGAGACCTACCGTCAGGGCGGCAAGGTCATTATCCCCGCCTTCGCCGTGGGCCGCACCCAGGAGCTCGTCTATCACCTGCACCGCCTCTGGGAGGCGCGCAAAATCCCCCGTCTGCCGGTCTTCGTGGACAGCCCGCTGGCGGTGAATGTCACCGAGATCTTCCGCCTGCATCCCGAATGCTACGACGAGGAAATCCGGCAGTTCATCTTTTCCGACCATAAAAAAGACCCCTTTGGCTTCCAAGACCTGCGTTATATTCGCTCCATGGAGGAGTCGAAGGAGCTGAATTTCCTGCGGGAGCCGGCCATCATCATCAGCGCCTCCGGCATGGCCGAGCACGGCCGCATCCTGCACCATCTCAAGAACAACATCGAGGACCCGCGCAACGTGGTCCTGCTGGTGGGGTTCCAGGCGGAGCACACCCTGGGCCGGCGCCTGCTGGAGCGCCAGCCGGAGGTGCGCATCTTCGGCGAGCCCTACCAACTGCGGGCACGGGTGGAGCTTATCACCGGCTACAGCGCCCATGCCGATTACGAGGAGCTGACCGAATACGTGCGCGGCATGGAGCTGGGCCGGCTGAAACAGATATGGCTGGTGCACGGCGAGGAAGAAGCCGCCCAGAGCCTGGCGGACAAACTGCGCCCTCTGGGCGGATTTACGGTAACGGTGCCGGCGCCCGGCGAAAGGGCGGCGCTCCAGTGAACAGGAGGTGAAAGATGCGCAATCGGGGCCTGCTGTACGTGGGTATCATGGTTCTGCTGTTGGGCCTGCTCTTTTTCTTCACCAGCGTGGGGAGCCTCTTGTTGGGGCCGGACAGCCCCTTGAGCCTTGGCCGGCTGTGGCCGCTCCTGCTGGGCTGGGCGGCTGTCGGCTTTTTCCTGCCCCTCCTCATCTGGTGGGAACAGCGCCGGCAGTTGTACGGCTTGACCTTCCCGGGCGTCTTCCTCCTGGTCAACTGCCTGGCGTTCCTGTTCACCAGCCTGACCGGGAAATGGGGGGCCTGGGCCTATCTCTGGACCGTGGAGCCGCTGGGGGTGGCGCTGGGCCTGCTGGCGCTGTATTTCTTCGGCCGGCGCGCCCAGGCCCTGCTCGTGGCCGCCGCCGTCATCGGCGCCGCCAGCGTGGTGGTGTTCGCCGTCCTGGTGAGCCTGCTGGAGCGGCCGGCCGGCGGCCTGGTCGGGGCCTTCCTGCTCCTGCTGACGGGCGCCCTGCTGGTCATCGGCGCGCTGGTGCGCGCCCGGCGCCCTCAACCGCCGGCGTAAGTCCAGGAAGGAGCCGGCCGCGGTGAAGCTCCTGGCAGAAGGCGCGCGGCGCTTCGGCCTGACGCTGACGCCGGCCCAGCTCGAGCAGTTCCGCAAGTACTGCGATGAGCTGATGGAATGGAACCGCCGCTTCAACCTGACCGCCATCGAGGAGCGCGACCAGATTCAGGTCAAGCACTTTCTCGATTCCCTGTCCCTGCTGACCGTCTGGCGGCCGGAGGGCCAGCCGAGCGTCATAGACGTGGGGGCAGGGGCCGGCTTTCCCGGCCTCCCGCTCAAGATCGTCTGTCCCCAACTGCGTCTGACGCTGGTGGAGGCCACCGCCAAGAAGGTGGAGTTCCTGCGGCACATTATCGCCCTGCTGGGCTTGAGCGACGCCATTGCCCTGCACGAGCGGGCGGAGACGCTGGGCCGGCGGCCCCCCTATCGGGAGCAGTACGACCTGGTGGTGGCGCGGGCGGTGGCGGCCCTGCCGGAGCTGGCGGAGTACACCCTGCCTTTTGCGCGCGTGGGCGGGCTGGTGGCGGCGTACAAGGGGCCGGCGGCGGCCCAGGAGGTGCAGGAGGCGGAGTTCGCGCTGGCGGTGCTGGGCGGCCGGCTGGAACGGCTGGTGCGGGTGGAGGTGCCTGGTCTGGCGGAGGAGCGCTATCTGGTGCTGGTGCGCAAGGTCGCGCCGACGCCGGCGCAGTACCCGCGCCGGCCGGGCGTGCCGCGCAAGCGCCCGCTCACCGGCGCGCCGGCTCAATAAGTGCCCGTTTCAGGATGACAAGCCCACCTGCGCCAAATGTCCCATCCACTGCTACAACCCGGCCATGCGCGAGCGCGTCCGGCAGGTGATGCGCTTTGCGGGGCCGCGCATGCTCTTCCATCATCCCCTGCTCACGCTCCGGCATTACCTGGATGAACTGCTGTATCGAAAGGCCGGCCAACCCGGGGGAAGCTCCGAAGGGAAGAACAAGGGATAGGCGAGCAGAACCCTCACAGCATCAATTGGGCGCGGTACTGGATGGCCTCGGCCAGGTGCGCCGGCGCGATCTGTTCCGCGCCGGCCAGGTCGGCGATGGTGCGCGCCAGCTTCAGGGTGCGGTGATAGGCGCGAGCGCTGAGATGAAGCTGTTGCACTGCCGCTTTCATGAGGGCGCGGCCGGCCTCGTCCAGCCGGCAGTAGCGCTGGATCTCCGACGGCCCCATATCGGCATTGGTGGAAAGGTGGGTGCCGGCGAAGCGCTCCCGCTGAATCTGTCGGGCGCGCTCCACCCGCTGGCGTATCACCGCCGACGGCTCCCCCTGCCGCTCGGCGGAGAGCTTCTCATACTCCACCCGCGGCACGTGCAGGTGAATGTCAATGCGGTCAAGGAGCGGCCCGGAGAGCCGCTTCTGATAGCGCTGGATGAGGTGCATGGAACAGGTGCACTCTTTGACCGGGTCGCCGTAGTAGCCGCAGGGGCAGGGGTTCATGGCGCCGACCAGGATGAAGTCGGCGGGGAAGGCCAGCGTGGTGGTGGAGCGGGCCAGCAAGATGCGCTTTGATTCCAACGGCTCGCGCAGTACCTCCAGCACGCGCTGTCCGAACTCGGGCATTTCGTCGAGGAACAGGACGCCCTTATGGGCCAGGCTGATCTCCCCCGGCCGCGGCCAGTGTCCGCCGCCCACCAGGCCGGCATAGGAGATGGTGTGGTGCGGGGCGCGGAAGGGGCGATGTCGGATCAGCGGTTCATCCGGCGGGAGCAGGCCGGCCACGCTGTAGATTTTGGTGACCTCCAGCGCTTCCTCGATGGTGAGCGCCGGCATGATGGAGGGCATGGCGCGCGCCAGCAGGGTTTTGCCGGCGCCCGGCGGCCCCACCATCAGCACATTATGCCCCCCACTGACGGCGATCTCCAGCGCCCGCTTGACATGTTCCTGGCCGCGGATATCGGCGAAATCCACCGCATAGGGCGGCGGCTCGGCGTCCAGGCCGCGCTGGTCCTGGTAGGGGGTGATGGGCTCCAGCCCCTGCAGATGCCCCACAAGCTGTGCCAGGTCTCTGACCGGTATGACCTGAATGCCCTCCACCAGGGCGGCCTCCGGCGCGTCCACCGCCGGCACGAAGACGGCGCGGAAGCCGCTGGCGCGGGCGAAAGAGGCGGCAGGGAGGATGCCGGCGGTGTGGCGCAGTGTCCCGTCCAGGGACAGCTCGCCGATAAAGAGGGAATCCTCCAAACCGTCCGGCCATATCTGCTGGGAGGCGGCCAGCACGCCGACGGCGATGGGAAGGTCATACGCCGGCCCTTCCTTGCGGATATCGGCCGGCGCCAGGTTCACGGTGATGCGCTTATTGGGCCAGGCGAAGCCGCTGTTGCGGATGGCGGAGCGCACGCGCTCCTTGCTCTCGTTGACCGCCGCATCGGGCAGTCCCACGATGGTCAGGCCGGCCATGCCGCCGGAGATGTCCACTTCCACCTCCACGGTGGCGCCGTCCAGTCCGATGAGAGCACAACTGGAGACCTTGGCCAGCACGCGCATGCTCCTGATATCGGCGGTCAGATGGCCTCAGTATAGCACGATGATGGAGGCGCGTCAATCGAGCATGGTACGTACGCCGGCTCCATGGGGCCGGCCGGCGCAGGCAAGTTTTGCAGTTACCAGCCCCATCTTCCTGGGCTGTATTGATATTCCTCCATAATCCCTGCGCATGCTCTTCACATCTTCTTCACAACTCTCGGGCATAATAAAGGCGAACAACCGAACGGGGTTGTTCCAAATAACAGCAACATTACAACAGGAGGTGTTTCCATGTCTCGGAAATGGATGGTGTTAGGAGCAGTGGTGCTGGTGGTGCTGGCCCTGCTGGTGGGCGCCGGCGCGGCGCTGGCGCAGGGACCGGCCGGGCAGGCAGCCGGTACTGCCGGCTACTGCGGCGGCTTCGGAGCCGCCATGCGCTGGGGCGGCAACAACGGCAGTCTGGTGAGTGCTCTGGCCGGCCTGCTGGGCGTCTCTCCCACGGAGATCGCCGCCCAGGTGCGCGAGGGCAAGAGCCTGCTGGATATCGCCAGCGAGAAGGGCGTCTCTACGGATCAGCTCGTCAACGCAGTGCTGGCTGTCCGGGCTGAGCGTCTGGACGAAGCCGTGGCCGCCGGCCGCATTACCCGGGAGCAGGCGGACCTGATGCTGGACAACATGCGCCAGAACATCACCTCCCGGCTGGAGTCGGGCACACTGGCAGGGCCATGTGTGGGCGGTACCGCCGGCGGTAACGCCGCTGGCCGGCAGGGCCGCAGGGGCGGCCGCATGGGAGCCGGCGCCGGCTTCGTGGATGCGGATGGCGATGGGGTCTGTGACCTCTACGGGAGCCGCTGGAACAGCACGCCGGCCCAGTAAACTCCCCCTCTTGTACGTTTCCTCCCGGCTCCCCAGGCATATACCGTGCCTGGGGAGCCTTTGTTTCCTCCACACGTTATGGGAAGGTGTTTTGCTTGTCAAATGATGGCGCTGATGCTACAATCGAAACGGTGGTCCCGCCGGCGGGCCGAACCGCATTTCTGGGGCCAAGGCGTTTGTCACAGGAGGGTCGCGTTGAACGTCGAAATCCGCCATGCCCTGCGCGCAGACCTGGAAGCCTGCCTGCAGATGGATGGCAGTTGCGTCAGCGACCATATCTGGCAGATCAGCCGGCGGGAGTCCCAGGGCCAGATCGTGCTGACCCTGAGCGAGGTGCGTCTGCCGCGGCCGGTCACCGTGCCGTATCCCCGCACCCCGGAGGACATCATTGAGATCTGGCGGGGAGTGGACGCCCTGCTGGTGGCGGAGGCCGGCGGCCAGTTGTGCGGCTACCTGGACCTGCGGGCGGAAGGATGGCACAGCACCGCGCGCATCATCAATTTCATCGTGGCGAACGGCTATCGTCAGCAGGGTGTGGGGACGCGACTGCTGGGCGCGGCGGTGCAGTGGGCGCGCACGCGCCGCCTCCAGTATCTCATGGCGGAGGCGCCGGCGCAGAGCTGGCCGGCCATTTCTTTTTACCGCAAGCTGGGCCTGGAGTTCTGCGGTTTCCACGACCGTTACTACTCCGCGCAGGTGGCGCTGTTCTTCATCCGGCGCGTATCGTAATTTGCCGGCGCATTGGAGCAATCGGAGAATCTCTATAGAAGGGTGACAGTTGGGCCGATATGTGGGACTGGGCGCAGTTCTTTTCGTTCGGGGACCTGATCTTTGCCATCGTTGACCTGATCATCGCCTTCTCACTCCTGACGTATATCTTCAGCCGCAACCTGACCAGCCCCGTATCACGGACCTTTGGGGCCATCCTGACATGCGTCACGGTGGTGTACGCCGGCGACGTCATTGTATCGCTCATTGACGATCTGCCCCGCGCCATCCCCTGGATGCGCTTTCAATGGCTGGGCATTGCCATGCTGCCGGCGGTCTACCTGCACTTCTCCGACTCGGTGCTGAACGCCACCGGTTTGCGCAGCCGGCGCCGGCGGGCCGCCATCGTGGTGGCATATGCGCTTTCCCTTGCCGCGCTGGTGCTGGCCCTCTTCAGCGATCTCATCGTGCAGGATGGGGTCATGGCGTACACCATCAAGCGCCTGACCGCCGGCCCTCTCTTCTGGGGCTTTGCCGCCTACTTCGCCCTGGCCACCATCGTCGGCGGCATCAACGTATGGCGGGCGCGCCAGCGCTGTCTGACCCCCACCTCTATCCGCCGCATGACCTATCTGAGCGTGGCCTACGTTGCGCCGGCATTGGGCACCTTCCCCTTCCTGCTGGTTGCATCACCGACCACTCCTCTGCCCTATACAGCCGTGCTGGCACTGGCCGCCGCCGGCAACTTCGCCGTCGCCGTCATGCTGGTGCTCATGGGCTACAGCGTCGCCTATTACGGCGTGCTCTCCCCGGACCGCGTGGTCAAACACTCCATGATTCACTTCCTCCTGCGCGGGCCGTTCGTGGGCATCTGCGTTATCATCCTGATGCTCATCGTCCCCCGCGTGGAGAGCATCTTAGGCCTGCCGCGCGATACCATGCTCATTTTCTCCGCCATGCTCCTCATCGTCCTGCTGGAGCTGGCCATCGAGCTGGCCGAACCCTTCATTGACCGCCTGATCTACCGCCAGGACCTGGCGGAGCTGGAATGGCTGCAGGAGCTGGACAAACGCCTGCTGACCACCACCGACCTGAAGCAGTTCCTGGAGAACCTGCTGACGGCGCTGTGCGAGCTTCTGCGAGTGCGGACCGGGTTTGTGGCCAGCCTCGCCGGCGGCAAATGGCAGTTGGAGACCGTGACCGGCGATCTCCAGGCGGTACAGCGCTGTCTGGAGGAATTCCCGCCGGAGATGCTGTTCCATCCCCCGGATTCGGCGCGCACGGCGCGGCTGGAGCCGAGCCGGGCGGAATTCATCCGCACTGACGGCTTCTGGGTACTGCCCCTGCGCACCCGCAATCGCGAGGCAACCTTGGGACTGCTGGGCCTGTATATTGATGCGCAGGAGGAGCCCCTCTCGCTGGAGGCCGGCGAAGCGGTCGACGCGCTCATCGCCCAAGCGGAAATTGCCCTGGAGGACCGCCATCTACAGCAGGGGGTGTTCGCCGCCCTGCGCAGTATCATCC
Source organism: Anaerolineae bacterium (assembly GCA_028275445.1). Lineage (GTDB taxonomy): Bacteria > Chloroflexota > Anaerolineae > JACIWP01 > JACIWP01 > JACIWP01. The sequence continues at coordinate 2,520 of JAPWUQ010000062.1, read as the reverse complement.
CCGAGATCGAGCGCATCCAGCGCTGGCGCGGCACCGTGCGGTATGATGTGGGGGAGCCGCTGGAGATCATCAAAGATTCCCCCGTATACGCACCGGAATATCAGCGCTGGGTGAAGGAAGCGCTGGCGCATTATTGGGGCGGCCCCAAGCTGAGCCAAAGCCCCCTGCTGAACCTGCGGGTGGTCTCCCGCCGCCTGCGCCAGCAGGAAACCAGCCCGGTGAACGCCCTGCGCGCCACGCTGGCGGAGGCCATCGAAGCCCTGCGGCCGGCCGGCCCGCGCCACATGACCGCCTCCGAATGGCTGTTGTACAACATTTTGGAAATGCGGTATATTCAGGGCAAGCGCGTGCGGGATATCGCCGATACCCTGGCCATGAGCGAGTCGGACCTGTACCGCAAACAGCGCATTGCCATCGAGCAGGTGGCCCGGGTGCTGGCAGACATGGAGCGGCAGGCCGGCGAAGAACCCTGAACCGGAGGGGAGACGAAGCCCACGGAGGGTGCCCGCCGGCGCGCCGGCAGTGGGCCAGTATTGATCGGGCAGGACAGCTATCTGGACATCGGTCGGGTGAGAGGTACGGAGAGGGTGTGCGATGAGTGGACATCCATTAGAGATGGAATGGGATGAAGAATACTGGCGGGTGGTCATGGAGCAGGGCGAGGCGGTCAATGTGGATGTATGGCGCACCGATGCGCCGGCCGCCGGCTGGGACGAGGAACCGCTGAACGCGGAAGAGGCGGAGAACGTCACCGAAGCGACAACCGACCCGCCCCCCGCCGCTGTCAGCAGTGTCACCGCAGAGAACATCTGGCAGGTTGCCGCGGACTACATGCGGGAGAAGCGGGTCATCCAACTGCCGGCCATCGGGTACAACCGCGGCGGCCTGCTGGTGCAGTGGGGGAACAAACAAGCCTTTGTGCCGGCCTCGCACCTTATCGGCATGCCCCGCTCGGCCGAGCTGGATGAACGCAACGCCTATCTGGCCGGCCGCGTGGGCACTCACCTCAACCTGTGCGTGATCGAAGTGGACCCGACCCGCGACCGGCTGGTGCTCTCCGAACGGGAGGCGGCGGGGCCGGCCGGTCAGACGGCCAGGGATGCGCCGGCGCTGGCACCGGGCGCTCGCTGTCGCGGCATCGTCACCGCGGTGCGCGATTTCGGCATCTTCGTCCAGGTCGGGGAGCTGGAGGGCCTGGTGCATATCTCGGAGCTTTCCTGGAGCCGGGTGCGCCATCCGGGCGATCTGTTCCAGGTAGGACAGGAGGTGGAGGTGCTGGTGCTGTCTGTGGACATGCCGGCGCGCCGGCTGGCCCTCAGCGTCAAACAGCTTCTGCCTGACCCATGGCAGGAGGTTGGCCGGCGCTATCAGATCGGACAGATGGTGCGGGGCATCGTCACCAGTGTGACCGATTTCGGCGCTTTTGTGGAGATCGAGAAGGGCATCGAGGGGCTGATCCATGTCTCGGAGCTGGCAGAAGGCGCCCTGCTTCATCCCCGCAGTGTCATCTGGGAGGGGAAAGAGGTCTGGGCGCGCATTGTCTCCCTCGACCCGACCAACCACCGCATGGGGTTGAGCATGCGCCAGATCAGCGGTGGGGAGGCCGCCGGCCCCTGGGCCGGCATCCCATCCGACACGGCCTGAACAGAGAAGGCGGCTGGTAATGTCCTGGCCTCCGGGCTTGTCCCAGTGGAAACGATACCTCGTTGAGATTGTCCAGCTCACGCTGGATTTCGTCGCCCATTTCTGGCGGGAGCTGGCCGGCCTGGGACTGCTGGCGCTGGGCCTGGTCACGGCTGTCAGCCTGCTGTTCACTTCCGGGCCGCTCGCCGGCTGGCACCTTTTGGCGGCGCGCCTTCTCGGATGGGGCCTCTATCCGACCTGCGTCCTGCTGGGCATCGCCGGCGCACTGCTGATGTTTTCCCGCTGGCTGGACCCGTTCCCGCTCCGCAAGCTCCAGATGCTGGGCATGGAGATCTGCTTCTTTGCCGGCCTGGGCATGCTGCACCTCCTGGCCGCGAGGGAGGATATGGTCCGCGCTGCGGCGCAAGGCCGCGGCGGAGGGTTCATTGGCTGGGTGGTCGCGGCCGGCCCACAGGCCCTCCTGGGACGCACCGGCGCGCTGGTCCTGCTGGCGCTGGTCCTGTTGGCCGGCGGCCTGCTGGCGGCGCGCCTGCCCATGACCCAACTGCGCCGGCTGTGGGAGTATCTTCAGCGCGCCGCCATGATGCTGTTGGCGGAAATCCCGCCGGAACGGGCAGAAGCGCCCGCCCCGCCGGCCCCTCCGAAACCCGCGCCTCAAAGGCCGGCCGCTGTCTCGACCCCTCGGCCGAAAGAAGCGCCGGCGCCGGCCCCGTCTCCTTCTGCGCCGGCGGAGGCGAAGCCGCGGCGGTCGGCGCCCAAACCCCGGCCGGCTCCCCCAGCCTCTGCTGAACGCGACCCGGTCCTTCCGCCCATGGACCTTCTGCGGCCGGACAGCGCGGCCGGCGTGGATGAGAACGGCGACGCGCAGTTAAAGGC
>JAPWUQ010000044.1 GCA_028275445.1 Anaerolineae bacterium | reverse complement strand
GATCGAGGCCTGCCAGCCCTACCTGGACCGGCAGATCGCCCTGGTTCAGCCGGCCATCATCGTCACATTGGGCCGCTACTCCATGGCGCGCTACTTCCCCGGCCAGAGCATCTCCCGCATCCACGGCGTTCCCAAATACGTCGGCGGCATCTGGTGTTTCCCCATGTTCCACCCGGCCGCCGGCCTGCACCAGCCGCGCTACCGCACCATGATTGAGGAGGACTTCCAGAAGCTGGCGAAGCTCTTGAAAGACCTGGAACATGCGCCCAAAGCGGAGGAAGAATCCGGCCCGCCGGCGCCTCCGCCGGCCCAGCAGTTGAGCCTGTTCTAGCTGGAGGGCGGAGATGGAGCTTGGGCTTCGGGATAAGGTGGCGCTGGTGACCGCGTCCAGCAAGGGCATTGGCCGGGCCGTGGCCCTGGCGCTGGCCGGCGAGGGAGCCCGCGTCTCCATCTGCGCGCGGGGAGCGCCGGCGCTGGAGGAAACCGCCCGATTCATCCGCCGGCAGACCGGCGCCGAGGTGCTGGCGACCCCGGCGGACATCAGCACCGCCGCCGGCGTGGAGCAGGTGGTGGAAGCGACGCTTTCCCATTTTGGACGGATTGATATCCTGGTTTGCAACGTGGGCGGCCCACCGCCCGGCACCTTCTTCGACTTCGAGGATGCCGCCTGGGAACGGGCGTTTCAGCAAATCCTGATGAGTGTGGTGCGGTTGTGCCGGCGGGCGGCGCCGGACATGCGCCGGCGCGGATGGGGCCGTATCATCACTATCACCTCGATGGCGGTTAAAGAACCTCGGCCGGACCTGATCCTGTCGAACGTGTTTCGCGCCGGCGTCACCGCCCTGGTCAAGAGTCTGGCCAATGAACTTGCCCCATTCGGCATCCTGGTCAATAATGTCATGCCGAACGCGGTGCTGACCGACAGAATGTATGAGCTGGCCCGCCGGCAGGCGCAGGCCGAGGGGATCAGCGAGGAGGAAGTGCTGGCGCGCTGGGCGCAGGCCATACCGGTCGGGCGCATTGCCGCGCCGGAGGAATTCGCCCAGGTGGTGCTGTTCCTGGCGTCGGAACGGGCCGGCTATCTGACGGGTATCAGCGTGCCCGTGGACGGCGGGAGCATGCGGAGTCTGATGTGATTTTCCTGATGGAAGGAGTCTGGTGATTGATGCGCAGTGCGGTGCAGATCCGGGTACGGGCCTCCGGCTATTTACAGCAGAAAATGCCTGGCCGTAAGGCGGAACGCGAGATGCAGCTCCCCGCCGGCAAAACCGTGCGGGACCTGATCGAAGAGCTGGGACTGCCGGCCTCGCAGGTGTGGGTCATTCGCGTCAACGGCGAACATGTCAACCCCACCCACACGCTGAACGACGGGGATTACGTGGAGCTTTTCCCGCTGGTGGGCGGCGGATAAGAGGGACTATCCATCCAAAGGAGATGCTATGGTTCGCGTCGCGTTAATCGGATACGGATACTGGGGGCCGAACCTGGCCCGCAACCTGCATCAGCTTCCTGAGAGCGTCTTCGCCGCCTGCTGTGACCTGGACGCCGGCCGGCTGGCCAAAGTCGCCGCGCTCTACCCCGGCGTGCGCACCACCACCCGCCTGGAAGATATCTGGGAGGACCCCAGCATCGAGGCGGTGGTCATCGCCACGCCGGCGCGCACCCATTTCTCCCTGGCGCGCCAGGCCTTGCTGGCCGGCAAACACGTCTTGGTGGAAAAACCCATCGCCATGAGCAGTCCCGAGACGGAGGAGCTGATCGCGCTGGCGGAGGGGCGCCGGCGCGTGCTCATGGTCGGCCACACCTTCGAGTACAACCCCGCCGTGCTCAAGATCAAGGAATTCATTGATGCCGGCACCCTCGGCGATATCTATTACCTCTATTCCACCCGGGTCAACCTGGGCCGTGTACAACAGGACCTGAACGCCCTGTGGAGCATCGCACCCCATGACATCTCCATCATGAACTTCCTGCTGGGCACCATGCCTGTGGAGGTAAGCGCCCGCGGCGCCAAATACCTCAGCGGGCGGGTGGAGGATGTGGTCTTCGCAGACCTGGCCTACCCCAACGGGGTCATCGCCCACATCCACGCCAGTTGGCTGGACCCCAGCAAGGTCCGCAAGATGACCATCGTCGGGAGCCGCAAGATGATCGTCTACGACGACATTGACCCCGAGGGCAAGGTGCGGCTGTACGATAAAGGGGCGGACCGCATCAACGGCTCGCAGATTTACGGGGAGTTCCAGTACAAGCTCCGCACAGGGGATATCTATATCCCCAAGATTGACCTGACGGAACCGCTGTATCTGGAGTGCGCGCATTTTGTCGAGTGCGTGAAGGAAGGCCGCCGGCCGCGCACCGACGGGGTCAACGGACTGCGGGTCGTGCGCGTCCTGGAAGCGGCGGAGCGCTCCATGGCCAAGAACGGCGCCCCCGAACCGGTGGAACCGGTCTCCCTCTGACTCCACCAGGATGACCGCCATGCCCAAGCGCTGTCTGGTGACCGGGTGCGCCGGCTTCATCGGCTCCCATCTGGCGGAGCGGCTGATACAGCTCGGCCACACCGTCGTCGGCATCGATAATTTCAGCGACTTTTACCCGCGCGCTGTGAAAGAGGACAATCTGGCCTGGCTGAAGGGACAGCCGGCCTTCACCTTCGTCGAAGGGGACCTAGCGCAGATGGACCTCGCCCCCTGGCTGGAAGGGGTCGAATGGGCGTTCCATCAGGCGGCACAGGCCGGCGTGCGTTCCAGTTGGGGCAACGACTTCGCCATCTACACCCAGTCCAATGTCCTGGCGACCCAGCGCCTCCTGGAAGCCGCCAAAGGTTCCCCGACCCTGCAGGCCTTCATCTATGCCTCCAGTTCCTCGGTGTACGGCGATGCCGAGCGCTATCCCACGCGCGAGGATTTCCTGCCCCAGCCCATCTCGCCCTACGGCGTGACCAAGCTGGCCGGCGAGCACCTCTGCCGGCTCTACGCGCGTGCTTACGGCGTGCCGGCGGTATCCCTGCGCTATTTCACCGTCTACGGCCCCCGCCAGCGCCCCGATATGGCCTTTCACCGCTTCATCCGTGCCATGCTGGCCAATGCGCCGCTGATTATCTACGGGGACGGCATGCAGACGCGCGATTTCACCTTTGTCGGGGATATCGTGGAGGCCAATTTGCTGGCCGCCGGCCGCGGCCGGCCCGGCGAGGTCTATAACATCGGCGGCGGCTCGCGGGTGACGGTGCGCCAGGTCATCGCCCTGCTGGAAGAGATCATCGGCCGGCCGGCCAGGGTGGAGTTCGCGCCGGCGCAGAAAGGCGATGTCCTGCACACCGCCGCGGATATCAGTAAGGCCGCGCGCGAGCTGGGCTATCAGCCAAAGTATTCCCTGCGAGAGGGACTGGCCCAGGAGGTCGCCTGGCTGGAGGGCCGGCTCGCTTCTCAGCGTGACCAGCTCGGCAGGGCATAATACCCGCTGCCTTTGGTCAACTGCTGGATATCCTTGCCGTCCGGGGTCATGGTGTACAGGTTGACGGCCCCGCCCGGGTTGGAGGCGAAGACGATGCGCCGGCCGTCCGGCGACCAGGCCGGGTCCACCGCGTAGGCCGGCCAGTCCCGCGTCAGCTCCACCAGGTTGCCCCCGTCGGCATCCATGCGGTAAATCCCCTTCTTGGTCTGGTCATCCCCCATGAAAATGATGTACTTGCCGTCGGGGGACCAGCGCGGGCTCCAGGCGCTGATCGTCAGCTCCGGGGTAAGGTCTCTGGGCTGGGGGTTCTCGGGATTGACGTCTACAACGTAAATATGAGCCACGTTGCTCACATTCATATAGGCGATTTTCTGGCCGTCGGGGGACCAGCTCGGATACAGGGAGACGTCGTTCTGGTCGCCGGTCAGGCGCACTACGTTGCGCCCGTCCGCGTCCATGACGTACAGCTCCAGGCCCGACGACACCTCCAGATTGCCCCCTTCCAGCGGCACAAAGTAGGTGCGGTCGCTGACGAAGGCGATGCGGGTGCCGTCGGGCGACCATGCCGGCATGTAATCCGCGGCGGTGTTATCGGTGAGCTTCACCAGGCCCGAGCCATCCATGTTCATAACGAAAATCTCGGGGTCACCGTCGCGGTCGGAGGCAAAGGCCAGCCGTTTGCCATCAGGGGAGATGGCCGGCGTGCCGTCCCAGGCGGGATCGGAGACCAGGGTCGTCAGCTTCTGATCCGCCAGCGAGAGCAGGAGGATGTCGGAGCTATCTCCCTGGCGGGATTCGAAGGCAATGGCGCCGGCGGAGGAGCGGCCGGCGCACCCCGACAACAGCAAAGCTACCAGGCCCAGCCAAAGCCACAGCGTACGGGATAATCGCATGTCTCTTTTCCTCGGATCAATCAGGGTTCGCCGGCGGGGCGCAGGCCGATGCGCCGGCGGAAGGCATCCCGCAGGCGCCCCCAAGGCATCAGCTTGAGCACCGCCTGCATATCCGGCTCGCGGAAGGCTCCCAGCGCCACCAGCAGGCCGAGGTACACCAGGACGGCCAGGAGCAGGCGCAGGAAGATGTTCCAGGAGGCGGTGAGCCAGAGGCCGGCGGCCATGACGCCGGCGGCCAGGGCCGGCCGCCACACGATGGCCGGCCAGGGAAGCGGCCCGATATTGCGCCGCACACAGTAATAGAAGGGCATCAGCAGGACGATTTCCGACAGCACGGTGATGACCGCCGCCGCCTGATACCCGAAGCGCGGGATGAACAGCAGGTTGGCGATGAAATTGAAGGACACGCCGATGAGGAACGCTTTGGTCAGGAAGCGCTGTTCGTCCAGGGCGATGAGCACGTATTGGGTGACGCTGTTGATGTAGCTGAAGGGCAGAAAGCCGATGAGCAACTGCAGGGCGATCATGGAATGCGGCAGGAACTTGCCGCCGCCCAGGATGAGGATCAGCTCGCGGGCGATGAAGGGCGTGCCGGCGGCGATGGGCAGGCTGATCATCAGCAGGAACTTCAGCGAGGCGATATACGCCCGTTTCAATGAGTCGCGCGCCGATTCGGCGAAGCGCGACATGACCGGGAAGATAGCGAGGGTGAAGTAGGCGGGGATGATGTTCAGCCCGTCAATATACTTGTAGGCGGCGCTGTAGTAGCCCACCACGCGGTCCCCCTGCATCGGCTTGAGCAGGAGCATGTCGATGCGGAAGAAGACCGTTGCCAGCAGGTGGTTGATCATCAGGGGGTAGGAGGTCTTCAGCATTTCCCGCTGGAAGGCCGGCTCCACCTCCAGGCGCGGGCGGAAGAAGAGCCGGCTCATCAGCAGGAAGAGCGTGCTGGCGGTGAAGATGTTGACCACCACCGAGACGCCGGCCAGCCCCACGAAGCCCCAGCCGATGAGCAGGACCAGCGTGCCCAGGCTCACCTTCAGCACGTTGGTGATGGCGCTGAGGCCGGCGGGTATCTCCATCCGCTCATGGGCGTAGAAGACGGCGCTCAATACCTCGGAGATGTTGCTGAAGAACAGGGCGATAGCGAAGAGACCGATGGCGGCGGCGGTGTCCGCGCTCAGCGCCCCCAGGCGGTAGTAAATATAAGCGACCAGCGCCATCAGCGGCAGGGCCGCCAACCACAGCATGATGCGCAGGACCACCGTGTTGCTCAGGTAGCGGTTGGCGCGCGAGCGGTCCTTCGATACCTCGCGCGTCAGCAGGGTCCCCAGGCCGAACAGGGTCAGGATCTCGAAATAGCCAATGAAGATGATGGCGAAGGCATAGCGCCCTTCCCCCACCGGTTCCAGGATGCGCAGGCGGAGCATGGCAAAGGCGAAGTCAATGGCCTTGTTGACCAGCGACAGGATCATGGGGGTCAGGCTGTTCTTGGCGACGCGCTTGAGCAGTGCATCCTCCCCCTCTTCTTCACGGTAAACCTTGCGCCAGACATAGTAGGCGAGCAGGAGGAAGATCAGCACGCCGGCCAGGAAGGCGGTGAACAGGCCGATCTTGAAGCTCATCGGAGTGTAGACGAAGCGCACGGTATACCGGCCGGCGTCCACCCGCACGGCGCGGAAATTGCCATCGGCGCGGTAAATGGGCCGCTCGACCTCGTCATCCTGGGAGCCGCCCTGCGGCCGCACGTACGCCTTCCAGCCGGGGAAGTAGCTGTCGGCCAGCACCAGCCAGCCGGCGCCGTCCGCGGTGATATCCACCTCGACCGAATTCATGGCATAGCGGACCGCATCCGCCGGCCGATAGGGGGTCGGGGCGCGGCCGGCCTCCAGCGCAGCGCGGTCTGCCGGCGCCGGCTCTTCCTCCAGCAGGACCTCGCGGGTGGGCTCCAGGGCCGGCAGATATTCCAGGAGCGCCGGCCGCGGCAGGACCTTTTCCTGGGCGACGAAGAAGGCCCGCGGCAGTGCATCCTGGTTCTCGTATATCCGCACCTCCCCCTGGTACACCAGGCGGTATCCCGGGTTGGGGATCGCGTGCGTGGTCATCACATAGCGCACGTTCAACAGGTCCAGCAGGCGCGAGTCCAGGGCGTCGTACTGGGGGATATAGATGGGCGCGATGCGGTTGTACAGCAGTTCGTTGGCCTGCGGCGCGATGCGGTCCATGTACTCCACGTACTGTTTGGGGATGATAGAATCATAGCCGCGCACGTCCTCCAGGCCGTAGAACATGCCCACGTTGGCGTTAAAGGTCTTCTCGCCCGGCGCGTTGAAGGTGGTCAGGCGGAAGGGGCGGGCCTGCGCCTCCAAGAATGCCACCGCCGGCGGCTTGAACGATAGGAGCGCCGGCTCCACCGCCGGGTTGAACCCATGCCCCAGGATGAACAGTTCCCCGGCCGTCAGCCCGATGGGGAGGATGCTCCAGAGCAGGATGCGGCCGAAGCGCCGGCGCATGAGCGGCCAGCGCGTCAGCAGGATAGCGATGCCGCCGGCGCACAGAAAGGCGAAAAAGATGAGCAGGTTGCGGAACTGATACGAATAAAAGGCGCGGCCGTCCGGAAAGGCGCGCTGGGCCAGCTCGGAATGGCGCAGGACCCAGTCCCCGATGGCGAAGAAAGGCTCGGGACGCGCCAGGCTCACGGCAAGGGCCAGCAGGCCGGCGCCGCCGGCGGCGGCCGCGCCCCAGCCGATGAGCCGCCAGACGGCCGGCAGGGGCCGCTTCCCCTGCACGATATCGGCCAGCGCATGGGCGCCGATGCCGGCCAGCACCGCCATACACAGCGTATAAGGGAAGACCCAGCGGAAGGGGGAATGCAACTGCTTGAAGCCCGGCACGCCGTAATAGAGCACGGCGTACAGGGGTGTGCCGAAAGCCAACAGCAGGGAAATGAGGGCCAGCAGGGCGAAGAAGGCCTCGCGGCGGGTGCGCCGGCCGGCGGTCAGCGCGACAGCGGCGAGGAGGATGGGGAAGGTACCCACCCAACTGCCGGCCTCGACGTAGTTCTTGATGCCCCAGAAGATGTTCTGGATCGGCTCGCCCAGGGCATTGCGCTCCGCCGGCATCCACTGCCGCAGGACGATATCCCAGTAGCCGTGGTGGCTCGGATTACCGAAGAAATCCGGAATGAAGAAAGTGATGATCTGACGGGTCGGATAGGCCCAGCCCACCACGTCCTGATAGCTGGCGGAGCCCTCGCGGAAACTGCGCGACACCAGCTCGTACAGCGGCACCCACTGCACCGCTCCTAGGCCCAGCCCCAGCAGTCCCATCAGCGCCAGGTGGCCAATGGCGCGGGCGGTAAGGTGCAGATCGCGCGTGTCGCGCGCCAGCCATGCCAGCCGCCACAGGGCGTAGAGGGCCATCACCATGAGGGTGTAGATGCTGATCTCCACATGGCCGGCCAGGAACTGCACCGCCAGGATGACGGCGCCGGCGGCCACCCACGGCAGGGCGGAACGCCGTGCCCCGCCCGGGCGCTCCGCATGCCGCTGGATGATGACCTCGATGATGGCCAGGAGCGCCGGCAGCCAGGCCGCCGCGGCGATGATCATGGAGAAGACGACGCTGACGATGAAGAAGCCGCTGAACATGTAGGTGATGGCGGCGACCAGACTCCCCAGCCGGCGGATGCCCAGCACCCGCGCGAAGGCGTACATCGCCAGGCCGGCCAGCATCAACTGCAGGGCGCTGAACCAGCCGTAGGCGTGGGCCAGCGGGAGGATGTAGAAGATGATGCTGAAGGGGTACAGGGCGGAGTGCTGGCCGGCGGCCAGGAAGGGGATGCCGGCGAAAATATAGGGGTTCCAGAGCGGCAGGGCGCGCGCCCGGATGCTTTCCCGGATGAAGGTCTTCCAGGCGTAGTTCTCCAGGATAAGGTCGCTGAGCAGTTCGTTGTGGGGGACGGCGGCGTTCCACTGCTGGGCGAAGGTGCGCCAAGGCTCAAAGGTGAACAGGTTATCGGCCGGCAAAAGCGTCTTCCCGCCCAACGTCACCGGCCAGAACATCCACAGCGCCAGGGCGCCGATGAGCGCCACTGCCCATATGTCACGTCGGTTCAGGCCCATGGGCCGGCCAACCCTCTCCTTCCGGATGGAGTCCGCGTACCAGGTCCCTGCATTATACAATGGGAGCATGGCGCCGGCAAAATGTAGGGGCGACCCATGCCTCGCCCCCACGTGCGGTTGCCCTGCGGAGCGGCCCCCCGGCCCTCCCTGCACGCGGGGAGGGTACCCCGTCAATTTGCCGATGGAAGGGTAGGTCGGTATATTAAGGGGAAATTCGGCTCGCAGAACGCTGTCAGCGGAGATGCAAGCCATCGGAGCCACGACGAAGCAGTTCCGGATTCCAGCAGTATCCTGCACCTCGCGGCGCGCGGCGCGCTGGGCCGGCCTACTGCTCCTCCTGCTGGCCGGCGCGCTTTATCTCCTGACCCTGGACGACGGCCTGCGGGTGGGGGAACTGCTGGGCGGCGACCTCATCACACACCAGTACGCCCAGGTGCTGGGCCGGCCGGCCAATGCCCCCGGCTATCCCGTCTATTCCATGCTGGGATGGCTCTGGTTCCGTATTGGGCGGGCGGTCCTGCCCTTTTTCAACCCCACCCAGGTGCTCTCGCTCTTCTCCACCCTGTGGGCACTGGCCTCCCTGGCCGTGCTCTATATGGTCCTTCTGGAGATCACGGACCGGTGGCCGCTGGCCTGGCTGACCGCCGGCTTCTACGCCGTCACCTACTTTTTCTGGTACTATGCCGTCACCACTGAACAGTACGCCTCTGCGGTCTTCCAGACCCTGCTCTTTGTGCTGTGGGCCTTTCGCTGGCAGAAGTCGCGCGCCGACCGCTATCTGCTCTACAGCGCCCTGAACGCCGGCTTTGCCCTCAGCAATCTCATCACCGTGCTCTTCATCGTCCCTGGACTACTGCTGTTCTACCTGAGCCAGGAGCCCGGGCTACTGCGCCGCCGGCGCCTGCTGGCCCAGGCCGCCGTCTTGGCCATCCTGCCGCTGACCAGCTATCTCTTCGTGTACTGGGCCGGCCGCGCCCACCCCGATTGGAGCGGCATTGCCTGGCGCGGCGGGAGATGGTTCTGGGAGTTCCTCAGCACCCAACAGGGCCGTTCGGAACTGACCTGGAGCTTCGGCGGCGCGCCGCTGGACTATCCCTGGCTGTTTCTGGCGGAGCTGACGCCGGGCGTCGGCCTGGCCGGCCTGGCCGGTATCCTGCTCCTGGGGAAGCCGCGCGCCCTGCTGATATACCCCACTCTCATCATCTACCTGCTGTTCAGCTACATTGACCGTTTCGGCAACTGGTATCAGGTCGTCATGCCGATATACCCGCTGGTCCTGTTGGGGTTCGCCGGCCTGCTGGATGCCCTCCTGCGGCGCTTCCCTCCCGCGAAGAGAGCGCCGGCCCTTTGGCTGACATCCGCCGGCATGATCGCGCTCATCGCCCTGCGGCTGGCCGCCAATTACCCGCACGTGGACCAAAGCCGGCGGCCGGATGACGACGCCATCCCGCTGGCACGCGCTCTGCTGGCGGACGCGCCGGCGCGCGGGGCGCTCATTTACGGGACGACAGAAGAGATGGCCGCTGTGCAGTACCTGACCACCGTGTGGGGGGAGCGGCCGGATGTGGCGCCGGCCAATACCTATCAGGCGCGGCAGTGGCTGGCCGGCGGCGATCCCCGCCCGCTCTACGTGACGATAGGGGCGGCGGCCCTGTTCCAGCAGGAGATCGGCCAGCCGGCCGCCTGGTGGTCCGCCGGCGCGCATCTGGTGGAGGCACTGCGTCAGCCCCGCTGGGAGCTGACACAACCGCCCACTGTACCCGCCGGTTGTTTCCCGGTGCCGGGGCTGGAGCTGATAGGGCTGGACATCCTGCCGGCGGAGAAAGACATTTTCCATGCCGCGCTGTATTGGCGGGCGCACCAGCCCCTGGCGGACATGACCGTATCCGTGCGGCCTCTCCAGGCCGGCGGTTACCTCTGGCTGGAGGGCACGCTGGCGGCGCAGGACCATCCGCCGGCATGGAACGCCTATCCCTTCTCGCGCTGGCGCGCGGGCGAGGTGGTGCGGGATGATTACGTCATCCGCCTGCCGGCGGGGGCACAGGTGGACGGGCTGGAGGTACTGCTGTATCAGCCGGGCGGCGCGGGGGAACTGGGCAAATGCCGGCTGAATCTGCCGCGCCAGGCTAGCGCAGGCCCGCGATAAGCTGTTCCGCCGCTGTCTGCGCCGATTGGAGCGCCTCCGCCGGCGGCTGACCATCCCAGATGGCCTCGAGGGCGTCGCGGACGGCGGGGAGGACTGCCTGCCAGTATGGGGTGGCCGGCAGGGGCTGGCCCAGCTCCGCCTGCCGGGCATAGTGTGCCACGATCCACAGCCCTTCCTGGCCGGCGCGCTGGATGGCCAGGCGGTTGGCCGGCACGACGCTGTGTCCCCGCGCCAGGCGCAGGGCGTTCTCCGCGTTGGTCAGATAGGCGATGAGACGGGCCGCCTCCGCCGGCCGCTGGCACTGCGAGGTGATCATCAGCCCATCCGCCGCCACCAGGGGGCGTGCCGGCATGCCGCTGGCGCTGACCACCGGCATGATCTGCAGGCCGTAGCGGATGCCGGCCGCGTCCAGCTCCGCCAGGTACCAGATGCCGTTGATGGTGATGGCGGCCTGGCCAGCCTTGAAGAGCGCGTCCGCTTTCGTGAGGTCAATATCCGCCGGCATAATTTCCCGCAGGGAGGCGATGAATTCCGCCGCGGCCACGGCCGACGGCGTGTTCAACCCCACACTGCCGTCCTCGCGCGCGTACCAGGCGCCGGCGCCGTAGAACCAAGCCGCGGCGAAAAAGACATCGTTGCGCGCCGGATACACCAGGTACCAGATTCCCGGATGGGCGGTCTGGTACTGCCGCGCCTTCGCCGCCAGCTCAGCGGTATCGGCGGACAGCTCCGCCTCGGAAATCAGGTCCATGTTGTAGATAAAGGTCTGGGTATGGAGGTTCAGGGGGAGGCCCCATAGATGCCCCTGATAGCGCAGGGCTTCCAGGCCGGCCGGAAGATAGGTCTCCTCCAGCATGGCCGGGTCGAACAAAGGCTCCGCCGGCTGGAGCCAGCCATTCCCCACCGCCAGCGAGAGGTAATCGCCGGGCATGGCGACCACATCGGGGAGCCGGCCGGCCGCTCGCGCCTCGTTCAGCGCCTCATGCAGGCTGGCCTGGTAGGTCATCTCCACGTGGATGCCGGCCGTCTGCTCGAACTCGTCGAGCAGTTGGCGCACCGAGGCCGCGAAGCGCTCTGGCCAGCGGTGCCACAGGGTCAGGGTAACGGGGCCGGCCGGCGTCGGCGTCGCCAGCGCCTGGGATTGGGGCACGGCGGCCGGCGAAGGGGTTGGCGCGGCGGAGGGCGGCGCTCCGGCACAGCCGGCCAGCAGGCCGATGATGACGCCCAATGTGATGATGCCGACAAGTGCGTGCCTGTGCATAGAGAAGTTCCCCTGCCGCTGGATGCGCGCTCCTGACTTGACGTAATGCGATTATAGCACATCCCGGCCGGCGCGCCAACTGCGGGACACGCCCGCCGGCCTTCACCGCCCAGCGCCGGCATCGTCCCGCCGCTCAGGCGCCGAGCTGGAGGGCAGGGCCGAGAAGTCCAGCGACAGCTCTTCCTCTCGCGGCAGGCGCAGGGGCAGTTCGACCACGAAGATCGCGCCTTGGCCCGGCTCCCCCTCCACCCAGATGCGGCCGTGATGGCGTTCCACAATGTGCTTGCAGATGGTCAGGCCCAGGCCGGTGCCGCGGTACGGCCGGGTGGGGCCGCCCTCAATCTGGTAGAAGCGGTCGAAAATGCGCTCCCGCTCTTCCAGGGGGATGCCGATGCCGGTGTCTTTAAAGTAGAGGCGCACGCCGTCGGCGATGACCTCGCCGGCCACGGTGATGGTCCCGCCGGCGGGGGTGAACTTGATAGCGTTATCAATCAGGTTGCTGAAGACTTGCTCCATGCGGACAGGGTCGGCCTCGATGGCGGGGAAATCGGCCGGCAGTTCGTTGACCAGCGTCAGCCCGCCCTGCTCCGCCAGGGGCCGCAGTTTTTCCATCACTTCGTCCACCAGGCTGGAAACCGCCATCATCTCCGGCTGGAGCTTGATTTGCCCCGACTCCAGCCGCGAGAATTCCAGCAAATCGTTGATCAGGCGCTGGAGCTGAGCGGTCTGGTCCTTCACCGTGCTCAGGAAGTCGCGCTGAACCTCGTTGATGGGTCCCGTCTTCCCCATCAGGATGATGTCCACGAAGCCCTTGATGGAATGGAGCGGGGTCTTCAGCTCATGGGAGATGACCGACAGGAAATTGGACTTCATGCGCTCCAGCTCTTTCTGGCCGGTGATGTCCCGCAGTACGGTGACAATGCCGCTGATGTCCCCGTCGGCGGAGCGCAGGACCGAGGCCAGGCCCTGATAGACCGGTTGGCGATCGCGCGTGGGCGGCAGGGGAATTTCCCGCACCGCCATCTGCGCCGGCGCCTTGCGCGTCTCCTCCAGCAGTTCCAGGAGGGCCTCGTTGCGCACATAGGCGCGCAGGGGCTGGCCCATGATGGGCGGGCTGGTCAGCCCAAAGATGCGCATGGCGCTGGGATTGATGAGCACGAGCCGGAGCTGCGCGTCGGTGACGATGACGCCGTCGCCGATGCCCCGCACGATGGCCTCCAGCTCACTGCTCTTCTCCTCGGAGCGCCGCTTTTCCTGCGCCAGGTCGCGGTACAGGCGGGCGTTCTTCAACGCCACGGCGGCCTGGTCGGCAAAGGCGGCCAACAGGTCCAACTGCTCATCGGTGAAGGGGCGGGGCGAGAGCGCCATCAGCGCGCCCAGCGGCCGGCCCTCCACCATCAGCGGCGCGCCGATCAGCGCCTGGTCGGCAAGCCCGGCCTGCTCGCCAAACTGCATATCCCGCACCACATGTGGGTGGGAAACGGGCTGGCCGGCCTGCACAATGGACTGCGCCACCTGCTCCAGCAGGGCCAGCAGGGCCGGCGCAGGGGCTTCCTCGGACGTCGCCGTCCAGGTCAGGAGGGCCGGCTTTTGTCCCTCCTGCTCCACAGCAGCCAGGTAGCAGGGACTGCCGGCCAGCACCTGCGAAGCGTTCTCCACAATCAGGCGCAGTACATCTTCCAGCGCCAGGGCGGAGCTGATGGCCTTAATGCCCTCCTGCAGGGAACGCAGTTCCACCACGCGGTTGCTCAGCTCCGTGGCGGTGCGCTGGAGCACCGAGGTCTTGCGCTCCAGGTCGAGGTTTTTGGTGCTGAGGAGGTGATACAGCCGGCGGATGCGCTGTTGGCGCACGCTGAAGGTGTGGCCGGCGTAGGCGCTCAGGCCGGCCATGGCGAAGAGCAAAGCATAGGTCGCCAGGAAATCCGCCTGGCGCACGAAATAGAAACTGCCGGCCGCGGCAAAGGCCGCCGCCACGTACAGCGGCGCGAACAGCACCGCCAGCATAAGCGCCTGGGGCATGTAGGGATAGAGCAGTGCCCCCTTCCACAGCGGGAGCAGATACAGCAGGAACAGCCGGCTGGTCGCGCCGCCGTCCTGATAGACCAGCCAGGAGATATAGGCCGTATCCAGGACGGTGCCGGCCAGGATCAGGGCACGCCCCACCTGCGGGATCAGCCAGTTGGCCGCCGGCAGTACGCTGAACATGGTGCCCAACACAACGTACACCAGCAGGAGCGCCAGGGCCGGCGCGCGCAGGAGGCCGCCCGTCACCAGCAGGGCCAACCCCAGCGCGGCGATGATCAGGCGGGTGGCGGCCGCCAATCGCAGTTCCAGGGCAAACAGCTCGGTATGTTCTACGGGTTCGCGATAACCGAATGTCTCCCCTTTCCGTTCCATCGTCAGGCCTTCTCTCCGCCCTTTAGCGCGCCGGCGTCGGTGTGGCCGGCGCCGGCCGGGCCGGCGTATCGGTCGGTGTGGGCGCCGGCGTCTCCGTGGGCGTGCTGGTCGCGGTTGGGCGCGGCGTGGGCGTCGGGCTGGCGGTGCTCGTCGGCGAGGGCGAGGCCGATGGGGTGAAGGTGCTGGTCGCCGTCGGCGAGCGCGCCGCAGTCGGTCGAGTCCCGGTCCTGGTAGCCGTCGGGCTGGGCGTGGGCGTGCGGGCGGGCATCAGGGTGGGCGTGCGGGTGCGGGTCGGGCTGGCGGTAGGCGCCGGGGACGGCGTCTGCTTCACCGCCGGCGGAGACGGCTCTGCCGGCGGCAGTTCGATCAGCGTCCACCATACCCCGCGCGGCGTGCCGGCGTACAGCGCGCCGCTCTCTTCATCGAGCGCCAGTACCCTCAGCTCCAGATGTTCCAACCCGCTTCCCACGGGCTTCCACTCGTCATCCTCCGCCTGCCGCATCCACACACCCCCGTGCCGCAGGGCCGCAAAGCGCACGGGCGGGCGCGATCCAGCGATCAGGACAGCAGTAACATCCTCGCCGGCGAAATCCACTGCATCCGCGACCCATCTCCCGTTCTCCTGCCGCCAGTGGTACAGGCCGGCAGAAGCCGCCGCATACAGGCCGCCCCGGCCGTCGCCGGCCAGGGCGCGGCAGACCGCTCCCTGGCCCAGCGAGCCAACGGTCTGCCAGGAAGCCCCATCCGCCGCAGTGATGAGAAGCTCGCCGGCGCGCGTGCCAATGGCCAGCATGCCGGGGGCCGGCGCATCCGCCAGCAGGCACATGATATCCGCACTTTGCGGGGGCGGGGACAGCTTGCTCCAGTGCTGGCCGGCGTCGTCACTGCGGTACAGCAGGGTGTGGAGCGCGAAGTAGAGCGTGCCGCTGGCGCCGGCGCTCAGGAGGCCGGCGCGCGGCGGGTACACCGGTGAGACCGCTGACCGCCACGCCCCTGTTTCGTCCGCCAGCACCCACATCCTCCCATCCGCCAGCATGGCCAGCAGGCGCCCATCCGCCAGCCTGGCCAGTGCGACGGCCGATATCCCATCGGTCAGGGAGCGCGGCAGTCCTTCCCCCAGCCGGGACCAGCTTGTATCTGTCAAGGGGCCGGCCGGCAGGCTCCACACCCCCTCGCCCTCGAAGCTGGCGGCCAGCCAGTTCCCGCCCTGCCGGCCCGGCACCATCACCATCTGCAGTGCCGGCGCCTGAGGCCCGCCGGCCGGCATCCAGCTCCCGGCCGGCGCCGGCATGTACAGCGCGGCCGCCCACACCAGCGGGGCAGTGAAGCTCAGCGCCGCCAGCATAATCATATACCGCAGGCGGTAGGGATTTCTCTTCATGACATGATGCCTTCCTGCAAGAGGGCGTTGGGAAACATATAGCTGTCCATCCGGTCCAACGCCCCATCCCCGATCCCCTTCCCCGCATGTGGGGGAAGGGGCCGGGGTAGGGGGTGTCGCTCCTTGCCTTCCCCCATATAAGGCAGGCGCCATGATCGCGTGACCATGGCGCCGAGAATACGCCTATCGGAACGGCTCTATCCGCCGGCCCATGCCTGCCGCCTCAGCGCGGGGGTGTGGGAGTGGGCGGCGGTGGCGGCGGCGGCTGGGTGGGTGGCGGCGGCGCCGGCGTGAACGTGGCGGTCGGGACTGGGGTCGGCGTGGCCGGCCGGGTGGGCGTCGGAGGCACGGTCGGCGTGAAGGTTGGCGTCATGGTCGGGGTCGGTGTGGGCGGCGTGATGCAGTTCTGCGCCTCCGCGGCGCGCTCCTGCGCCACAC